>NZ_LIQQ01000127.1:0-2104 GCF_001418565.1 Streptomyces graminilatus | reverse complement strand
ACTCGGACTCGGACTCGGACTACACGGACTACTCGGAAGAGGAAGCAGCAGCCTTCCGCGCCTCTTCCGCCCGCTCCTCCGCCTCCATCTCCGCGAACACATCAATAGGCGCGGGCGCCTTCGCCAGGAACACCCAGGTGAGCCACACAGCCAGCAGGAACGGCGGAATCTTCAACGCCACCAGCACCCACCCCAGCGACGCCGTGTCCGCCCACCAGTACAGCGGGAACAGAATCGCGCACTTGGCGAGCAGAATCAGCCCCCAAGCCCAACTGGCCTTCGCATACGCCTTCTTGCGCCCCGGATTCCGCGTACGCCAGGAGAGGTTCTCCTTGAAGACCGGGCCGAGGATCACCCCGAGCAGCGGAAAACCGGCCAGCGTCGAGATGATGTACGCCAGTGCCAGCCCCAGCGTGTAGAGCATGCCGGGCAGATAGAAGTCCTTGGCGTTGCCCGTCATCATCGCGAAGACGACACCGAAGGCGACGCCGAAGACCCCGCTGAAGGCGTGCTTGACGGTGTCCTTCTTGACGAGGCGCACCACGACCAGCAGCACCGAGACACCGAGGGCCGCGATGGCCGACGAGTGCAGGTCCTTGTTGATCGTGTAGATCGTGACGAAGAGCAGCCCCGGCAGGACCGTCTCGATCATGCCCCGCAGACCGCCGAACGCCTCGAAGAGGGCGGCCTCGGTCACCGCCCTGGAATCTTGCTGGGCGTCTTCGGTCGGCTTGTCGAGGGACGTCACCGGCTACTCCCGTCCGAGAGGTCTCAGTTCGTATTTCGGATTGAACAGCACACGGCGGCCACGGCTCATCGAGATCCGCCCCGACGCGATCAGCTTGCGCCCCGGCTCTATGCCGACGATGGAACGTCTGCCGAGCCACACCACGTCCAGCGCGGCCGAACCGTCGAAGAGTTCGGCCTCCAGGGCCGGAACTCCCGCTCTCGGCCGCAATGTGACCGTGCGCAACGTACCAGTTACGGTCACCACCTGGCGGTCGTGGCAGTCACCGATACGGGTACAGCCCGCGGTCGCGCTGTCCTCGCACTCCAGGTCCTCCTGCGAGGAGGAGAGCCGGTCGAGCATGCGCCGGAACCGGCTCACCGGCTTCTCGGAACGAGGAACAGCACTCATACCTGAAGCGTACCGGCGCCCACCGACACCGCCGTACCCCGGGACCCCGGGACTCCGGCCCCGCGACCACGCCTTCCTGACCATGTCTCCCTGGCGACGGCCCTACCCCTCGAACCGGTACCCCATCCCGGGTTCGGTGATGAAGTGCTTCGGATGCGAGGGATCCGCCTCCAGCTTGCGCCGCAACTGCGCCATGTACACGCGCAGATAGTTGGCCTCCGTCCCGTAGGACGGCCCCCACACCTCCTGGAGCAACTGTTTCTGGCTGACCAGCCGTCCCGTGTTGCGCACGAGCACCTCCAGGAGATGCCACTCCGTGGGGGTGAGCCGTACATCGCGTCCCGCGCGGTGGACCTTTTTCGCGGCCAGGTCGACAGTGAACTCGTCGGTCTCCACGATGACGTCGTCCTCGGCGCTCCCGGCCGGCTCGGCCCTGCGTACGGCGGCCCGCAGCCGGGCCAGGAGTTCGTCCATGCCGAAGGGCTTGGTGACGTAGTCGTCGGCTCCCGCGTCGAGCGCCTCGACCTTCTCGTCGGAGGAGTGCCGGGCCGACAGCACCAGGATCGGCACCCGGGTCCATCCCCGGAGCCCCTTGATCACCTCGACGCCGTCCATGTCGGGCAGTCCGAGGTCGAGCACGACCACGTCGGGATGGCGGGCGGCGGCGAGTTCGAGGGCGGTGGCACCGTCGGGGGCCGCGTCGACCTCGTACTTGCGTGCCTTGAGGTTGATCACAAGGGCACGCACGATCTGCGGCTCGTCCTCGACCACCAGCACTCGGGTCATGACACCTGCCTTTCCGACTCCACCGACTCCGCCGGCACCACAGGCACCGTCGGCACCACCGGCACGCCCGACACCGCCGGCTCCGCTGACACTTCTGTTCCCACTTCCGCGGCCCCCGTTCCACCACTCCGCAGCGGCTCAACCGCCTCACCGACCCCGACCCCGACCTCGCCCCCGGCC
>NZ_LIQQ01000126.1 GCF_001418565.1 Streptomyces graminilatus | reverse complement strand
CCGTCCCGTCCCTGGGGGCTGTGCCCCCAGACCCCCTTTCGCGCTGAACGCGCTCGTCCTCAAACGCCGGACAGGCTGAATTGGCCAGGCTGGGCTGTATGAGCGTTGGGTGGGAAACGCCGGTTGGGATCATTCAGCCCCTCCGGCGTTTGAGGAGCGGGGGTTCGGGGGCAGCGCCCCCGAGGTGGACGGGAACAGGGGGTGTGTCACAGTCGTGGAGCGTTCCCTCCGCTGCGTCCGGCCCCTATCGTCAAGGTCATGTTCGCTGCCTACGCCGCCCGTATCGACCCCGACCACCCGCTCGACGGGCTGGAGTTGGGCGACCGACCAGCACCCGAGACGCGCCCCGGCTGGACGACGGTCGACGTCAGAGCCGCCTCGCTCAACCATCACGACCTCTGGTCCCTGCGCGGGGTCGGACTCCCCGAGGAACGTCTGCCGATGATCCTCGGCTGCGACGCCGCCGGCATCGACGCGGACGGCAACGAGGTCGTCCTGCACTCGGTCATCGGCCAGACCGGGCATGGCGTCGGCCCCAAGGAACCCCGTTCCATCCTCACCGAGCGCTACCAGGGCACCTTCGCCGAGCGGGTCGCCGTACCGACGTGGAACGTCCTTCCCAAGCCCAGGGAGCTCTCCTTCGCCGAGGCCGCCTGTCTGCCCACGGCCTGGCTGACGGCGTACCGCATGCTCTTCACCAACGCCGGCGTACGCCCTGGCGACTCGGTGCTCGTGCAGGGCGCGGGCGGTGGTGTCGCGACCGCCGCGATCGTGCTCGGCAAGGCTGCGGGGCTGCGGGTCTTCGCCACCAGCCGGGACGAGGCCAAGCGGAAGCGGGCGCTGGAGCTGGGTGCCGTCGAGGCGGTGGAGTCCGGGGCGCGGCTGCCGCAGCGCGTGGACGCCGTGATCGAGACGGTCGGTGCGGCCACCTGGTCGCACTCGGTCAAGTCGCTGCGGCCCGGCGGCACGCTCGTCATCTCGGGCGCCACCAGCGGCGACCGCCCCTCCCACGCCGAACTGACCCGTATCTTCTTCCTCGAACTCAAGGTCGTCGGCTCCACGATGGGCACCAAGGACGAGCTTGAGGATCTGCTCTCGTTCTGCGCCGCCACCGGCGTACGTCCCGTCATCGACGAGGTGCTTCCGCTGGACCGGGCCCGCGAGGGCTTCGAACGCCTTGAGTCCGGTGATCTGTTCGGCAAGATCGTCCTCACCTCCTCCTGAACTCCCTCCATCGTCTCCATCATTTGTCTCTTGCCTCGGCGGGCCCGGTTTCGGGTCCGCCGGTTGTGCGTTCGGGGTACCTGTCTTTGTCAACTGGGGTTGACGGCAGCCCGCATGTCAACCTACGTTGACATCATGACCGAAGCAACAGATCTTGCCGAGCGTGCGGGTGACCGCGATCCGCGGATCGGGCTGCGGGCCGTCTCCGCGCTGCGGAAGCTGGTCGAGCAGTTGGAGTCCGTGCAGGTGCGCAGTGCGCGCAATCAGGGCTGGTCGTGGCAGGAGATCGCCGCGGAACTCGGTGTCAGCAGGCAGGCCGTGCACAAGAAATACGGGAGGCAGTGATGTTCGAACGGTTCACGAGCGACGCGCGTGCTGTGGTGCGGGGCGCGGTCGAGCACAGTGAGCGCGTGGGCAGCCAGGCCGTCGACGCCGAGCATCTGCTGCTAGCGCTGCTCGACCGCGAAGCCAGCCGTGCCTCCTTCGCGTTGGCCTCGCTCGGGCTCGACGATCGCAAGGAGTCGGTGACGGCCGCCCTGGCCACCGCCCGGCGCCGCGCCGGGCTGTCCCAGGCCGAGGCCGACGCACTCGCCGGGCTCGGCATCGACGTCTCCGACATCGTCTCCCGGATCGAGGAGGTGCACGGCGTCGGCGCGATGTCCGGCGACCGCAAGGACAAGGGGTGGTGGTCAGGTCGCCGCACCTTCAGCCGGGACGCCAAGGAGGTGCTGGAGAGGTGTCTGCGCATCGCCCTCGCCCATCGCGAGCGCCGTATCGGCGACGAGCACATCCTCCTCGCCCTCTCGGCCCGCCCCGGCGTACCGGCAGAGGTCCTCGCCGACCACGGAGTCACGTACGAGGCCCTGAGCCGTGTGCTGTACGGCGGGAGTGAGGGGGAGGCCAAAGCGGGCTGAGGGTCCCCCCTCCGGTGAGGGTTGGGCGCGCCGCTCACTTCTGCAGTGTTCGCAGTGTCGCCTCCACCCGTGCCGCCGCCGTGGACAAGTGGCCGCGGATCTCGTGGAGCTGAGGTTCCGTCACTCTGTGGTCGCGCGCCGTGTCGCGGATGCCGTCGCGGAAGCGGTCGAGGAGGCGGTCCAGGTCGCGGGCCGGGTCGCCGGTGGAGTCCTCGTGGGCCCAGGACGGTTCGTAGCCGGCCGGGAAGTCCGGGGGAGTGTCCGAGTACTGGGGGTGCTCCCGTTCCGGTGTCGTGGTCGTGGTCGTGGTTTTGGTGGTTGTGGCGGTGTCCTTGGCGAGGTTTCTGCCGAAGTCCTTGCCGAAGTCGCCGAACTCCTTGGCCAGTTCGGTCAGGCCCTCCCGGACCCCCGTCGGCCAGTCGCCTCTGCTGAAGTGGTCCTGGACCTGTTCCTGGACGCGCTTGGCGATGCGCTGCACTTCCTCCTGGGCCTGCGCGCGGGCGTGGTCCTGGGCCTCCTTGGCCTGGCGCCTGGCCCGCTGGGCCTCCTCGCGGGCCCGGCGGCTCTCGTCCTTCGCCCGCCTGGCCTGCTCCTTCCACTCCTGCTTGGCGCGCCGCATCTCCTCCTTCGCGGCTCGCCAGGCGTCCTTGTCGCCGACGTCCGCGTGGTCCCCGTACGCACCCTGGTCTCCGGGGTACGCATGGTCGCCCGTGTTCCCGAACCGGGTGCTCCGGGCGGCTCCGCCCGCCTCGCTCGCCGCCGCGCGCACCTCCCGGCGCAGGTCGCCCGCCGCGCCCCGGACATCGGCCCGGATCTCCGCGGCGAGTTCGGCGACCGAGTCGCGGATCTCCAGTTCCAGGTCGGCCAGTTCGCCGCTGCGGTCGGCCAGTTCGGCGCGTCCCGCGTCCGTGATGGCGTACACCTTGCGGCCGCCCTCGGTGGTGTGCGTGACCAGGCCCTCGGTCTGGAGCTTGGCCAGGCGGGGGTACACGGTGCCCGCCGACGGCGCGTACAGCCCCTGGAAGCGTTCCTCCAGGAGGCGGATCACCTCGTAGCCGTGGCGGGGGGCCTCGTCCAGCAGCTTCAGCAGGTAGAGGCGCAGGCGGCCGTGGGCGAAGACGGGAGGCATGTCAGAGCACCTTCTTGTTCGTCGGGCCGGAAGTGTCGCCGGAGGTCTCCCCGGGGGCGGAGCCGGCCGGGTCGTCCTCCTGCTGGGGGCGACGGAGCAGGGCGATCGAGCCGGAGACCGTCGTCGCCCGGAGCTTGCCCGTGCCCGCGCCCAGGCGGCCGGTGACGCGGTGGGCGCCCCACTGGCCGTGGACGCGGAGGTCGTCGAAGGCGTTCGAGATCCGGCCGCTCGCCGTGTTCGCCTCCACGTCGGCGTCCGCCGGGTGCGGGAGCCGGATGGCGATCCCGCCCGAGACGTTCGTCAACCGCACGTCCGTCGGGCCCTCCGGGTCGAGGTCGACGATCATGGAGCCGCTCACCGACTCCGCGCGCACCGAGGGGCCGGAGCCCTCGACCACGGTGAGGTCGCCGGAGACGGAGTTGAAGCGCAGGTCGCCCGTGACGGCCTGGGCATCCAGGCTGCCCGAGACGGTGTCGGCGCGGACGGACCCGGACAGGCCGACGAGTGTCGTGTCGCCGGTGACGCCCTTCACCGCCGTCGGGCCGTTGATCCCGGAGACGACCGCGCCCGCGCCGACCACGCCGACCTCGACGCGCGCGTCGGCCGGGACGGTCAGGGACACCACGGCGCTGCGGCGCCAGCTCTTGCGCTCCAGCCACTTGAGGAAGCCCTTCCAGGGCAGGTCCTCGTACGCCACCGTCAGGACGCCGTTCTCCTGGGTGACCACCAGCGGCGGCCCCTCGATCTCGGAGACCTCCAGGAGGGCGGGACCCTCCTCCGTGCCCACCACGTTCACCGTTCCGTTGACGATGCGTACATGCAGGCCCGTGACGGGCTCGTCGAAGGTGAGCCTGCCGGGCTCTTTGACGGACCACTCGGACGTGGTGGACGACGTGGATGTGCTGGACATGGTGCGGACCCCCTTGTGAGCGAACGCGCTGATGAGCGGGTAGACGGGCGAGTGGACGAGTGACCCGGCGCACCGCAGGCCGATGGCCTCGGCACGCCACGACACGCCATATCGCGTCTTCCGCTATTCACGATATATCGCGGTCACGGAAAGTCAAGACACCGGGACCGGAGTCACTCGCCGGGGCCGCGCCCGCCCGCTCGTCACTCGCTACACGTCGCCCGCGCGGGCCGCCCTCACTCGTCGTCGTCCTCGTCGTCCAGTCGGGCCAGCCAGGTCGCCAGTCGCTCCACCGGGACCTCGAAGTCCGGGTTCAGGTCGACGAACGTCCGCAGTTGCTCGGCGAGCCACTCGAAGGTGACCTCCTCCTCGCCGCGCCTCTTCTCCAGTTCCTCGATACCGCGGTCCGTGAAGTACATGGAAGTCGCTCTCCGTTGCTCGATGTCCTGATGTGGGCCGGTGTCCAGGATAGGAGTAGTCCGGCCTCCCCCGGTCCGACCCCTCTAGGTGCTCTCTAGGTGCCTTCGAGTCGTTGGCTGGAGCCTCGGTTGAGCCAATGTTTCCAGTTGGCCGAAATGATTCCGTAATATCACGGGGAAGGTCATGAGGCGAAGAGTCGTAATCACCGGAATCGGTGTGGCAGCGCCCGGCGGTATCGGAGTCAAGGCCTTTTGGGAGGCCCTTTCGGCCGGTCGAACCGCCACTCGGAAAATCACCCTCTTCAACGCCGACGGGTATCGGTCCCGCATTGCCGCGGAATGTGATTTCGATCCCACCGCGCATGGACTGTCCCCGCGCGAGGTACGGCGCATGGACCGGGCCGCGCAACTGGCCGTGGTCAGCGCCCGGGAGGCGCTCGCGGACAGCGGTATCGACGACGCGCGGCCGGACCCGGACCGGGTCGGCGTGGTCATCGGCAGCGCCGTCGGATGCTCCATGAGCCTGGAGCGCGAGTACGCGGTCGTCAGCGACTCGGGCCGCTCCTGGGTGGTCGACCACGCCTACACCTCGCCGCACCTGTACGCGCAGTTCGTGCCCGGCTCGCTGGCCACCGAGGTGGCCTGGGCGGCCGGTGCCGAGGGTCCGGCCACCGTCGTCTCCGACGGCTGCACCTCGGGCCTCGACTCGCTGGGGCACGCCCTTGAGCTGATCCGCGAGGGGTCGGCCGACGTTGTGCTCGCCGGTGCCACCGACGCGCCGATCTCACCCATCACGGTCGCCTGCTTCGACGCGATCAAGGCGACGTCGACCCGCAACGACGATCCCGTCAGCGCCTCCCGCCCGTTCGACCGCACACGCGACGGCTTCGTGCTGGGCGAGGGCGCCGCGGTGATGGTTCTGGAGGAGTACGAGCACGCCAGGCGCCGCGGGGCACACGTCTACGCCGAGGTCGCGGGCTACGCCTCGCGCAGCAACGCGTACCACATGACCGGTCTGAAGGCGGACGGGCGGGAGATGGCCGAGGCGATCCGCGCGGCCCTCGACGACGCCCGGACCGATCCTCTGAGCGTCGGTTACGTCAACGCGCACGGCTCCGGCACCAAGCAGAACGACCGTCATGAGACGGCGGCCGTCAAGCGCGCCCTGGGCGAACACGCTTACGCGACACCGATGAGTTCCATCAAGTCGATGATCGGACATTCTCTGGGCGCCATCGGAGCCCTGGAGGCCGCGGCCTGCGCCCTTGCCGTCGAGCACGACCTGCTGCCCCCGACCGCCAACCTCCACGAACCGGACCCGGAACTGGACCTGGACTACATCCCGCTGGTCGCACGGGAGAAGCGGGTCGACGCGGTACTCAGCGTCGGCAGCGGCTTCGGCGGATTCCAGAGCGCCCTGGTGCTCACCCGTCCCGAGAGGAGCGCCGTATGACGCCGACCGCCGTGGTGACCGGCCTCGGGGTGATCGCACCCAACGGCGTGGGCGCCGACGAGTACTGGGCCGCGACGCTGCGCGCCGAAGGAGGCATCCGCCCCCTGGAGCGGTTCGACCCCGAGCCGTACCCGGCCCGGCTGGCCGGACAGGTTCCGGACGCGGCGTTCGACGCCGCCGAGCATCTGCCCAGCCGCCTCCTGCCGCAGACCGACCGGATGACGCGGATGGCGCTGGTCGCCGCCGACTGGGCGCTCGCGGACGCCGGTGTCGACCCGGCCGAGCTGCCGGACTACGACATGGGCGTGGTGACCGCCAGCGCCTCCGGCGGCTACGAGTTCGGGCAGCGCGAGCTGCAGAACCTGTGGAGCAAGGGCCCCGAACACGTGAGCGCCTACCAGTCGTTCGCGTGGTTCTACGCGGTCAACACCGGGCAGATCTCCATCCGCAACGGCATGCGCGGCCCGAGCGGTGTCGTCGTGGGCGACCAGGCCGGCGGGCTGGACGCGCTCGGCCAGGCCCGGCGCAACATCCGCCGGGGCACCCCGTTGATGATCAGCGGCGCCGTCGACAGCTCACTGTGCCCGTGGGGCTGGATCGCCCACCTCTCGACCGAACGGATCAGCACCCGGGAGCAGGCCGACGACGCCTATCTGCCGTTCTCCACGCGCGCGTGCGGCCACGTTCCCGGCGAGGGCGGGGCGATCCTCGTGGTCGAGGACGCGGACGCCGTACGACGCCGGGGCGGCGCCCGCCCCTACGGCACCGTCGCCGGGTACGCCGCCGGGCTCGACCCCGCGCCGGACTCCGGCCGGCCGCCCGCCCTGCGCCGGGTCGTCGAACGGGCGCTGGCGGACGCGGGCGTGACGCCGGACCAGGTGGACGCCGTCTTCGCCGACGCGGCCGGGTCGCCGGACCTGGACCGCGCGGAGGCGGCTGCCATCAGTGCCGTCTTCGGGCCGTACGGGGTGCCGGTGTGCGCGCCGAAGGCGCTGACCGGACGGCTCAGCTCGGGCGGGGCGCCCCTCGATGTGGTGGCCGCGCTGATGAGCATGCGCCACGGTGTGCTCCCGCCGGCCGGGCCGGTCACCGGGGCGGCCGACGGCCTCGGCATCGACCTGGTGACCGGCGCACCCCGTGAACACCGGGTGCGTACCGCACTCGTACTCGCGCGCGGGGAGGGCGGGTTCACCAGCGCGCTGGTTCTGACGGAGCCCTCCGGCGACCAGTGAACCGACCGCACGGCAGAACGAATCTCGCGACAGAACTAATCTCACGGCAGGAAGGAAAGCGGAGATGGCAGAGACGACCGCACTGACCCTGGAGGAGCTCGTCGGGATCCTGCGCGAGAGCGCGGGTGAGGACGAGGACATCGACCTCAGCGGTGACATATCCGACACCCCCTTCACCGACCTCGGCTACGACTCGCTCGCGCTCCTGGAGACCGCGGGCCGGGTCCAGCGCGACTTCGGGATCGCGCTGGACGACGACGTCCTGGGCGCGGCGGAGACCCCCGGGTTGTTCCTCGCCGCCGTCAACGAGCGGCTGGCGGCCGGGGTCTGAGACCCGCGCCGTAGAGGCCTGTAGAGGCCTGTAGAGGCCTGCAGAGGACTGAAGAGCCTCAAATCCTCAAGGGTCCGAAGAGGTTTGAAGGGGCCTGAAAGAGGCCGGTAGGGGTCCGGTAAGGGTTCGGTAGGGGTCCTGCGAGGTCAAAGTAGGGGCCCCTGCTTGCCTCCCCGTTCCGGGTGGGAAGCGCCCTCCGAGAAGTGGCACGTCGTGCGATCATCTCGCGTGCGTCAACTGCGGAGGGCGCTTTATTACCCGAAGACCGATAAAGGCAAACTTTAAGAACAATTGACGTGTTCGGTGATGCGTTCGTATTAGGATGCCGGTGACCGAAGGGGTGAATTCTGCCCTGAATTATTCATCGAGATGGTGGGCTCTAATCGGGGGGATTACCGCGCCTTGAATTCTCACGCGCATGTGATTGCACCGTTCTTTCGGCAGGCCAGTACGAGAATCTCCCCATCCTCGGAGGCGCCAGTGATTGCCCGCGTTCTCGGAACGCTCGACGTACGAGTCGACGGATACTCCGTCGTCCCCACGGCTCCGAAGCCCCGCAAGGTGCTCGGGCTGCTCGTCCTGCACGCCAATCACGTCGTCTCGACCTCGGCGCTGATGCGCGAGCTGTGGGGCGAGAAGCCGCCCGCCAGCGCCGCGACGACACTCCAGACGTACATCCTGCTGCTGCGCAAGCTGCTGGCCGCCGCCCTCGCCGGCGGCATGCCGGAGGCCAAGCGGATGCTCGCCACCTACCCGGGCGGATACAAGCTCCAACTGCCCTGCGACGCGGTCGACCTGGACCGCTTCGAGGAACTGTGCGCGGCCGGACGCCAGTTCCTGGCCAGGGGCGAGGCCCGGGAAGCCGCCGACACCCTGCGCGCCGCGCTCGCCCTGTGGCGCGACGACGCCCTCGTCGACGTGCCGACCGGGCCGCTGCTGGAGGTGGAGGCCGTCAGGCTGCGCGAGTGCCGGCTCGGTGCGCTGGAGCAGCGCATCGAGGCCGATCTGCGGCTGGGCCGGCATCACGAGGTGCTCAGTGAACTGGCCGCGCTGGTCGCGGAGTTCCCGCTCAACGAGAACCTGCACGCCCAGTTGATGCTGGCCCTGTACCGGTCCGGGCGCAGAGCACAGGCTCTGGGCGTCTACCGCAAGCTGCGTACGTCGTTCATCGACGAACTCGGCCTCGACCCCTCCACCCGCATCCACGACCTGCATCAGGCGGTGCTCGCCTCCGAGCCCGCGCTCGACGCCGAGGCCGCCCAACAGGGCCGCCCGGCCACCGAGTCGGCCCGCCTCGTCGGCGTGGTCTGACCCGACGCCCCTGGATCCCGCCCTGTCGGTGTGGTCCGACCGAAGACGGTCGTCTCGTCCCCGCTTCGCCGGCCTGGTCCGACCGAATGCGCTCAGCCGGCCGACGCCACCTACGGCCGCCGCGCAGCACGGCAACCCGATCCCCGGTGAGGTCCGTCCGTTCCTCGGTCCGTTCCTCGGTCCGTCCCAGGCCCTGTCGCCGCTCCCCTCACCGCCCAGGACAACGGCACCCCCTGCCCACGGGGACCGCCGCCCGTCGGGCGCATGGCACGAGCGTGACGACGGGGCCTGCGGGCGTCGTACGCCTTCGGCCCTTGGCTGTCGGCCGTCGGCTTCCGGTTCCCGGTTCCCGGTTCCCGGCCTCAGATCCTCGGTCTGCGGCCTGGCCTCCGGTCCCGGCTTTGGCCTGCGGTCCGCAGGTCGTGGCCGATGTGCGCTCGCGGCGCGCGCCCCGCACAGTTGGGCTCAACCGGCAGTGCGGGCCGTTTCGTTGAGTGTGCGCTCGGACGGCGCCGCGCTGTTGCCGGTGTGGCCGGCCGGGTGGCCGGGGCCGAGTCTGTCGTCGGGATTGATGGCAGGCCGGTACCCGGTCTCCGACCCTCAGCCTCCAACCCTCAACCTTCAGCCTTCAGCCTTCAG
>NZ_LIQQ01000125.1 GCF_001418565.1 Streptomyces graminilatus | reverse complement strand
GGCCGCGACACCAGCCCCGACCCCGACCCCAAGGTCACGCTGGCCCGGCTCGCCGCAGCCTTGGACCTGCGGGTCAAGCAGGCCGGTACCAAGGCACCGGCCGAGCACGTCTGGCACTGCTCGGTACGCACCGACCCCGGCGACCGCACCCTGACCGACGCCGAGTGGAACACCGTCGCCCGCCGCCTGGTCCACGCCGTCAATCTCGCCCCCGACGGCGACCCGGACGGCTGCCGCTGGGTCGCGGTGCGCCACGCGGACGACCACATCCACATCCTGGCCACCATGGTCCGAGGGGACCTGCGCCGCCCGAGGATGAACTACGACTTCAAGAAGGCCCAGGCCGAATGCCGCCGCATCGAACAGGAAATGGACCTGCGCCAGCTCAACCCCGGCGACGGCACCGGAGCCAAGACCCCCACCAGCGCAGAGCGCTTCAAAGCCGAGCGCACCGGCCGCCCCGAGACACCGCGCGAGACACTGCGCGAAGCCGTCCGCCAGGCCGTCGCCGGAGCCGCCAGCGAAGCCGAGTTCTTCACCCGCCTTCACGAAGCGGGCCTGCGCGTCCAGCTCCGGCACGCCCCCTCCGGGGACGTCCTCGGCTACACCGTCGCCCTGCCCGGCGACCGCAACCGCGACCGCGAACCGGTCTGGTTCGCGGGCTCGACCCTGGCCCCCGACCTTTCCTATCCGAAGATCCAGCGCCGCCTCGCCAACGGAATCGCCGACGCGATCACGATGCCGGAAGCTGACACCACCGGCCGGTCGGACTGGTCGCCGCCCGCACGGCGGCGACGCACCGCGACCGGGATCGCCGAACGCGCCGCGATCCGCCTGGACAGCGACGACGACGATGCCGCAGCCCAACTCGTCGGAGTCGGCGAACTCCTGGACGCGGTCGCCCAGACCTCCCCGGCCGCCACCCGCGCCGAACTTGGTGCCGCAGCTCGCTCCTTCGAACGCGCCACCCGCAGCCACGTCCGGGCCGAACGCGCCGACACCCGGGCGATCCGCTCGGCGGCCCGAGGCATCATCCAGGCCGGCAGCGCGCTCGGCCGAGGAGAGGACGGCGGCACCACCGCCATGCTCGTCTCCACCCTGGTCCTGGTGGCGTTGGCCGCAGCACGCTGGCACTCCGCACGCGGTCACGCCCAACAGGCCGAAGCCTCCCGACAGACCGCCGAGCACCTGCGCGCCGCCTACCGCCAGGCCGCCGCCGCACCCATGCAGGCCCTGCGCGACCAAGGCCGAGCCCTACCCAAAGCCCAGCGCCGCACCTACGAGACCACCATCCGCGCCGCCCTGCCCGAGAACAGCACCCGAGCCGACACGAACACGAAGAACGACGCCCTGGCCGCCACTCTGGCTCAGGCCGAGCAGGCAGGCCACGATCCGAAGGCCCTCCTGCAGGAGGCCATCGCCATGCGTGAACTCGACACGGCCGAGGACATGAACGACGTCCTGGTCTGGCGACTGCGCCGTCTCGCCCAGCTCCCCGCGCACCCGGGCGAAGCCGCTCGACGCCCGCAGGCCGGCACCAGCCGCGCCGAGTCTGCGGTCAACCGGACCGGCGTTCGGACCGCGTCTCCGGCAGCGACTCGGCCCGCCGCCCTGGACCCGCGCAGCCGCCCGCCGCGCCGCTGACCAGCAGTCCGGCAGGCCCGCCACCGGCCTGCCGGACTGCTCGAAACCCCTGGACAACCGGCTCCACCGGCTGTTACGGATGAACAGAGAAGGACCGACCGGGAGATGACGCTCGTGCTCAGAACGACCAATCACCACGTAGAGCCGGCCCCCGTCCTACCCGCCGCCCCCGCCGGAAGCGATCCGCTGCTGCAACTCCAGTACGAGACGCAGCCGCCCAGCGGACCCGGAGCGACGCGCTGCCTCAGCCACCCGCCGGAGTTGTCCCTGCGCGGGATCCCCGTGATGTGCTCGACCTGCCGGGCCCGGCGCGACTGGCTGCTCATCAACCACGGCCGCAACGTCTGGGTCCGCTGCCGCTGCAGCAACCAGTGGCCTGAGCCCGAGATCAGCCGCGCCGACTTCGACGCCATGATCGCCATCCCGGACGGGACGACCTACCCCAGCGTCGAGCAGGGCCTGGCCGCACTCGGCTTCGACGGCGCCTTCGCCGGCATCTACTTGGAGTAGCGAGGGGTAATGCAGGCGGATGACACAGCAACACCGCTGCCGCCAGCCCTGTTCACCCGAAGGGAGGCTCCATTTCGCCTGGGCCGCCCTTCGTGTTCGTGAGGCCGGAGGGGCGGATGTGACGGCCGGTTTCAGGCGAGCCGAAGTCGCTGGTCGGGGGCGTCTCGGCGCAGAGGGTCGGGGGACTCGTTGATGCGCATCAGCCAGTCGTAGGTGCGTACCTGGATGTGTGAGCGCCGGGCATGCAGATCCCGGATTTCGGTGGCTGCGTCGTCGTAGGTCTCGCGGGCCATGATGATCAAGCCGGGGACCTCGGCCGTGATACCCGGCAGGCCCAGTCCGTCGGCGTCACGCGCGGAGCGGGCGTAGTGCAGGTTGGTGGACAGCCACCTGCGCCAGTCCTCGATCTGGTCGACCGCGTGTCGCAGGGTGGTTGTCGCCCGCTTGTTGCCCGGGTTGGTCATGCGGCTGACGGGGCTCTCCAGTTCGACCAGCGTCCAACGAACTCCGAGCGAGGTCTGACCGGCGATCATGAAGTCGGCCATGTAGTGGTTCCCGAGCTGGACCTGGGGCCGGATCCAGGTGTCGTGGGTGCCCACCACGGTACCGGCCAGCAGCGCCGGATGCTTCTCCAGGAGCCGCTGCATCGCGGACTCGTCGTCGGCTGTCTCCAGTGCGTTGCGCAGCGCCTCGACCGCCGCCGGGGTCGCTGGAAAGTTGATCCGCCAGCGGTCCAGCTGCGCCTCTTGGGCTCGAGTGATCCGGGTTGGGTTGCTCTGGATCGCAGCGGCGTATTCGCGGGCCAGGCGGAGCTGATCGAGATATCCGTCCTCGCCGGGGCGGGTGATGCGGGTGGCCCGGTGCGGGGCAGCGCCGAGTCCGTGGCCGCCCCGGAAGTGCAGCCGGCCGTTAGCGCCGACTGATGAAATCTCGCCGTACAGATCCGGGCCCCTGCGCCGATCGTGGGCGGTAACAACGTCATCGACCGCGGGCTCCAGCCGACGCAGGGCGGCGGCGGACTCGCGGTCACGGGCGACGCGCAGCCAGGCGTTGAGCACCTCCCGGCACCCGAGCTTGTCCATGTCGGGAACCGTGAGGTCGGTGCGGTCCGCCAGATCGAGGAGGACCTCGTACTCGTCGTCGCCGAAGTTCCCGGCGAGCGCGAGCTGTAGAGGCGTTCGCAACAGGACGCGTAGCTCGGCGGCGACGACCAGCGCGGGTGTGGACTGCTCCAGGGAGATGCCCAGCGCCCGAGCTACGGTGATCTGCTCGTCCGTCGGCGCCGCGCACTTGCGTTCGAGGCTCTCGGCCACGACCTGCCACCTGAGCTCTGGCACTTCCCCCTCCTTACGAAACAACGCGCCCACCGTAGCCACAATCGGCGACGTGGTGTTGTGGCTCCCCCCACCTGGGGTAACTAGCTGGCGCAGAATGCGAACTTGATATCGAATATCTACACTGAGACGTCGGAACTCCCATATCCGTCGGTATGAATAGGCGAGGGATTAAACGCTGAGGAGCGCCACCGACGAATCGGTGGCGCTCCTCGAAGCGTTCTGAAGTGATCAGCCGCGCTTGCTGTTCTTCGGCAGCCCGCCCCGGAAGTCGCACCCGGGGCACTCGTCTTCGCCCTGGATGTGGCCCTCGTACCAGCCGTGAACGGCTGCGTGGAGGATCGCCTCCTCCACCGAGGCTTCGCCGCTGCGGACCGATGCGATGGCGTTGCCGACGACCACCCGGAGCACGGCGTTGTCGGGGGAAGGGAACGGCGGGGACGGCATCGGCGAGTCGGTCGTCATGGCCGCAGCCTACGGGCGGACCCGACCGCCGGTCAGCCGGATGCAGCGCTGTCGTGCTGAGCGATGCCGTGCAGGTCGCTACGGAACCCCCGGCCGACGGGGTTCCAGCCCTGGAAGGTGGCCGGCCTCCATCGCGGCCGGTCCGGCACGCTGGTGTCGTCGGGCTCGGGCAGGCTGCCCCGGCTCTTGCGGCTGCGGGCTGCTCGGACGCTGATGCCCAGGTGGGCGGCGACCTCCGGATACCCCCAGAGCTGCTGGTCGTCGGCCATTGTGTCCTCCTCGTTCGTTCCGTAACGAGCGTACGCAACGCGCAGCTGGGCGTACGGCAAGGCCGCCCCTGCCTGATCGGCGCGGGGCGGCCTTCTGCGGTTGCGGTCAGAACTCGGCGAGACGATTGGAGAGGTCGAGGGCGGCGGTGGCCACTGCGAGGGCGGCGCACAGGCCGCGTACCTCGTGGATGGTCGGGCGGACCAGGTGCGGCCAGTCGTCGGGTGCGGCGGGCCAGGAGGCGAGATGGACCTCGGCGTTGGCCAACCCGAGGTGGGCGGTGACGTCCCAGCCCGACAAGGAGGCGGGCTCCCAGTAGAGGCGGATACGGCCGAGGGGGAGTCTCAGGGCGTCGGCCGGGAGCCAGGAGACGTCGAGCGGGCCGTTGGGAAGGGCGGAGACGCGGTGGACGAGTGCGCCGCGCACTCCGGACGGCATGGGCCGCAGGGCGAGGCCATGCAGCGGCCGGACGCTGAAAGGGCGGTGTCGCGGTGAGATGGGGCCTCCTGTCGAGGTCGGTGCGCCGGGGTCAGGCCCAGGCGAGGGCGCCGCGGACTGCTGGCGGGAGGTAGTCCTCCTGGCCGTCGTCGGCGATGAACGCGACGCCGTCGCGCACGACGACGTCGGTGCCGAGGTAATGCGTGAAGGGCCAGTCGGGGTTGACGGCGAGGCGGATCGGCAGGTCGGGGTCGAGGTTCTGGAGCTGGCGGATCAGGTGGCCGACGGTCAGGTAGTGGGGCACGGGAACCTCCGGGAGCGGGACCGGTTGGGCGAAGCAGGGTTGTTGTTGGAGCGTCAGTGCGCGTCGAGGCGGAGCAGGTCGCGCAGGACCTTCGGGCCGGTCGCCTCGGGCTTGGGATGGCTGGCGAGGTGCCGCTTGCGACACTCGTTGACGTAGCCCTTGCCGGGGTTCGTCATCTGCCAGTCACCGCAGGAGCAGACGGCCTGGGAGTAGGTGCGGCCGGGGCAGTCGGGGTGGATCGGCTTGCCGGAGCTGGTGTGCTTGTGGTCCGCCGGGCAGTCGGTGCCGTCGGCGTGGTGGTTGGTCAGCGGGGCACGGTGGGGCAAGACGCGTTCCTGTCGGTGGTTAGGGGCCGGCCGGCTCGATGGATGAGCCGATCAGCGGGGGTGCGGTGTGTGACGCGGCCGGGAGGGCGTCCCGGCCAGCGCACGGTCAGCGGGAGGGGTTGGCGAAGAGGGCGGCGATGAATCCGGCGACGGCCTCGGCGGGGGTGTAGAGGCCGAACTCCTGGACCCAGGGCTCGGCGTCGGCGGGGACCACCCGGACCTGCCAGACGATGCCCCGCTTCCAGGCGGCGGTGTCCTCGGGGAGCCAGCCGACGTAGACGCAGCCGTCCGGGCTGGTGCAGTGCACGTTGGCCTCCGGGGTGTCGACCATCGCCCAGCCGAGCGCCCCGAGAAGTTCGAGCACCGGGCCCGCGCTGTGATCGCTGGAGAGCCAGGCGCGCTCCTCCACGGCGGGGCGGACGACAGCGGGCAGGAGGGTGCTGGAGGCGCTCACGACTAGACGGTCCCTTCGTTGACCTGCGGTTTTCCCGACACCCCGTACGTTGACATGCGGTGTGCCGAAGTACGTAGTCGTTTCCCGCAAGGTGGTGTCTGCCCTGGGCGAACTGGCCGTCGGGAGCGTTGGTCCGACGGGCCGGGGAATGGACCGGCGCGGCCGGTTGTCGTAACTGGGTTACGGTGCAAGGCCGTACGAAGTCGAAGGGGGGAGAAGACGTGGCGGAGTCGAGCAGACACTGGGACGGAGCAGGGCTGGAGCGCAAGATCCGGGCGGCCGGGCGGCCCTGGACGGTGGGCGACATCGCGATGGTCGCCGACGGCCAGTGGGCCGTGCGTACGAAGCCCGACACCGAGGAGAAGCGTGGCGGGGAAGCCGTGGTGGAGCGCCGGATCGCGGACGGGCGGCGCGTCGAGCTGACGTTGGAGGAGTTGGCCCGCGCGGTGGGCTTCCGGTTCGGGGACGCCCACCGCGACGAAGACGCGGAGTAACCGGTTAGCGTCGGGGCCCTGTTGCGCCCACCGTCGGGCCGACAGCGGCCGACGGGGCGGGCTGGTCGGGTGGTTGGCCCAGGGCGCGGGGTGCGTGCGCGGAGCGGGCGACAGCGGCCTGGGCGAGGCGGAGCGCCGGTGCCCGGTCCGCGGTCACGGAGGCTTCGCGGGCCTCGATAACGTGGCTGATCGCCTGCAGGGCCGTGCGGCTCTCGGCCTGCGCGACCCACAGGGCCACCGCCGAGCTGGTGATCCGGTCCAGGTCGTAGAAGGCCGGCACGTGGCCGGACCGGGTGAGGGCGTGCAGGCGGTCCTGGTGGACGGCGACCGCGTTGTTCGAGACGACGAGGCTCGATCGGATATGCATCGCCGAGCGCAGGAGCGGGTCCTCGACGGGGCGGCGGACCGAGAGGGTTTCCAGCGCGTCGATGGGGCGGCCCCAGGCTTTCTCGATCATCGCGTCGGCCTGGTTGAGGGCAGTGGCGTCGGACACGGGGGGGCTCCGGAGGGTAAGAATGGGAACGGTGGTCAGCGGCTGTGCCCTGGGCGCGGGACCTGCGGAGCCGACGGCGGGCGCGGTGCCGGGATGAAGGGCCGCGCGTCGGCAGGCGAAGGCACCACGGTGGAACGCGAGTTGGCAACCTGGGCGCGGCGGACATCCAGAGGAGTCGGCACCGGGGCCTTGACCGCAGTCGCCGTTGCCTGCAGCGGAAGGCGGCGCAAGTCGTCGCCGTAGCGGATGACCGGTGCCGGATCAGTGAGCGCGGTGTTCATCGCGGCCACCAGGCCCTCCGGAGTGAAGGAGGACGCGGTGGCGTACCACTGGTTTCCAGGTGGTCCGGCCAGCATGAGCCACCGCTCTTGATGGCCCGTCATCTCGGCGGTGTGGTCGAGGCGGGTCCGGCGCAGGTGGACCTCGGCCAGGCCGTCCGGGGACTCGAAGGAGACGTCGGCCGCGCCGTAGCGGTGGCTCCAGCCTGCTGCCGCCAGCGGAGTGCCGACGTCGAGTGCCGCCAAGTCGCTGTTGCCGTAGTAGAGGTAGGAGTCGGGGCCCTCGGTGTAGGCAGCGGCGAGCGCGGTGGTGAAACCCTGGACTATCTCGGTCGGGGTGCTGTCCTGGTACGTGACCAGCCAGCGAGGCATCGCGAAGGGATCGGAGTACGCCGTGATCTTCCACAGCGCGTCGTCGTCGCCTTCGGGCAGGTAGCCCAGGCGGACCGTCTGGTCCGGCGCGTTGACATACACGTTGCCCATCTCGTCGTGATTCAGTTTCCAGCCCACGTCGAGGAGGGGCTGGAGGGCGGGATCGCCGGTGAAGGTCGATCCGGCCAGGTATCGCGGGGTGACGTGGTACTCGCGCCACCGCTCGTCGTTCAGGTCGTACGGCACGGCTCCTCCGAGGGCGTGGTCAGCGGCGGCGCGAGGGGCCAGGCGCGGGCAGGCCGGCGGCGGCCGAGGCAACGGGCGGAGTCGCTCCGGCCTGCGATGTGTTGGGCGTGCGGGCGAGCGCGGCCGACCTGCGCGGGTCGGCGCCCGCGCCGACGGGCGTGACGGTGACGTACGGCAGATTCCGCTCGGGGATGCCCGACAGTGGACGCTCGACGGGCTCGGTGCTGCTGAGCGCGAGCACGGCCTCCCGCATCAGGTAGAGCGGGGTGGCGCTGGTGAAGTCGGCGTGCCAGCGTTCGCCGTTGACGTGGTCCACACAGCCGTACATCGTCCACTGCGCCGGCCCTTCGCCCTCCAACTCCATGTAGTCGTCGAGGTGGCCCTTGCGCAGACCGAAATAGGCGTGCCCGTCCGGGGAACGCTGGTAGAGGTACATGGCGGTCTCCTCGGTCTGCCACCCGCGGTCGGCCAACGCCCCGGCGGGACTGCTGGGCCGGTGGTGGGGGCCGCCGTGCAGGAAGTCGCGATGGTCGCTGGGCAGGCCCTCGGCGAGCGCGGTGGTGAAAGCAGAGGTGATCTCGGCAGGGGTGTTCCTGCTGAAGCTGGCCCACCAGAGAGGTGTGCCGAGCGGCTCGCGGCACTGGGTGGCCTTCCATCCGCCGTACCGGCTCTCGGGCAGGTAGGCCACCTGCGCGTCCTGGCGCGGGCTGGTGAACATCAGGCCGGTGGCGGTGGTCGCCTTGCCCCAGCCCCGGGCGTCGCACAGGGCGTCGTAGACGGCGGCGGTGTCGCCTCGACCGGCGAGATAGACGGGACGGACCAGCAGATCGGTGTCGGGCGCGAGGTTGCCCGGAGGAGAGGTCGCAATCACGGGAACGGCTCCTGGAGGAGGTGGGGAACGGGCCCGCGCGCAGCCGGGAGCGGACTGCTCGGCTGCACGCGGGCACGAGGGCGGCGGTGACGCGGATCTGGTGCTGGATGCCATGCGGATCACCGGCCACGCGATGGGGCGGACCGGGCAGTGACGGCCGCTGGCACCCTCGGTTGTGGCTGCGGAGCGTGGCTGAACAGGGAGCTCGGCGCGGCGGTGCTCCGACGCAGGGCCGCTGCGGTACGGAAGCCGTCCGACCCCAGCGGGATGCCGGTGTGGGTGCGGGTGGCCGCCGCGACCGGTGCAGCGGCGGGACGCGGTGCGGCGACGGGATTGCTCCAGCGCTCGACGGCTGCGTAGACCGGGCCCAGCGCCCGCCCCGCGTCGGTCAGGACGTACGGATCGCCGCGGTGCGGTCCGGTGCGAGTGACCAAGCCGTCGAGCTGAAGCCGCATCAGCCGCTGCCGGGTGAAGCCGTTGTCGAGCCCGGCCTCCTCGGCGATGCGGACGAACCGCATGGGCCCCGCGTCGAGGACCTGGATCACGGCGGTCGAGTGGCGAAGGTGCAGACGGCGCACGGCGTCCTCAGCGCGCTCGGCACCGGCCACCTTGCCGAGCGACAGGTGCGCCTGGGACCAGTCGGACAGCGCCCGGTGCACCGAGGACAGTGAGTTGCCGAACGCGCTGAGCTGGTACGGGGCACCATGGCGAGCACCGGCTCGGGTCACCAGCCCGTCGGCGTGCATCTGGGCCAGACGCTTGCCGACGAACTGCTCGCTGACGAAGGGGAGGCGGGCGGCGACATCACGCACACGCATGGGGCCGCCCTGCTGGGCCAGGGTCTGCGCCGACCAGGTGGTCCACTTCGGCGCGATCAGAGACAGCGCGTCCTCGACGCGCTGCGCGTCGACGGAGCCGATCTGGGAGGTTGCGGGCTGTACAAGGGTGGACATGGCGGTAACTCCGTTATGGCGAAGGGTGAATCGGGCGGCGGGGCGCGGATCAGTGAGGGTCGCGCTCGGCGCGAAGACGCTGGAGCACCGTGCCGAGGCGGCGGTTGCTGACGTGGATGCCTCGGTCGCGCAGGCCCTGGCGCAGGGCTTCGCGGTTGAGCCTGGGCAGACGGGCGGCGACCTGGCGGGCGATGGCCATGAGGTCCTCATCGCCCGGCGCAGGTGCGGTTCGCCGAGCCGAAGGCCGGCGGGCGGCAGGCTGGTCCAGCAGGAGGCGGACGTCCAGCAGGTCCCACACCGCCTCGGCTTCCGACTGCTCCTGGCGTTCGAGGTCCACGACTTCCGCCGCGTACCGCAGCACGAGGTCGTCGAGGGCGTGCTCGCCGGAGCGGCAGCGCTGCCAGGCCGCGTCGAGGTTGCGGCGGGCGGCACGGGCATGAGCGTTCGTCTCGGCCAGACCGCCGAGCCGCCGCAGCACGATCGGCAGAACGGGATCGCCCGAACCACCATGCGCGCCGTCGCGCCGGAGGTCCTCCAGCGGGCGGCCGTACCGGTGCTCGACCAGGAGGCGGGTGTGGATCACGGTGGACATGGGAGACGTCCTTTCCGGGGGAATCAGCGGGAACGGGAAGGCTTGGTGGCCGCGCTTGTTGCGGGTGTGACAGCTGAATCGGAGACGACGTCGGAGATCGCCGCGGTGTTGCTGCGGCTGAGGGCGGCGGATACGCGCGGCGTGGCCGTACGTGCATCTCGAAGGGCCGCCTCGCCCTGCGGTGTGAGCGAGAGGAGCTGTCCAGGCCGGTACAGTCCCTCGCTGGTGTCCTGGTCTAACAGCCCGTCGACGACCAGCCGCCGGACGGTTTCGGGCCAGACCTCCGGGTTGGGGCGTTGGCCCCGTCCGTCGGAGAGATAGGTGTAGCCGTAGGCCGCGCTCTGGTGGAATCGAAGCCCGCCCGCCTCCACGGCTTCAAGGGCTCCGAGCTGGCGACCACCCGCGATGGCCCAGTCGTCGTCCCGCCCCGGCGCCTGCTCCGGAGCCAAGTCCCGGCTCTGGCGCGGTGCCTTCGAGGCCGGCTCGGTGTCGGACTCGGGCAGAAGGCGGTGGTACGTGGACACGGCCTGGTTCAGTTGCTCGAATGCCGCACTCCTGCGGGCGGCGAGCAGATCGATCTGCGGACCTGCGGTGCGCAGAATTCCGTCCCAGCCGCGCAGGCCAGCGCTGTCGCCCCGCCCGAAGGGCTCAAGAAGCTCGATCGCGGACTGGGCGGCGCGGGTCAGCTCGCTGTGCAACTCGTCGACATCGCGAGCGGCCTCGGCGACCATCCTGCCGACGAGGTGAAGCGGGTCGCGGGGCGGATGGTCGTCGCTCAGCGCCCAGGGGTCCTCGACACCGAACTCCTCGGCGACCAAGTGCGCGCCGGGCCGTTTCGCCATGTCATGGGAGTTCATTCGGCCGCCTCCATCCGGGCGAGCAGGGAGCGCACCAGGGTGGGCAGGCTGTCGGGGCCCTCACCGATCCAGACATGATCGGTCGCCTCGCCGAGGACGTACGCGGCGTCTTCGAGCAGGCCGCTGGAGATCTCCATGCAGGCGTCGGTGATCCGGGAGGCGGCGAGGAGGGACTGCGAGAGCACCTCGACGTAGTCGCCGGGGCTGAGGCCGGCAGCCTCAGCGGCTGTGCGGATGGCGGCCAGTTCCAGCGCGCTGAACGCGAAGTCGAACTCGTCGTCCTGCTCCGCCGGTGAGTGCGCGGCGAAGGCCGGGTCCGGCGGCTGGGCGGGGATGCCGACGCGCGTGCAGATCTGGTCCACGGAGGCGGTCAGTTCGGCGAGGGACTCGGTGAGCCAGCCGAGCGCGGAAGCGTAGGACGCCAGGGTGAACAGACCGGCGGGGGTGGAGGGAAGCGGTTCCTCGATGACGAACCCTTCGAGCCGGTCGTTCAGCTCGCAGACCACCAGGGGGCCGGCGGACAGCGTGCCGAGGACGGGATGCAGGTAGGAGCGGCTGGCGGAGGTGGGGTACTCGGTGGTCAGGACCCCGGAGACGCTCTGCGCGGCGTCGGTGAGCAGCCCGGCCAGTTCGGTGCGGGCCAGGGGCGTGCGGTCGGCGGTCATCGCAGGAGGGCCTTTCGGGAGGCGGCGGGAGCGGAGGGGCTGGTTACCGCCGGTGCGGTGGCCGAGAGGGACGCGGTCTGGTCGAACGGCGCGTGGGGGGATCGGGATCGGGCTGCCTGGACTCGCGCCTCGGCCACCGGGTCGGTGTCGGCGGGCCGGTTGAGGTCGGTGCGGTTGGTGCGGAGCTGGGCCGTGCGGTAGACCGCGTAGTCCTCCCGGGCACCGGCCGCGACGAGGTAGATCTCGCGTTTGTGGGTCGAGGTGGGCGGGGCCGGGCGGAACTGGATGACCATCCGGTATGAGACGGCAGGGTCGACGTACACCTTGTGGAAGCCTGCGAGGCGGCCGGTCAGCGGCAGGCAGTCGTCGCTGCCGTGGACCAGGTTCTGCAGTTCCAGCAGCGCCAGGTCGCGGATGTCGTCGGGGAGTTCGCGCAGGTCCGCGATGGCATCCGGGTGCGCGGCGAAGGCGAAGCGGGCGCGGCTCACATCGGCCTCCCAGGGCTCGGGCGCTGGGCCGTTCCTGCCGACGGCGCGTTGCCCGTGTCGAGGCCGGCTTTCGGGATCGCGGAGGCACCCGCTGACCGGGTGAGCGCGGCGCGGGTCAGCCGGGCGGCGGCCTCACCGCGGTAGTCCGGCGGCTGAGGCAGTGGACTGGTGCGGTCTTCCAGCCAGTGCCGGGCGGCGGCCTCATCGGCGAAGGCGCCCTCGCGCATCGTGTACGTGTGGGCGTCGTGGTTCCCCTCTTCGAGGAAGACGCGAATCGGTGCCTGAGCGGCGCTGGAGTCATGGGTCAACGTCCACGTCTCGCACGGGGCGAAGTCCGAGGTCCAGCTGTCGAGGACCTTGTAGCGAGAGACTGACTCCCGGATCTGCTGCTCGATCCAGAGGGTGAGATCGTCGGCGGGCTTCATGAAGTCCCCGCCGGCCTGGGCGATCCGCTCGGGCGGGCAGCCACGCTCGATCAGCCAGTTCTGGGCGAAGGCCAGACTGGAGTGGTTCGTGGTCTCGAAGGTGAACGTGTGCTCGCGTAGGTCCCGCGTGATCTTGATGGCAACGAGCTGTGGTTCACCGGGGACGCCCCAGGTCGTCGTCCCGTCGTGGGCGACGAGGTAGCTGTGCGCCCCCTCCGGGGTGGTGTGGTGCTCGGCCAGCACGGTCAGGTCTCCGGCCCAGAGACTGCTCTCGGCGAGTTCGGAGACGGCGTCGGCGGGCTCGAAGTCGTCGAGGCGGAAGTCGAGTTCGGTGGTCACTGGGTGGCTCCCGCCAGCTCGGGCGCCGGGGTGGCCAGCACACGGTGGTTGGGCCGGGTCGGGCTCGTCGTGCATGCGGCGAAGGGGCCGTCGGGGGCACGGAGATGAACCAGGGCCTGGTCAAGGTGGTCGCGGTGCCACGTCGAGGGGCCGGACAGGCCGGCCTCGGCGTCAGTGAGCTGCTGCCACGCGAGCCAGAGCGCGTGCAGCCGGGCAACGGCCTCGGGATGCTCGTGCCACTGGTCGCACCACGGCCGGGTGGTGCTGATCTCCCGTCCGTAGACCGGCAGGAACAGGTAGTTCACCCAGTCGCTGAGCGCGGCCAGTTCGATGGCGTACGCCTCGCCGCCCAAGGCGAGGATGAACACCGAGGCCGGGACGTCGGCCTTGTCGGCGTCGGCCGTGTCCGCGGTGGGGGCGTCGTCGGTGGGCTGAGGGGTGGAGACGGGCTCGGAGCCGAGGCGGTCGAGGATGACACCGTGCTGGCGTACCTCCGACATGGTCTTGGCGAGGGTGCTTGCGAGATCGTCGAGATCGCCGTCGGGAACGCGGAACGGCTCGGGGGCGGCCTTGCTGGGGTCGGACATGGCGGATCCAAGGGAGTGAGCGAGCAGGGCGGGGGCGAAGTGCGGCGCGCTCTTCTGGAGGTCACGGCGGTGCTCCGTTCGCAGGTCGGCATGAGCAAGAGGATGCAGAGATTCCGCGATTTAGTCCGGCCGGGGAAAGGTGGTAGTGCAGCGCTACGGCGCGGTGCAGCGGGAGCAGCGGGGGAAGGGCGGTGCCAGCAACTGCACGGCGCAGGCGGCCTGTTGGGGGACCACGCCGTTGCCGAGCGCGGTGAGCTGAGCCGGTCGGCCGAGTCCCGGAGTGGCGGTCACCCAGCCAGGGGCCAGGCCCTGCATCCACTCCACGAAGTCGGCGCGCAGGCGTCCGGCAGCGTCGGTGGGCGCCGGGGCGGGGCGGGTGAGGTTCTCCCATCGGGCGATGGCGGAGGCGTACGCTCCCCATCGCCCGTCGGTTCCTCGGCTCCCGGGGCCGCTTCCGCCCACAGCGGCAGGACCACTGCCGACAGGGGTGGGCGCCAGCCCTTGCCCGGACGGCGGCCAGGAGTGCCGGTGTCGCTCGCCCTCGGGGTGGGCAGCAGCGACGCTGCCGCGCTCGGCAGCGTCATGTCCCCGTTGCCGTGCCGCTGGTTCGGCGAGCCCTTGATCCCGTCGGACGCCTTCGGCGTGGGCAGCAGCCACTCCACCTCGTCGGCCAGGTTCGGGCCGTGGCCGCCGCTCTTCCGCTTCGACGGGTGCTGGGAGCCGCCGTTCTTGCCGATGTTGCTCGTCGGGGTCTTGAGCAGGGTGCTCGGCGGGCCAGGCGGTGAGGAAGGTCCGCTCGCGACGATGGGGAGCTCCGACGTCGGAGGCACGAAGCACGAGCCACCTCGCGTCGTACCGGAGATCGGCCAGGGAGCCGAGTACGGCACCAAGTGCCCGCACAGGAGGCTGGGTTGGGTCGTCTCCCAGACACCACGGGCAGAATTCCACGTCGCCAGGGGAACCGGCGGGCGAGGTGAGGAGTCCGCGTACATTCTCGATCACCACCAAGCAGGGGCGGAGGGCTTCGACCGCACGGGCGACGTGCAGCCACAGCCCCGAGCGGGTGTGGGGGTTGAGTCCGGCCCGGCGGCCGGCGACGGAGACGTCTTTGACAAGGAAAACCGGCCGTCAGGACACACACCCGAGGCACATCGGCCCAGTTGACGGCGGTGATGTCCTGCAGATTGGGCACACCGGGCCAGTGCCGGGCCAGGATGCGCGCGGCGTCGGGGTTGATCTCGGCGTGCCAGGCCAGGGTGCCTCCGAGGGCGGCCTGGACCCCGAGGTCCAGACCGCCGTACCCCGAGCAGAGCGAGCCGATCAACGGCCCTCGCGCGGTTGGGGTCTCCATGTCACCGGCCCCGTGCGATTCGGTCCGAGGAGGACGCCACCGCCGTGGTGACGTCGGGAGGCGGCGACCCCAGAGTGGGCGCGGTGGTCGTGGACCGGCTGCGGGCAGCCTGGAGCCGAACGGACGGGGGAGAGACCGTTGCCGATGCGGAGTGCAGGGAGTTGGCCCCGTCGTGCAGGGCCGCGTCGGCGGTGGCGAGCGCGTCCTCCAGCACCCGTACGGCTGCCTCCCGGGCATCCCTGGCGTCGGGCTGGTCGCGCAGACTCTCGGTCTGGTTCAGGAAGGCGAGCTGGTGGGCCACCGCTCCCAAGGCGGAAGCCGCTTCGCCCGCGGGCACGACGGCGGCGGCCAAGCTGGTGATCACCCGAGCGGTGTGGGGCGCCTGGTCCTGGCCGGCGGCACGGAAGAGGACCTCGTCGCCCAAGTCGGTGATCAGCTCTCCGAGTTCGGAGATCTGGCGTGCGACGGCGACGGCGTCGTGTGAGCGGTGAGGGTCTCCGGGCACCGGCAGTTTGCCGCGCTGGGCATCGAAGGCGGAGGCCGTGGCACGCAGGGCCAGGGCGTCGGAGATGGGGGTGTTGTCCACGGTGCGTTCCAGAGGTGAGGACAGTCGGATGGACTGGGTTGGTGGGTGAGGACGGTTCAGCCGTGGGTGCGCGAGGGTGATCGCGAGGCTGATGGCGTGGAGGCAGAGCCTGGGCGTTCCGAAGGCCGTGCGGCCGGTCGCGGTGTGCTGCGGGCGAGGGCTGCGTGGACCCGCGCCGTCGGAGGCCCCTCGGTCGGCGACGCGGGCGGCGGCGTCGGCGCGGAGTGGCCGTTCGCGGTCTGCCAACGGGCACGCACTTCGTCGAGCGGCCCGAGCGCGTGCAGGGCGTGGCTGATGAGCCGCCCGGGGGCCAGGGTCTCGTTCTCGGCCAGGGCACGGATGACGCGGGCGGAGGTGGCGGCCGTGCGGGCGACGGAGGAGCGCATGATCTGCTCACCGAGCCACTCGGCGCTGCCAGGGCCGACACCATCGCAGATGGCGGTGAGCTGTTCGGCGGTCAGCCTGCCGTCGGCCAGCAGACCGCGCCGCTGGGCTTCCCACAGCACGGTGATCCGGTCGATAGGCTCGCCGCGGTGGTGCAGTGCGCCCAGGCAGCGGTAGAGCTGGCCGTGGGCGGAGTCGGCGAAGTCGCCCGGTCGCAGCCAGCCGACGACCTCGTCCATCGCCTTCGGCCGCTCGACCAGGACCGCCAGCAGGAACTGCTCGTCCTCGGCGACCCGGTCCGCCCGAACCGGCGGCGGCGCGACGGATGCTGTGGAGGGCGGCGCGGCCGGGGCGACCGGGCTCGGTTCGGACCCCCAGCGCCGCGCGAGGTCCCCGAGTACCCCGGCCAGGACGTCCGCATGGTGCAGCGCTCCCTCCACCTGGCCCTGGAGAGCGTCGGCACGGGCTGCCTGGTGGAGGCGGATCGCGTGCTCGGTCACGCTGCGGTGGATCGCTCCCTCCAGCACCATCCGGCCGTACACCGGGGCGTGCTCGGGGCGCGGACAGGCCGAGATCAGGATGTGGGCGTATACCGCAGTCAGCCCCCGGACGTGGTGCCCGGCCTCGTCGACCGCATCGGTCACCCAGGACAGCGGCACCGGTTCCTTGGTCGCCAGGGCGGGGTGGCCGTCGGTCCGGAGCTTGCACAGGGCGGCGAACAGCGCCTGGTGGACCGGCCGGTAGAAGTGATCCGGCGCGAGCCAGTCCAGGTGCGCGAGCTGGCCGGGGTCGAGCAGCACCGAGCCGAGCACCGCCTGCTCGGCACTCAGCAGCGGGGTCATCACTGCCGCCCGGGATGGGGAGTCGGCGGATCGTCCTGCTGGGAGCGGAGATCGGCGATGGCCTGGTCTGCGGCGGCCATCGTGGCGGCGAAGCGGTCCAACTCGCCGGTGAACGTCGGATCGGTGGCGAGGATCGAGCCGGAACCGGTGACCAGCCACCACTGACCGCCACGCCGGACGGCCGGTGACCGGGCGAGGCGTTCGGAGCGTGCCAGAGGGGAGGGTGGAGTGCGCGAGGACACGAGGGGACTCCTGAACAGGTAGAGGGGGAAAGTCAGGCCGTGAGGTCGACGTCGGCCTGGACGGGGGCGCCGGAGCGGCAGGACCAGGGCGAGCAGCCGTCCGCATCACCGTTCTCCAGTTCGGCGTCCGCGAGCGCGTCGAAGATGTCGCCCTGACGTCCGGACCACTCGTGGGCGGTGACCCGGTCGATCGGCGCCTGATCCAGAGGCCGGCGACTGCGGTGCAGATACGCCTGCCCGAGCAGCGGCGTGCCCTCCGCGGTCGCCCGCGCGTTGCCCGAACGGATCGCGGCATCGAACTCCACGACGTCGCGCCACTCCTGGGGCGAGCCGTCGCGCAGTGATCGCCACTGGGCGTTGCCGTGGTACGGGCACCCCAGGCACGCACTCTTCGGGGTCTGGCCGAACCCGCGCGAGCGCAGCAGCCGCAGGCAGTCCGAGCGGGAGAACCCGGTCTCGATCAGCGGGAACCGGTTCTTCATGTAGGCGACGTCCGCGTCCTTCGCCCGCGTGAACTCGTCCACCGAGATACCGATCCACTGCTCGACGAACACCCCGGCGGGGATACGCTGCGGGTAGGGGTAGCCGAGCAGCTCGCGGACCTTCTCCTTTATCGGCCGGATTTTGTACTGGCCGGTGCACTGGCGTCGTGACATCCCCTCGCTGCCAGTGGAGTTGAGGATGTGCAACGGCATCGAGGCGAAGTGCTTGGAGGGGTCAAGCGCATCGGATCGGATGTTGCCGGAGGACACCCGCAGGACCGGGATGCCGGCGGGCTCGGCGATCTCCCGCTCGATCCGTTCGAGATGGTCGTAGACGGCGCGGGGCTCCCAGCCTGTGTCCGCGAAGATCGCCACGTCCAGGCCGGGCAGATGGCCCTCGGCGGCCATGAGCAGCAGACATGTCGACTGAACCCCGGCACCGAGCGAGAGCACCTTGAGCGTCGGGGCGCTCATGCCGACAGCCCGAAGTCGTCGCGGCCCAGGGACTTGGCGATGGCCCGCTCCGTGATGGCCTTCGTCGCGCGGGCCGAGGCCGGACCGACCACCTTTGCGGCGGGCTCCTTGTACCAGGGCCGCAGGTCGAGCATCGCCACCCGGATACCAGTGGCGAGCAGTAGCGCCCTCCCCTTGGGCAGCGCGCGGATCGCGTCGGGGGGCAGGATCCGCTCGGTGCGCATGCTCACCGAGGTGGACTTGCCACCGTCGCTGGTCGACACCGACGTCGTCTGCACGTCGTGGTCACCGACCTGCCTGCTCAGACGGTCGGCGAAGTCGGCGTCATCGATTCCACTTCCGATGATCTTGATCGTCGCGGCGGACCAGAGGGCGTCCATGCCTGCCTCGCCCCAGCACCGCTGGCCCTGCCGGTAGGACTGCAGGATCGTCATCGGGATGACACCCCGTGAGCCCAAGTGGCTGTATAGGTCGGGGAGATCGGAGATTTTGCACACGTTGGCGGCCTCGTCGAGGACGCACAGCGCGGGCGGGTCGAGCCGCCCGCCGGAGCGCTCGGCGACGACCACGGCCGCTCGCATCACCCCATCGGCCGCCGCGGCGATGATCGCCGATGCCGAGCCGCCGCCGTCCTTGCTGAGCAGGTACAACGTGTCGCGGGAGCTGGCGAACGCGGAGGGCTTGAACTCGGGAAGCTGCTTGCTGGGGGTGACCCAGGCGGCGACGTCCGGGTCGAGCAGGCAGCTCGCGTACTGCCGCGCGGTCTCGTAGATGCCGTCCCGCGTTTCCGTGGCCCCGCTGACGGTGCCCTGGAGCTGGGCGGCGACCGCGTCGTGGCCGGCATCGGTGAGCAGGTCCACCGGAGTGCGGTCAGCAGGGGAGGCGAGCCACGCGAGGACGTCCGTGATCGGGCGCCGATGGCTGGCGGCGGCCAGGAACAGCGCACCGAGTGTGTTCGATGCGGCGGTGGACCAGAAGTCGGAGCCGTTCGACTCGTCCACCGAAGCGGCGACGAAGTGCCCGGCCAAACGCTTCGCCCCGGCAAGGTCGCGGGCGTCGGCCAGGATGTCCCACCACATCTCGCGCGGGTGGTGGGCGATCTGCTGCGGGTCGAGCGTCCAGATCGTGCCGACCTGGGCGCGTGCGTCCACCGTCGCGGTGAAGGCATCGTTCGCAGCCTTGTTCGAGGTCAGCAGCACCGGGCCGGGAGCGGCGAGGATCGCGGGGATCGCCAGCCCGGACGTCTTGCCAGAGCGCGGGGCCATGATCGCGACGATCACGTCCTCCCAGGAGGCGCGGACCTCGGCCCGGCCAGGGGAGAGCGTGCCGACGAGGATGCCGCGGTCGGCGGGAGCGACCTCCTTCGGTTTGAGATCGGACAGGCTCGGCCGCAGGCTCTTCGCCTTTGCGGTGATCTCCTTGTCCAGCAGCGGGGCGAGATCTTGCTTGCGGGCGAGGCCGTTCTTCGCGCCGCCGTACAGCCGCAGCCACAGGACCAGACTGGTGATGGTGAGGCAGATGGAGAGCAGGCCGGGGACGAGCCGCGCGCCGACCAGCAGGGCGGTGGGGCTCAGGTATGGCCACAGCATGTCGGGGTGAAGCAGCGCGTCGGTGGTCTTGAACGGCGCCCAGGGGCCGGCGCCGACGAGGGAGTTGGTGAGGTTGCCGGTCAGCCAGGCGAGGGAGCCAAAGGCGATGGCGGCGCCGAGGACGCCGAACAGGAGGTAGAGGAGCGCGTCGGTGCCGGTGGTGGTCGAGGGCGCGCTGGTACGCGGGGCGGGCATGGCGGATCCAGGGAGGGAGAGCGGACAAGGCGGGGCGGGGCGCGCGGCGCTCTTCTGCTGGTCATCGGGGCAACTCCTGTTCGGGGGAGGGGTCGGTGATCGAGGTCATCGGGTGCGCGGCGACCGGGGCGGCGGCGCGGTGGCCGGTGGTTCGGACATCGCGTCGGCGGAGGGCGTGGCCCGCCGGGTGGCAGCGTGCGGGGAGGAGGCGCGGGCGGCTCGCTGCCGGTCCGCTCCTGGGTTCTGGGCGGCGGACGGTTTGGTGTCTGCGACCGCGTCGTCACCGAGGGCGTCGCTGAGCAGTTCCCGGGTCCGCAGGACAGGCACTTCGTCGCGGTACTTGGGGTCGCCGAGTTCCGCAGGACACGCGGCGACCATGTCCTCGGCGACCTCCAGCTCCTCCTGGACGTCCCGCAACAGGCGGGTGGCGGCGGCCAGCCGTGTCCACGTATCGAAGGTCGGGTTGTGGTGCGGGTCCTCGAAGGTCAGGCGGGCCCGGGTCCAGTCGGCTGCCGCGGCCACAAGCTCGGTCAGCTGTGGGAGGGCCCCGACCAGTGCTCCGTTGACCTCCTCGATAATTCCGGCGACTTCATGGGGAGTTGCTGTCTCAGTGAGCCGGGCGATCATCCCCGGGACGGAGTACGGGGCGGCCGACGGATGGGGCAGGTATCGGAGCTGCAGGGGCGCGTCGGAGCCGGACGCCTCGCCGCCGTGGGCAAGCCGGATGTTGTGCTGCATCGCGGCGCCGATGGCCTCGCCGATGCTCGGGTAGAACTCGGGCACTGTTCCTCCTCGGTCGTGGTGTTGGATCGGCGCCGAGTAGGTGGGGAGAATGCGCAGTGCGTGCCCCACCTGGATGGCTAGGCCCCTCGGCCCTTGGCCGGCCTGATGGCGGATGGAGACAGCGCTCGGTTCACGCCGTGACCGCCAGAGTCAGCCCCTCTGTCAGGGCCTCCAGCCGGTCGTGGGCGGCGGCGGGGCTGTCGGCGGTGACGATGAAGAAGCCGACCCGCTTGGTGTCCAGATTTCCGTCCGGTGGCAGGGCGACCCGGTCGCCGATGGCGCGCAGCCAGGCCGCCTGGCGCAGCCACGGGCCATCGGGCTCGACGACCAGGTGCCGTGCGGAGAGGGTGCCGGTGGCCGGGGGATAAAGGATCTTGATCGCGGCGGTGGTGTGCGTCGAGGGCGTGAGGTCGGGCACCTTGCCGCAGGCGACGTCGGCGGCGATCCGGGGCAGGTCGAGGCCGGTGGCCAGATGGACGAGCTTGCCGATCAGGTCGCCGCCGATACGGGAGTTGACCTCGATGATCCGCGGGCCGGAGGCGGTGAGGCGCATCTCTACGTGCTGCACGCCGTCGGTGACGCCCAGCGCCCGCACGGCCTGGACAGCGGCGGGGGCGACCTCGGGCAGGAGCGGGTCTCCGGCAGTGACGGTGTGGCCAACCTCCTCGAAGTACGGCGGGAAGGCAACCTCCTTGCGGGTTACGGCCAGCGCCGTCGTGACGCCGTACTGGGTGACGCACTCCACCGATATCTCCGGCCCGGAGAGGTACTCCTCGACCAGCACGCCGCTGCCCTCCGGTCCTTGCTCACCGGCTCCGGCGGAGGCGAACTCCCAGGCAGCGGGCAGCTCCTGTGGATTGTCGACGCGGATCACGCCGATGCTGCCCGCGTGCGCGGAGGGCTTGAGGACGACGGGGAAGCCGGTGCGGTGCGCGGCAGCCGCCGCCTGGGCCAGGGTGCCGACGCGGGTGGACGTCGCCGACGGCACCTGCTCCTCGGCAAACCGACGGCGGCTGGTCGCCTTGTCCCGACAGGCGTTCATCGACGCCACGCTGTTGCCCGCAAGCCCTAGGCGGGCGACGAGTTCCGCAGTCGGGACCAGGGCGTACTCGTCCCAGGTGACGACTCCGGCGATGGGATGGCGCTCGGCCAGGGCCAAGCCGGCGGCGACCACGGCCGCAGGGTCGTGGGTGTCGGCGACCTCGTGGTCGACGACCAGGTGCTCCTGCCAGGTTGGCGGCTTGGCGTCGATCAACGCGATCGGATATGCGGCAGCGGCCTGCTCGACGCAGTAGCCCCGGTATACGGGGTCGGTTCCGCCGACGACTATCAGCAGCGGATCTCCGATACGAGTGCATCGGGACATGGGACAGCCTCCGTGGGGCGGGAGTTGGGAGTGAAAGGGAAGAAAGGTCGAGATTCACTGAGCCGTTGAGCCGCTGGTCACGGTGCGTCCGCCGGCTGGACTGGCTGCTCCTTGAGCACAGGGACCTGCAGGTGGGACCGTTCGCAGGCCGCTCGGTGCCGACGCAGGCCGCCGAAGCACCCGCCCAGTGCCAGGCCCTGCAGGACGGCGCACGCCTGCAACAGGTGCGGAAGTTCAGCGGTGGGAACGGCCGCGATCAGAGCTCCGGCCAGAGGAAGGGGCAGCAGCACCAGGATGATCGTCACCGCCAGAGTGGAGCCGAACGCCTGGGCGGGGATGAGGCGGGAGCGCAGCGTGCGCAGGATGACGGTCAGCGCGCCGTCGCCAGCCATGACCACCGCCACCGCCGCGGTGTAGGCGGTGAAACTCGGGGCCAGGGCGGTCGCCAGGCAGGCTGCCGTCGAGGCAGCGGCGGCCACCGCGCCTACCGGCCAGACCTGGAAGCAGTCGATCGCCCGGCGGGTGGCCGACACGGCGATCAGGGAGGCGACGGCTGCCGCGCTCCAGACCGCACCTACGGCGGCGGCGGAGTAGTGGAAGTGGTGGATGACCGTGATCGGGGCGGCGGCCTGCAGGACACCGGTGGCCAAGTTGGAGGCGGCCAGACCGCCGACCAGCCAGGAAAGCGCCGGGATACGGCGCAGGGTCCGCCACCCGGTCAGAAGACTGCTGGGCACCGGGCGGTGATCCGCCACGGTTCCGCCGCTCGGCGTGGTCGCGGCGGCGGTCAGAGCCAATGCCCCGACCAGGGTCAGCAGCACGGTCGGCCCCGCCAACAACAACAGACCACCCAGGAGCGGACCGACGAGCACCGCGCCCTGGTCGATCCCGGTCTGCACGGCCTGGACACGGTGCGCGGCATCGTCCAACCGGCGGCTGGCCTCGACACCGAGAGTCTCCACCGCGACGAAGGAGACCTCCGCCAGCAGCCCGGAGGCAGCCCCGAACGCCAGGACCACGCAGGTGGTCGCAGCTCCGGCGCTGGGGAGGGTCAGCAGCACCGCGCCGGCCAGTGCGACCACGGCGGTACGGACAAGGTTGGACGCTCGGAAGACGCGGCCAGCACCCCACCGGTCGACCAGTGATCCGGCGAAGGCGAAGGCGGCCAGGCGCGGCGTCCACTCCAGCAGGAAGGCGAGACCAGTCAGGGCGGTGGAGCCGGTGGTGATCAGGACCAGGAGCGGGATCGCGTAGGTGGCCGTCGTGCTGGCCAGGGCGTCGGTGGCCCGCATGAGGTAGGTGCGCGGCAGGCTGGCGGAGGGGGTAGGGGAGGAGAGCATCGGGGTCACCGGGTCCGGTGACCGGGGACCTGCGACGGATATACGGCCGCGCCGACCTCCGGTGCTCCAGCGCCGAGCGTTGAGGACGCCTTGGCCTTGGCCGCCGCAGGCGATGTGGCGAGCGCCGCACTTCGGGAGCCCGTGAGGGCTGGGGACTCCTCTCGCACTTCCACCTGGTCTTGCTGCGAGTCGCCGACACGGCGCAACTCGGTATCCGATCCGACGAGTTCCGACTGCGCCGAGCTGACGAACTCCGCAGCGAAGCCGAACCGGTCGGCCAGTGCATACGCCTCGTCGTCGAGGTCGGTTATCTGCTCGCCTGCCGCCTCCAGCGCTTCCCGGACGCGTTCCAGGGCGCCGTGCTCGGGATGAAGGAGGTGATCGACCGCCTGCGCAAGGCCGGCGCCGTTCTCGGCGGCCCTGATCTGGTCGGTCAGCCGCAGGACTTCGGCTCCGGCGGTGTAGAGCCCGAGAGGGTTGGCTGGGGTGGTCAACCGGCTGGTGTCGAGGTCGGGGTCCAGGTCGACGCTGTACCGGGCGGCGCGGAGCATCTCGGCTGCGTGGGAGGCGATGGCAGCGCGGTCAGCGGTCGGGGTGGTGGTCGGAAGGCGGTGGCGGCGGCCGTACCAGTCCTCGATCTGCTGGAATCCGGCGTGCTTGAGGAGCGTGGCGGACAGGTCGTCACTGGCGCCCCTCGCTGAGACGCTGCCGCTGGGCTCGATATTGATGGTGACGTAGGGGGCAGGAACGTGGGACTCCTGGGCGAGGGGTGTTGGGCGTGGGGCCAGGGGCAGGTGGCCGAGTTCGGTGGCGATGCGGTGGCACTCGGTCTGCAGGTGGAAGGCGTCGCGGTAGGCGTTGTGGAGGCTGCCGTCCTCTCGGGCGAGAGTGGCCACGACGTAGACCCGGTGGGGCTGGTTGCGCAGGGCGATCCACCGGCAGGCGTGCGGATCGCCGTCCGGGGCGATGCCGGTGACCGCCACCACCCGGCGGGCCACCTCGGCCCACTGCGAGTCGGTCAGGTCGGGATGCCGGAGGTCGGAGCGGACCGAGCAGACCCACACCGGCCGCTCGGGTGCGCGGGCCCCGAGACGGTCGACGGGTGCGTCGAGGGCGCGGGCGAGGTACGGCATGGCGTCGGGCTGGGCGAGCATCTCGATCGGGGCGCCGTGGCCGTCCCCGGCGATCAGGCGGGGGTTGGTGTGGTTGCCGCGCTCGCCCGGCCCGTACAGATACGTGAGCAGACCGGCGGTGTGGCTGGCGCGCTGCAGGTGGGCGATCACGGCGTCTACCTCGAAGGGGAGTGGCGAACGGGAGCCCGGGTGGCCGGGCCGTCAGGGAGAGAGGATCCGCAGAATCCGCGATTTGGCCCGGCCGGAGATGGGTGATAGACGCCTGCGGTCACCGCGGCTCGTCGAGGCCGTGGTCGTAGGCGAAGTCCGCGCAGGCGGAGCGGGCGAAGTACGCGTCGTTGTGCAGCCGGGCCCAGCGGCCGTCCTGGCGGATGACGGTGGCGACGATGTCGAGTCCGTGGGCCTGGTTGCGCAGGGCGGCCCACCGGCAGGCGGCCGGGTCGTCGTCCGGCTCGATGCCGGTGGCGTCGAGGACCTCACGCGTCAGCTCGAACCAGTCGTCGTCGTCGAGTTCCACGCCGGTGGTGATGCGGATTGTGCAGTGCCAGGTGAGCCGCTGGGACGCGGTGTGTCCGGTCCGCGGTTTCCGCAAAGCCAGGGGCTCGTCGAGCAGCAGCGCCAGGTACGGCAGGACGACGGTGTCCTGGGCGGTCAACTCTGGCGACCAGGCCGTGAGCAGGTAGGGGGCGAAGCCAGGCTCGCTGCGGTGGAGGTCGGCGAGCAGATCGGTGGTGCTCTCGGTGCGCCGCACATCGCAGCGCAGGGGGTACTCGGGCATGGGGTGTCCGCATCACTGGCAGGGAGAGGTATCCGGTGCCCCGCCGGGGCGGGGCACCGGGCGGTCAGAAGTGGGGGTTCTCGGTGGGCCGGTCGGCTACGGTGGCCGCCTGGAGCAGCTCGGTCAGGTCGCCGGGCTCGGAGGAGCGCTGGTCGATCCACCACCCGGCGCGGGTGATGGTGCGAGCCGTCGCCTCGATCTCCTCCCACTCCGCCTCGCTGGTCTCGCCTTCGAGGACCAGAGCGGTGTAGGCGGCAGCCAGGACCTGGTGGCGGCAGCGCACGCCCCAGGCGACGGCGCGCTCGCGGCCTTCGAGGGGCGGCATCCGGTACTGCTCCGACCAGGCATCGGACTCGGCCTGCTCTCCGGCGCGCTTGGCCTCCAGCCAGGCGGCCTTGTCCTGCTCGTCGCCCTCCTTCGCCGATCGCCAGCAATCGGTGCATTCCTGCTTGGCGAGCCATTCGGCGAAGCCCGCGCGACGGTCGGCTGCCCGGTCGGACAGGTCACGGGCGACGCTGTGCCCGCACGAGAAGTCGATGTGCCAGATGGTTTTCACGGCCATGGGAGCTTTTCCTTACGGGTGTTGGGTGTCAGCGGGTGCGGGAGAACGCCACGCGCGGGTCCACCGGGCGGGAGACCGGGACGGAGGCGGCGGGCGTGGGGACCGGAGGTTTGCCGGGCAGGCCGGCGCGGGCGGGACTGGCGGCGAGCGCGGCGGCGTTCATGACGGGGAACCTGCGGGGGGCGACGTCCGGGCTGCGTTCATGGCGCGCTGCCGCAGACGGTGCGGGCGGGCGGCGCGCGGTGATGTCCGGGACGAGGGCGGGCTGCACGGCGACCTGGAGGTCGGCGCGGTGCAGCGCCACGGTGGCCTGAGCTACCTTGCCGAGCGCCTGGCCACGGTCGGTGGTGATCGGCAGCGTGTAGATGTCCAGGCTCGGGTTATGCCGCCAGCCGTTCTCTTCCAGAATGAGTCGGCCGCCGAGAGCGGAGGAACCGTCGGCGGTGGCGGCGACCACGCCGAGCTGCGGATGCTCGGCGAACGCGACGTCCGGCTCAGCGCGCGGGGGCCGGTCGCGGGCGGGCGCTGGCACGGAGGCTAGAGAGGGGTCGAACGCGGCGTCCACATCAACTCGGTAGCCGGCCTTGCGCAGCAGCGCGACAGCCCGGGTGGCGCGGTCCTGCCCGTCGCGCTGCTGGTTGGCCAGCGCGTACAGGTTGGAGTGGTCGGGGATGGGGTGGAAGTCGAATCCCTTCAACATCCAGGCGCTCGCCGCCAGTTGCTTGGGGTTGGAGGCGACGATGCCGAAGTCGGGGTGGCGGCCGAATGCGATGTCGGGAAGCGGGTCGTGCTCGGGGGTGGGCATGGCGGATCCATCCGGTGCGGGCATGGGTAGAGGGGCGGTCGAGGGCGGGGATGGTTCTGCTGGTGCGAGTCATGGCGGGCTCCGAGGTGGGCAGTGGTCAGCGACCGGGTGCGGACGAGGGGCTTGCGGTCGGCAGGGCGGGACGTACGGCCCGAGCTGACGGCACCGCCGCCGGGGTCATGCGCCGTGCGGTCGGCGAGACCGCGAGAGCGGCGGCGACGCGGGACCCCGCAGGCTCCTCCGGAGCGACTCGGTCCACCCGGACCAGGACCTTGTCGGGGTGGTAGGTGTGCCGGTCGGCCAGATCGCCGCGCATGGACCGAATCTCCAACGCGTAGGAGTCGAGCTTCTTGGTGATGTAGCGCAGTCGGTTCGCGTAGTGGGGATCGACGGGTTCGCCCAGGCCCTCCCACCAGTCGGCCGTCGTGTTGAGGGACTCCACGACGCGCTGGAGAACGCCGTCACCGGGAGCGGTCAGCTCGCTCAGTGCGGCTACGGCCTCGCTCGTATGTGCCGCCGACTGGATGGACTCGGTCAGGTAGCCGAGCCGGTCGCCGAGGCTGAGCCCGTGATCGCCAGGGGGCGGCCGGCTGGGGTCGAGCAGGTCGGGATCGCAGGAGACGTCGAAGCCCTCGGCCTGCAGCATGTCGAAGGCCCGGGTCACCATCTCCCGCTGCTCGACCAGGTTGGTCATGGCCGAGGGCAGTCGGTGGAAGCGTTCACGGAACAGCACGACGGGGACGAAGCCCGCACGGTGGAGCACTGCGTCGGCAGCGCTCTCCTGGGCGAGTCGCCGGGGTTCCGGTCGGGGTGGCAGGCCGAGCAGATCCAGGCGAGCGTCGAGGGCGGCGAGCAGGCGGGGGACGCTGCCGCCGTACAGGGCGTGAGGACCGTCGGGCTCCGAGTCGTAGATCACTTCGTGGAGCGTGGAGTCATCGGGATGCCCGCGCGTCACCAACCAGCTCTCCGGATACCCGGGCGGGTGGTCGGTGGCCGGTTCCTGGGGCGGAGAGATGATGAGGGCGCTGCCGTCGGGAAGTTCGGCGCGGACGATGTAGTCACTGAGGCCGTACTCGACGGTGCAGGCCAGGCCGCGCTGCCGAAGCGGTGTGGTCAGGTGGCTGTACTGGTGCTCGCGCTCCGACGTGCCGGCGGCGGCTTCCTGGATGAAGGATTCGCTGGTGCGCGCAGTGATGCGTGTGCCCTCGCGTTGGAGGGTGACCAGGGTCTGATCGGGGCGCATGTGGGCTTCTCCGTGGCCGGTCGTCCCCAGCGGCCGACGGCGGGAAGCCGCAGCCGGGCGGGGGCTGGTAGGGGTAGTGGCGTTCGTTGAGGATCCGGCGATCGGGCGGTTTGGCCTCGCCGGAAGGCGGTGCTAGATGCGTCAGCGCGAGCGGCGTGCGGCAGGGGGGTCCGACGCCGCCGAGGCTGGCGGCGAAGTGGGAGAGGCACCGCGTTGGCCGGAGGCGGATCGGGCCAGGGCCGCCTGGACACGCCCGGTGTGCGCAGACTGGGCGACACCGATCCGGTCGGTCAGGTGATCGGCAGCCCTGGCCAACGCCGCTCCGCTGTAGCTGAGTTCGTCGGCGTAGTGCCAGCCTTCGGAGTTGCGGATCTCTTGGGCCCGTTCCTCGTAGAGCTCCCGCGACCCGGGCATGGAGCCCTCCATGAGCGCGATGACCTGATCCCACTCGTGGCGGATCTCACCCGCCCGCGCCAGTACGGAGTCGATCCCCCGCAGGCGCAGCAGGTCGGCGCTGATCGCGCCGTCAAGGTAGTCGGCCGGTTGTGCGGTGGCCCGTACACCGGCGAGGACTTCGGGGCCGTGGGTCAGAAAGGTCTCGACGTGCTCCCAGGCGGCGGCGTCCCTGGCCACCTTGCCGTCGGCGTACCTGGTTTCGTCGACGGGCCAGCCGTCTTCGTCGCAGTACGAGTCCGAGACGGCATCCCATCGGTCTGACGCCTGCCTGATGCCGTCAGCGGCGGAGGCCAGGGCCTGGACGCGCACCCGCCATGCCGCCTGTTCGCTGGTGTCTTGCGGCTGGCTGTCAGGGGAGGTGGAGGAGTCGGGAGAGGTGGGCATGGTTGTTCCTGTTCCTGTACGGGTGCCTCACCGCGAACGCGGCAGCGAGCGCGCGGTGGACGATGAGACGGGAGCCGGAGCGTCGCTCTGCTGGCCGGGGGAAGTTCCCCGGGCCGACGCCGCTGGCGAGAGGCTGGCTGCTGCTGCCGCTCGGTGCGACCGGGAGCGGATCTCGTGGCCGACGTTCTCCCCCACGAGATGCAGTTCCTCACCGAGGTCGGTCAACCGGTCAGCGATGGCGTCCAGTTCGCACGCGCTGCTTCGGGCACCGTGGGAGCGACACCACTCGGAGGCGGTTTCGAGTATCTGGTGCAGGCGGGCCACCGCGCCGAAGTCCTCCGTAACGGCCTCGTAGAACAGGCCGGTGAACTCCTCGGTTCGGGCTGCGGCGAGGCGGTCGTTCGAGTCCGGGGCCGGTGCGCCGCTGTCAGGACTCGCGGCCGGCCCGGTCGTCGGGTGACGCTGGGGTGGGGCGGCGTTTTCGGGAACACCGAACCGGAGACCGGGGACGAGCCCGGACCGGGAACCCACGACCCCACGTAGACTCATCGCCGCACCTCCTTGCGCTGCATGGGAATTGAGAAGCCGTCAGTTGCAGTGAACTCACGGGGGTTGGCGGACATGCGGGCGTCGGTGTCGAACAGCTCGCGTTCGGCCGGATGCAGGATGTGCTGAGTGATGAAGCTCCGACCTGCGACTTTCCACAGACCCCGGCCCTTGGTCAGGGCGGACACGGCCTGGGTTTCGACGCCGGTCAGGCCGAGCAGCGACGCGGCGGCGGCGAGCTGGTCGGGCTCCTGGCGGTAGATGATGCGGGTGGAACAGTCAGCGAGGAGGCCCTCCGCCAGCACCCGGCCGCGCGAGCCGACGTCGCCCGCGCTCAGTAGATCGCTGAGGCGGTGGATGACCATCAAGTTCGCGATACCGAGACCTCGGCTGAGCTTCCACTGGCTCTGCATGCGCTCCAGCAGGCCGACATGCCTCATCACACGCCATGCCTCGTCGTAGATCACCCACCGCCTGCCCCCGTCAGGGTCGGCGAGCGCGGACTCCATCCAGGCGCTCGCGCAGGTCATCGCGAGGACCAGCGCGGTGTCGTCGCCCGAGCCGCCGAGGCGGGAAAGGTCGATGGACAGCATCGGGGTGGTCGGGTCGAAGACCACGGTCGAGGGCGCGTCGAACATGCCGCTCAAGTCGCCGTGAACGAGACGACGGAGTGCATGCGCGAGGTCCTGTGCGGCGGGCCCCATATGCCCGGCCTGGTCGCCGAGGGCCCGGTCGAGGCGCTCGGGCGAGCCGAGGGTGTGCGCGATCTCGCCGAGCAGCGGCACGGTGCCGCCGGCCTCGGCTTCGGCGACGACCAGGTCCAGCGCGAGGTCCAGGGCAGTGTGCTCCATCGGTAGGAGATCGCGCTTCAGCACGGTGCGCGCGAGGCCGGCCAGGAGCAGGAGACGGCGCTTGCGGACCTCGGTCGACCAGTCGTCCTTGCTCACCGCGGCTGGTCGGGCCGGAGCATCCAACGGGTTCAGCCTGCCCGGAAGCCCCGGTCCCAGGGCGATGCTGTAGCCGCCGAGAGCCTGCGCGACGGCCGTCCACTCACCCTTGGGATCGCACGGCACGTAGACCCGGTAGCCGTGGGCAATCGCCCTGGTGGCTATGGACTTGGCCAGCGCGGACTTGCCCATGCCGATGATCCCGGCCAGGACCGCGTTGGGGTTGGTGAAGCCTTCGATCCGGCCGCTGCTGTACAGCGAGAACGGGTCGTAGCAGAACGCGGCCTCCGCGTGGACATCGCGGCCGATGAAGATGCCCTCCGCGCCCAGGCCGCCCTCGGCGAGGAACGGATAGGCCCCGGACACGGTGGCGGTGGTCATCCGATGGGCGGGCAGGCTGAGCTTGCCGCCGCGTGCCGAGGAGGAGCCGGGGCGTCCGGACGGCGGATAGGTGGGCCGCAGCTCCGGGTCGAGGGTTTCCTCGTTGCGGCGCTTGGGCGGAGCTCCGGCGAGGCGGGCCTGGCGTTGGGCCTCGGCGAAACCGGCGCGGGCGGCTCGCTGCTCGGCACGCGATGCCTTCCGGGGGACGAACAGGTGAGAGGCGCTGGCGCGGGTACGGGGCATGAACGTTTCTCCAGACGGAAGGCAGGGTCAGTGGCGGACGAGGCCGGTGAACGGCGCGTGGAGGTCGGCCGGCGTGGTGCGGCGGCGGACCAGGTGCGCGGTGCGCTGGTGGCGCTGGCAGATGGTCAGCTCCGGTGCGCCTTCCGGCAGGCCGGCCTGGCACGCCTCGCGTTCCGGGACCTCGCCGGAGTCCGACCGAGGGGCTGCGTGGTAGGCGGCATGGGCGTGGTCGGCGGCCTGCCAGATCCGGGTGCGGGCGGCGCGGAGGCGGTCGCCCTCGATCGGCACGAGCTGGCCGGTGCGGGCGGCGTGGGCGTCGAACAGGCCGTGCAGCGAGACGAGGTGGGCGTGCAGGGCATCCAACTCGGCGCGGGTGGTGACGAGCGGACCGCCTGGAACGTTGAGCGCGCGGTGGAAATCGAGCGCGGCGCTGGCGAAGGGCACGAAGTCCTGCGCGGTCGGGCTGGCGGTGCGGGACATGGGGGTGCTCTTTCGGAAGGGAGGAAGGCCGGCATCAGGCGGCGAGAGCGAGCGGCATGGCGGCGGCGGTGAACGCTTCGGCCTGCTGCCAGGTGAGCGGCCTAAGGTCGAGCTGGGCGCCGACCGCCGCGGTCTCGACGACCGCGCAGGCGGAACGAAGCTCCTCCTCCGTGTCGGCCGAGACGGTCAGTAGGCCGGTCAGGGCGACATCCGCGTGGCCCGCGATGAGCTGGCGCTCACGGGACTTGATGTCCTGGTACTCGATCGAGTCCGCTTCGGAGTCGACCTGGCCGCGCCGCGCTCGCTCGGCGGCGTCCGCGATCACGGTGGCCTTCTTTCGCTGGACATCGCGCAGTGCGGCGTCCAGCCCCTTCGGCTCGTACGACAGCGACAGGGTCCGCCGTACCCCGGCGGTGAACAGGAGCTGATGCAGGAAGCCCGCCGACGTCTCGGTGCGGGGCCAGTTCTCCACCCAGTACGTGGAGTGGACGGCGGAGTCGGTCGCGATGTGGTCCGACTTCTCGACGACCACGACCGGGCCGGCAGCGGCGGGGTCGGCCTCGGGACGCCCGGAGGAGGACCAACGGTCCAGTGCAGCAAGGGCCTTGGGGTCGTACGCCGTTCGCACGACGGCCGCGATCTCGTGGGCGGTGAGCCAGCCGGTGGGGTTGAGCCCGGCGGTGCGCGCGGCCTGGTCGAAGGTCGAGGTCAGCTGCGCCAGGACGCTGAAGGACCCGGTCAGACCACCTCCGGCCTGGTTGATCAGGCGTCGCGCGGCCTTGGCGTCCAGCGAGATGGCGACGTATGCCTCGTGCGGCGCCGCGGCCGGGCCAGCGCTCTGGATCAGCTCGCTGTAGATCGCGCCGGCCACCGGAGCGTCGGGCTGGCCGTGCTCCTCCCAGTACCGGCGAAGGGCGTCGCCGGAGTCCGGCACGGTGCGCTCGATCACCTGGATCCGGGCGACCTGACCGGTGCGGGCGAGCGCGGCGAGCGTGCGTCCCCAGCCGTTGACGTTGGCGTTCTGGGTGCCCGGATCGAGCAGCGCGTAGGCGTGGGAGGACACCTTGACGACGGCGGTCAGCGTACCGGTGTGGGGGTTGTGGACCGCGCCGTACCGGCGGTCCGGGGCGGTAACTACGCGCAGGCTGGCGGCGGTACCGGGCAGGTGGAGGAGTCCTTCGCGGACCGGGCGGCGGGAGGGCCGGGCGAGCCAGATCAACTGGCCCCGCATCCGCCGGAGCACGTACCGGGTGACGATCGGAGCCCAGTCGGCCAGGGCTCGGCCCCGGTAGCGAACGAAGACGAGCAGGGCGATGGTGGCCCAAGCGGGGATGAGTTCGAGGGCGCCGACCACGCCACGGGCGAGGATGACGGTGAGCAGGAGCAGGCCGGTGAGGCTCACGACGATCAGTTGCGGGGCGGTCAGGCCGAGCAGGATGCCGCGCCTGCTGCGGTGCGGGAACTTCACCGTGGCCGTGGTGGCTTCGGCCTGGGGGTTGTCAGACATGGCGGTTCCAGACAGTGGGAACGGGCGGGAAGGGGCGGAAGGCGCGGCGCTCTTCTGGAGGTCATGGCAGGACTCCGTTTCGGGTGGTCGGGGGC
>NZ_LIQQ01000124.1 GCF_001418565.1 Streptomyces graminilatus | reverse complement strand
GTTCAGGGCCGAAGCGGGGGTTCGGGGGCGCAGCCCCTGAGGGACGGGACGGGAAAGGGCGGCGGGGGCGAAAACACCCCCGGCCTCACCCACCCCGAACGTCCTACTGCCGGGCGACGCTCCTGCTCACGCCGGCGATGACGGTCGTGGCCAGGAGCCAGCCGGTCAGGACGAGGACGTACGACAGGAACTGGTAGCCGCCCGTGGGCGCGAACGCCTCCTCCTGACCGAAGGAGATCACCGGGAGAAGCAGGTCGAGGGTGTAGAAGACCGGGTTGAACTCCGGGGCCTCGTCGGCCTTGAGAGGGTGCGGGTGGTGCAGGGCGTACGTGACGGAACCGGCCGCCAGCAGCGACAGCAGCCAGACGGCCGCACGCAGCGGGCGGAAGCCGTAGCCGACGGCGATGTCCTGGAGGTGGCCCCACACCCGGCCGGGCCAGGACAGGGTGGCCCGGTGCCGGCGCAGCTTGGCGAGCTGCACCAGACGGGCCGCCCCGTCGTCGCCGGCATGCCGGTAGGCGGCGGCCAACTGCTCGTAGGCGTACGGGACATAGCCGTCGCCGTCGCGTTCGAGCAAGGGCAGACGGAGGTGGGCGGGCTCGGTCGGATTGAGCGCCGTGTAGCTGAGGTTGTTGAAGAGCACCTCGCCCGGGGCGACCTCCGACTCGAAGCCCAGTACGTCGATCCGGGAGCGGCGCAGATGCAGCCGTCCCTCGATCGGCGCGCACCGGTACAGCCACAACTCACCGATGGCGCAACTGCTGGCCCGCAGAGCCGTACCGCCGGGGTTGGACAACCGCGCCCGAGTGAAGTCGAGCGAGCCCGCGATACGCGAACCGCGCAGGTCGAGGCCGCCCTGGGTGCGCAGACCCCGTGCCCGCACGTCGGCCCGCACTTCTAGGGACCGTGCGCACAGGGCGTGCCCGCCGGGGTTGACCAGTTCGGCGTCGTCCAGGCCGATCGAACCGCCCACCGTGGCACCGTCGAGCCGCACCTCGCCCCGCACCCGCAGCCCGGGCGCCGCGAAACCGTCGCCGAGCACGGCCTGATGGAGCTGGAGCACCGGCTCGGTCGGGTCCCACGCGGTGATCTCGGCCCCGTCCAGGAAGAGCGCCCCCGCTATCTCCGCGCCCGCCAGCCGCACCGTCCCCCGCGCCCGGCAGTAGGACATGCGCAGCGGGCCGTCGATCCGGGTGCTCGCGAGGTTGATCGCGGGGAGCACCGAGCCGCGCAGATTCAGTTGGCGCAACCGGGTGCCGTAGAGGTCGGGGGACTCGTCGAAGTGGCAGTACCGCAGATGGAGCGGGTGGTCCACCACCGCGTACTCGAGCCGCAGTTGCTCCGTGACACGGGCGCCCGACAGCCGGAGCATGGGGATCTCGCCGTCCTCCCGCGCGGTGCCGACCAGCAGGGCCCGCAGCACGGAGGCGCGGACCGTGCGCTCCGGTCCCCAGCCGTAGCCGCCCGCCGGGTCGTCGGCCTCCGCGTCGCCCTCGCGGAAGTCCACGGTCTCGCCCTTGTGGAAGGCCCGCCACACCCGCGCTTCGGCCGCTGTCAGATCGGTGATCTCCATCGGGGCGACTCTGACGCGCCGTGCACGCACATGTCAATCGGGTCCGGGGGCAACGCCCCGGACCCGATCGGCACTTCAGCCCGCTCCAGGCCGAGCGGCTGCTCAACTCTCCGTGTTCCAGCGGGAGTTCCAGTCAGCGATCACCGGGCGGTCGTGCTCCGTCGAGAGTCTGCTGACGGTGCCCGTGGCGAGCTGGAACAGCCGTCCGTCGGCGGGCGGCAGCCCCAGGTAACGGGCCGTCAGGACACGCAGGAAGTGCCCGTGGGCCACCAGGATCACGTCACCCTCCCCGAGCGCGGACGCGACACGGGCCAGGACGCGGTCCGCGCGCCGGCCCACGTCCTCGGGCGACTCGCCCGGATGCCCGTCGGGTCCGGGCGCCACCCCGTCCGTGAACAGGAACCAGCCGGGCCGGGTGCGCTGGATCTCGGCGGTCGTCACACCCTCGTACCCGCCGTAGTCCCACTCGTGCAGGTCCGGATCGGTCGACATCCCGGACAGGCCGGCGAGTTCGGCGGTGCGGACGGCGCGGTGGAGGGGGCTGGTCACCACCCGTGCGAAGGTCCGCTTCGCGAGGAGCGGGACGAGGGACTTGGCCTGCTCCTCACCGTGCGCGGTGAGGGGCAGGTCGGTCCAGCTCGTGTGCTGTCCCGACGCGCTCCACTCCGTCTCGCCGTGGCGGACCAGGAGAAGGTCACCCACGGCTGTCTACTCCTTGGACTCGACGGCGTGGCCGCCGAACTGGTTGCGCAGTGCCGCGATCATCTTCATCTGCGGGGAGTCGTCCTGCCGGGACGCGAACCGGGCGAAGAGGGACGCCGTGATCGCGGGCAGCGGCACGGAGTTGTCGACGGCCGCCTCGACCGTCCACCGGCCCTCGCCGGAGTCCTGCGCGAACCCGCGCAGCCGCTCCAGGTGTTCGTCCTCGTCGAGGGCGTTGACGGCGAGGTCGAGGAGCCAGGAGCGGATGACGGTGCCCTCCTGCCAGGAGCGGAAGACCTCGCGCACGTCGGTGACGGAGTCGACCTTCTCCAGCAGCTCCCAGCCCTCGGCGTAGGCCTGCATCATGGCGTACTCGATGCCGTTGTGGACCATCTTCGAGAAGTGCCCGGAACCCACCTTGCCCGCGTGGACATAGCCGTACGGGCCCTCGGGCTTGAGCGCCTCGAAGATCGGGTGGAGCCGCTCGACGTGCTCCTTGTCGCCGCCGACCATCAGGGCGTAGCCGTTCTGGAGCCCCCACACACCGCCCGAGACACCGGCGTCGACAAAGCCGATGCCCTTGGCGCCCAGCTCCTCGGCGTGCTTCTCGTCGTCCGTCCAGCGGGAGTTGCCACCGTCCACGACCGTGTCGCCGGACTCCAGGAGCCCGCCGAGCTCGTCGACGACGGACTGGGTGGCGGCGCCCGCCGGGACCATCACCCAGACCACGCGCGGCGCTTCGAGCCCCTCGACCAGTTCGGCGAGGCTGCCCACGTCGGAGACCTCGGGGTTGCGGTCGTAGCCGATGACGGTGTGGCCGGCGCGGCGGATGCGCTCGCGCATGTTGCCGCCCATCTTGCCGAGACCGATCAGACCAATCTGCATGTCAGTTCACTTCCTGAGCGTGACGAAGAGTGCGAGGCGTGGCCACGGGGGCGACGGGGGAGTCAGACGGCACTGGGGGTCTCCGTGGCGGCGTCGCCCCGCAGGGCGATCGCGTACATCTCGTCGGCGTCGAGGCGCCGCAGCTCCTCGGCGATGAGTTCGGACGTGGGCCGCACCTTCAGCGCGAGCGTGCGCGGGGGCTGGCCCGGCAGGGTGAGCGTGGCGAGCGGGCCCTCGGGGCGGTCGATGACGATCTCGCCCTTGTCGGTGCCGAGGCGCACGGCCGTGACGACCGGGCCCGCGGTGACCACGCGGTCCACCTTCACGGACAGACGGGCACCGAGCCAGCGGGCCAGCAGTTCGGCGCTCGGGTTCTCCGCCTCGCTCTCGACGGCCGCCGAGATGATCTTCGTATGGGCCTGGTCGAGGGCAGCGGCGAGCATCGAGCGCCACGGGGTGAGCCGTGTCCACGCCAGGTCGGTGTCGCCGGGCGCGTACGAACGCACCCGGGCCTCCAGGGCGACGAGCGGCCGCTCGACCGCGTACATGTCGGTGATCCGGCGCTGGGCCAGCGCGCCCAGCGGATCCTTGGCGGGCACCTCGGGGGCGTTCACCGGCCACCAGACGACGACCGGGGCGTCCGGCAGCAGCAGCGGCAGGACGACGGAGTCGGCGTGGTCCGACACCTCGCCGTACGTCCGCAGGATCACCGTCTCGCCGGTGCCGGCGTCGGCGCCCACCCTTACCTCGGCGTCGAGGCGGGAGTTGGTGCGGTCGCGCGGGCTGCGGGCGTGCCGCTTGATGACGACCAGGGTGCGCGCGGGGTGCTCGTGCGAGGCGTCCTCCGCGGCCTTGATCGAGTCGTAGGCGTTCTCCTCGTCCGTGACGATCACCATCGTCAGGACCATGCCCACGGCAGGGGTGCCGATGGCGCGCCGCCCCTGCACCAGTGCTTTGTTGATCTTGCTTGCCGTGGTGTCGGTGAGGTCGATTTTCATGGCCTGCGCCAGCTCCGTCCGTCTCGTGCGAGCATCTCGTCGGCTTCCTCGGGGCCCCAACTGCCCGAGGAGTACTGCGCGGGCCTGCCGTGCGTGCCCCAGTACTCCTCGATCGGGTCGAGGATCTTCCAGGACTCTTCCACTTCCTGGTGACGGGGGAACAAATTGGCGTCGCCGAGCAGGACGTCCAGGATGAGCCGTTCGTACGCCTCCGGGCTGGACTCCGTGAAGGACTCGCCGTAGGCGAAGTCCATCGTGACGTCCCTGATCTCCATCGACGTACCCGGGACCTTGGAACCGAACCGCACGGTCATGCCCTCGTCGGGCTGGACGCGGATGACGATCGCGTTCGCGCCGAGTTCCTCGGTGGCCGTCGAGTCGAACGGGGAGTGCGGGGCGCGCTGGAAGACGACCGCGATCTCCGTGACGCGCCGCCCGAGCCGCTTGCCGGTCCGCAGATAGAAGGGGACGCCCGCCCAACGGCGGTTGTCGACCTCCAGTTTGACGGCCGCGTACGTGTCGGTGCTGGACTGCGCGTCGATGCCGTCCTCTTCGAGGTAGCCGGGCACCTCCTCGCCGCCCTGCCAGCCTCTCGCGTACTGCCCACGCACGGTGTGTTCGCCCAGGTGTTCGGGCAGCTTCACCGACTTGAGGACCTTGAGCTTCTCGGTCAGCAGCGACTCGCCGTCGAAGGCGATCGGCTCCTCCATGGCCGTCAGGGCCATCAACTGGAGCAGATGGTTCTGGATGACGTCACGCGCCGACCCGATGCCGTCGTAGTAACCGGCCCGGCCGCCGATGCCGATGTCCTCGGCCATCGTGATCTGTACGTGGTCGACGTACGACCGGTTCCAGACGGGCTCGTACATCTGGTTGGCGAAGCGGAGCGCCAGGATGTTCTGGACGGTCTCCTTGCCGAGGTAGTGGTCGATCCGGAAGACCTGCTCCGGGTCGAACACGTCGTGCAGGACCCGGTTCAGCTCACGCGCGCTGGCCAGGTTGTGCCCGAACGGCTTCTCGATCACCCCGCGTCGCCAGGAACCCTCCGGCGCGTCGGCCAGTCCGTGCTTCTTCAGTTGCTGGACGACCTTCTCGAAGGACTTCGGCGGTACGGAGAGGTAGAAGGCGTAGTTGCCGCTCGTACCCCTGGACGCGTCCAGCTCGTCGACTGTCGCGCGCAGTTTCTCGAACGCGGTGTCGTCGTCGAAGTCGCCGGGGATGAACCGCATGCCCTCGGCGAGCTGCTGCCAGACCTCCTCACGGAACTCCGTACGGGCGTGGTCGCGCACCGAGTCGTGGACGATCTGCGCGAAGTCCTCGTCCTCCCAGTCCCGGCGGGCGAACCCGACGAGCGAGAAGCCCGGCGGGAGCAGACCCCGGTTGGCGAGGTCGTAGACGGCCGGCATCAGCTTCTTGCGGGACAGGTCGCCGGTCACCCCGAAGATGACGAGTCCGGACGGGCCCGCGATCAGGGGGAGTCGGCGGTCGCCGGGGTCGCGCAGCGGGTTGTCCCAGTCGTCGGCCGGCCCTGCGTCGGCGGCCGGCAGGGTGATCGTTTCGGTGGTCACTGTGATCATCTTCTTTCTGGCGTTCGGATCAACCGCGCCCGGCGGAGAGGAATTCCCGCGCGGCCCCGGCCGCGTTCCCGGCGAAGGGGGTCCTGGTGTCCTGTGTCACCGACGTAGCGGTACCAGGCCGGACCGCCACCCGCCGCGACCGCCACGCACGCCTTCACTGACGGCGGAAGGGCGCTCCCGACGCTCCCGACGCACACGGACCGAGGGGCGGACCCTGGTGGTCCCGCCCCTCGGCGGCTGCTCGTACGACGGTCTCAGTGACCGAAGGTGAACCAGTTCACGTTCACGAAGTCCTGCGCCTGGCCGCTGGTGAAGGTCAGATAGACGTCATGGGTGCCGGTGACGGCGCTGATGTTCGCCGGGACCGTCCGCCAGCGCTGCCAGCCGCCCGTGCTGCCGATCGAGAAACTGCCGATCGGTGTGCTCGTACGGCTGTCGAGGCGCACCTCGACCAGCCCGCTCACGCCCGCGTTCGCCCCGCTCGCGACCCTGCCGACGAACTGGGTGGCAGCCGTGGAGCCGAAATCGACGCCCCGGTAGAGCGCCCAGTCGCCGTTGGCCAGCGAGCCGATGTTCTGGCCGCCGCCGGTATCGGTGGTGCTCTCCGTACTGGTGCCCGACTGGCTGTCGTACGACTCCGCCTGGATCGCGCTGTACGCGTCCCGGGTCCCGGCCGGCGGGGGCGTGGTCGGATCGCCGCCGCCGGTGGTCGACCGGAGCACCTGCACGTAGTCGACGACCATCGGTCGCCCGGAGACGGTATTGGCGTCCGGGCCACCGCCGAACGCCGCCGGGAAGGCGCCGCCCATCGCCACGTTGAGGATGACGAAGAAGCCGTGGTTCGTGGCGTTGGCCCAGGTCGTGGCGTCGACCTGGTTCGCGGTCACCGTGTGGTAGTTGGTGCCGTCGACGTAGAAGCGGATGGCCTCCGGGCTCACCGAGCGGTCCCACTCCATACGGTACGTGTGGAAACCGGCCTGGCAGGTCGTGCCGGCGCAGGTGGTCGTACCACCGATGCCGGTCGTCTCGTTGCAGGGGCCGCCCGGGCTGGTGCCGCAGTGCATGGTGCCCCAGATGGTGTTGCGGCCCTGCGTGTTCTCCATGATGTCCAGCTCGCCGACGCCCGGCCAGTTCTGGAAGTTGCCCCGGTAGGGCGCCCCGAGCATCCAGAACGCGGGCCAGTAGCCGAGGGCGGCGGCGCCGGTGACGTTCGGTACCTGGAGACGGGCCTCGACGCGCAGCTTGCCACCGGCCGGGGGCTGGAAGTCGGTGCGGTTGGTCTCTATGCGGCCCGAGGTCCAGTTCCCGGCGGAGTCGCGCACCGGGGTGATCCGGAGGTTGCCGTTGCCGTCGAGCGAGACGTTGGTGGTGCTGTTCGTCATCCTCTCGATCTCGCCGGTGCCCCAGTTGGCGGGGCCGCCCGGATACGAAGTCCCGGTGGAGTACTGCCAGTTGGCGGTGGAGACGCCGGTCCCGGCGGCGCCGTTGAAGTCGTCGAGGAAGACCTGCGTCCAGCCGGACGGAGGCGCGGGCGCGTCCGCCCTGGCCACCGACACGGCGGCTGCCGCGAGGCTGATCACGGCACCTATGGCGACGAGCGCGCGACGCAGGGGGGCGCGGCGCAGGGGGCCGCGACGCAGGGGACGGCGTCCGACGGGCGGACCTGACGTGGGGGAGGTGCCTGAAGTGTCCCTCATGGGTGCCTCTTCGGGTACGGGGTGGGGGGTGTGGGGGCGCCTTCGAGATTGCTTGAGAGCGCTCTCAAAGTGGGCCCAATGTGCTCCCGGTGGCACCGGTCGTCAAGAGGCGGGACCGGGAATTCAGCGGCAGTCACGGTGATCGCCTGCTGGACCGCGGCCGGATCGGTGACAGCTTCCGTGAAGTTGATCGACACCGGCGTGGCGACGCGGGAGGGGGAGTCGGTCTCCGGCCTGACGTACCCGACGAAGGTCGCGGATGCCGGGCTCCGCGGGCCGGCCGTCCGGGGTGGGCATCGGCGTCCGGGAGGGATCAGCAGCCGGTCGCCGGGGTGATCTTCCGGACCTGTGCGGTGCGGAGGACAAGGGGCTTGGCGGTGTCTCCGGTGGTGGGGAGGAGGGTGACGTTTGAAGGGGTGTACGACACGAGCTGCCCGCAGAAGTCAGCTGTGGCGGTGGTGACCTTGACGAGATCGGCGGTGGACTCTTCGGTGTGGGTCCAGGAGACACCGACGGCGGCCGCTACGAGAGTCATGCCAAGGGCGAAGGCGGCCATGCTGAGGTACAGCGCCCGACGTACCCGCCGGATCTCGGTGAGGGTCCATTTGCGCAGCGACTGCCCGCCGAGATGAAGCAGGTCACCGGGCTTTCCGTAGGAGGCGCGTACGGTGACCAGCGAACCTGCCACGAGGAAGAGATAGGCCGCGCCCAGCAGTATGGTCGCGACGGTCTGCCAGGGTGAGGGCAGGTTGGTCAGGTCGTCGCGCCCCTTGAGGACGGCGAGGACGGTGACCAGAGCGGTGAGCCCGACCAGTCCGTTGCGCCAGCCCTCCGCCTGCTTGCGGAGCTGGTCGAGCTGGCTGAACTCGAGTTCCCGGGCGAGTTCGGCCCAGCGGCGGTCGACGCCGGCGCTCATGGCTTGACCTTCCACTGGGCGCCGCAGCCCTCGAAGTGAGTGTTCTCCGGCTGCCCTGTGTGCGCGAAACCGCATTCGCAGAAGAACGTCTCGGCGGCTTTGGCATCGGCCTGCTCGGCCGGGGTCGGCACCCTGTCCTTCGAGCTGAACAGGCCTTTCGTGCCCGCGATTCCCAGCGGGAGTGTGGTCGAGGTACGACCGTCACAGCGAGGGCAGATGCCGGTGACGGTGACCCCGGCAGGGTCCGCGGTGACCTGGAAGGTGTCGTTGACGAGGCCGGCGTCGACCTGGGCGTAAGGCAGGTCCTGATTGTGGGGAGGGGTACTCAAGACGGCTGCTCCTGGGGTTCATTCGGGTTGGCGGGACTCTCGGCCGGGGCGATGTGCAGCTGGAACATTTCCGCGTAGACGAGCAGGCGCCCTGTCACCCAGTCACTGGTGGAGTCCAGTTCGCGGGCCAGCGCCTCGATCCGTGCCGCGGAGACGGTGCCTTGCAGGGCGGGTTCCTGTCCGTTGAGGCCCTCGGTCAGGAGGATGAGGTCCTGCCAGAGAGGGAGGACATCGGGGGCGTCCGGGACCTCCATGACGACGCCGAGAGGCTCGTAGCGGCTCAGTCGCTCGTGCACCTGCTGGGCGGATCGGCCAAGACGGGCGGCCAGGGCTACGAGTTCCAGGGGCTTGACGGGGGAAGGGTCGCGTGGCTTCTCGCCGGCCATGGCATCGGACAGGGCGAGGAGGTCGCGCCGGCCGGGCTTGAGCCCGGTCACCAGGACGCGCTGCTCGTCGGTGAGTTCGGGGAGCTGAGCGCCGAGGGCGCGGTAGGGGGCCAGCCGGTCGAGGGCCTCGTCGACGGTGAGGGCAGCGTTGCAGGCGTACCTCGCCAGATCGAACGGTGTGATGTCGATCCAGACGGTTTGGAGAGGCTCACCGGTTTCTAGTCCCCTGAGTTCCGTCATCAGGTCGGATTCGGCCGTGCTCGGGCTGAGCAGGGTGGCCCCGTCGGGAAGGCTCGGTACGTGCTTCCCGAGCTTGGGCCCGTGAGCGGCCAGCCGGCTCAGGCTGTCACCCAGTGACTCCTTCAGCTCGCCCGCCACCGAGACGAGGGTGGCCGCCGTCCACGGAACCGCTGGATCGATGCTGCTGGCGAGGAGAGCGATGCGGTTGCGGGGCGAGAGTTCCACCCAGTGCCGAAGGGGTTCGAGGTCGTCGGGAACAGCCATGCCGAGTGCCGCCACCCGGCGCACTCGCGAGACGAAGACCTCCCAGGATTCCTCGTCCAGGTCGCCTCCAAGGCCTGGCAGCTGACCGCCAGGCGCGTGACAGAGGGCCAAGAAATCGATGGAGATCGAACGATCGGGCAGCGGAGTGTTGAGGTCCTCGTTGACAGTGAGGAGTTTCAGGTCGTTGTCCTCCATCGCGGGAAGTCCGGCCGCCTCTCCGTCCAGGTCGGGCAGACGCATGCCCGCCTGTCCGGCGAGGTCGCCGACGGACTGGAGGAGAGCGGTGATCGTCATCTGGCGACGTGTGGCCTCGATCAGCAAGGAGGGGAGGCTCGGAGCCGACCTGTCCTCCCGCGGGTTCCAGAAGCGGCGGAAGAGATTCCACTGGGCGGCGCTGGGGGCAGACGCGAGCAACTGGTCCTCCGAGGGAAGCCGGTAGCCGAGGAACTCCCAGGCCCGCAGCTTTGCCAGTGTTTCGGCGCTGGTGAGACCGAGTTGCTCTGCCAGCCGGGCGATGTGGAAGGGCAGGACATCTCTGGGCAGGCCCTCCTCGCAGTACGTACGGTCGTTCTCCGACCATCCGGACAGGAGCTCGGCGTCCCTGGTCGTCGCGACCCGGGTGAAGATGCGGGCAGCGGGCACGGCGGGCACCTTCAGGCCCAGCGGTGCGTACCGGTGGCAGCGCTTCAGCAGGTGGCCGATGTCCAGGCCGCTGTAGGCCGAGATGGACAGCAGCGCTCCCGCTGCTGGCTGCCGCTCCGCCCGGCCCGGCTGGTTCCAGGTGTACATCCACTCCAGCAGGTCCCGGTCGACGCGTTCGGGCACGAACTCCAGATCGGGCATCCTGTCCACCGCGACAGGTGGCACCCGGAGTCTTGGCCCGAGTATGGCGTAACGTCGCAGGTCGCGAAGGGAATCGGTGATGGTCCGCTGGTGGTCGAAGGCGTACCCGACCAGGGAGCGGGCATCGCCCGAGGCCTGCGCGATGAGGCTACTGTCACCCGGGCGCGGAACAGGATGCCCGGACAGGTCCTTGGGCAGCACCGCCTGCGAGCTGAAAGTGTCGTCGACCTGGATGCCCTGGCCGCGCAGAACCGCCAGACGCCACGGGCGAGTGACGTCATTTCCGCCGGGCGGCCCTGAGTTGAGATTCTGCGGCAGGAAATCCCTGTCGTCGGCGAACCAGCCGACGTGGTCCAGGGAGACGTCCGGCAGACGGTACGACGAGTTCCGGTAGATGGGCAGCACGAGCCCTCGTCCGGCCAGCTCCGTGCCCGCCACCCGGGCGAGCCCGATGTCTGAACTCTCCAACCGCCACAGCCATTCGAGGTCCAGCCCCGCCCACTCGGGCAGGTCGGCTGTGGCCCGCTCCACCTGCTCCCTGGCCCATGGGCGGTCCCAGCTCAGCAGGCTGTTGCGATTGACGCTGAGTTGGGGCGCCTGCGGGCCGGTCAGATTGACGACATACCCGAAGGGTTCCTGCGAGGTGACGATGCCGTCGGCGAGCACCATGCCTTGGTTGGTCACCCACCAGACAGAGCCCCGGGTGGTGGTGCGCGGTGGAACGGGATCGGGGTCGTCCTTCGGCGCGGGATGCCGCAGTTCCCCCGCAGGCCACACGAGAGGGGTGTTGTCCTCCTCCGTGAGGACCAGTTCGTACTCGCTCAGCCGGACCTGATGCTTCAGCACCTCCAGCGCGGAAACCAACTCGTTGTCCCACTCGGGCTCGCTCAGCATGAGCCGGACCCGAGTACCCCCGTCCCGCATCGGATCGCCGCCGTCCTTGTCCTCGTACCCCCGGATCCGGAACAGACCGCTGCTGCTCGAGATGTCGACGGTCAGCGCTTCGGCGATCGAACCCTTCGCGGTCACTTCCCGGGTCACCAGGATGACCTCGTCGGCGATCATGAAATAGCTGAGTACGCCGATGCCGAACCGGCTGTAGGGATAGAGGCGCAGGGCCGGGTCCTCCTCCAGCCAGCGGGCCTGCTCCTGGCGGAACGCGCGGGTCTGGGAGAAGCGGCGGCCCGCCCGGCTGAACGTCTGCTCCAACTGGGCCCGGCCCATGCCGACTCCATTGTCGCGGCACTCGATGTACGCCCGGCCCGGGCGGCCGTCCTTCGACGGTTCGCGGCCCTGGGTGATGCGGATCTCGGCGGTCCAGTTGGAGGGGGCACCGCCCGTGCGGCTGAGGTACTTCCACCTCAGCTCGCGGTAGCGGCAGGCGTCAGCGGCGTTCTGGTACAACTCCCTCACGGCCAGAGACCGGTCCCCGTACAGCTGATGCCCCATCAGTAGTTCACGAATCTCGTCCTGAGCCAGTGCGAAGCGCAACAGCGGCGTCGAATAGGCTCGTTCCTCCGACTGGCCCGACTGCGGCCGGCGCGCGGGGAGCAGATCGCGGGTGGTGACCCGGCCCGGCAGCCGGTCCGGGAAGTCGCTGCGCCGCTGCTCCCGGGCATCGTGCAGGGCGCGCAGCGCGCGGTCCGCGCGCAGCGCTAGATCCGTCAGCCCCTCGTGGAGGGCTGGATGCGGGCACAGCATATTCAGATGCAGGTCGTCGCCCTCGTTGGCCCACTCCAGTTGGTCGTGCAGGATGCGTACGACATCGGGCGGCCGGACCGGGTCCGCCACACCCACGTGATCGGGCAGTACGTCGGGGAACTGCCGTACGTCGGCGGCGAGGAGACCGCCGAGGCGGACCAGACCCAACACGCTCCACAGCCGTACCTGGCACCGTTCCTCCGCGGTGGTGAGGGCTGTGGGTGCTCCTGCCAGATGCCGGTTGTACGAGGGCAGATCGACGGGGTCGTCCGCGAGGAACCGGATACTGTTCGCCAACAGCCAGTAGACTTCGTTCAGTTGCTCCTCATGATCCTGCCCCGGACCGAGCAGTGCCCTGGCCAGCAGTCCGATCAGTTCCTGGCCGCCGGAGTCGGGCAGGTCGACGAGTTGCTCGGCCACCCAGCGATGGGCCAGCCAGGCCGCCAGCGCCCGGTGCGACTCGGTCTCGCCCCGACGGCCGTGGCCGCGAGCCTTGCGCAGCAGCTGGGGATGGCTCTCGTGTACGTATTGCAGCTCGGTGCGCATTTTGGAACGGTTGCTGTCCGGGCCTACCGGATCGAGGTCGAAGGGGTCCGCGTCGGCCAGGCGGCTGAGCTTGCGAGCCCACATGGCCTCCCGCAGGAACGGCAGCGCCGCCAGCAGGCCGGTCTCCACCGGAGAGCGGTCGGAGCCGCCCCGCAGCAGCTCCGGCATCACACGGCGCACGGTGCGGGTGGGCAGCCCGGGGTCGTTCCAGGGGTCGTCGAAGCGACGCCGGTCCTTGAGGACGGAGATGGCGCACGCACGCGCGAACTCGGCGATGCGCTCGCGCATGGCCGAGTCGGGGCCGTCCTCGCCCGGTCCGGCGCTCCACAAGGGGGCTTTCTCCACGTCCTCGCGCCAGCGCAGCGGGATCTCGGTGCCCACGCACAGCTCGGGGAAGGCGGAGAGCGCCTCGTCGCCGGGCGCGCAGCTCACCTGGGGGTGCTGCTCACCGGAGCGCACCGCGTAGTCGGCGGTGCGCTGCTTGGCCTGGCGGAACACCGCGTCGAGGGTGCGCTGCGGGGCGTAGGGGCCCAGGGCTTCGGAGAGCGCACGGGTGAAGTGACTTCCCGTGTCGTCGAAATGGCACCGTTGCCCGCGGTCGCAGCCGACCAGTAGCGCGAGACGCGTCGACGGGGCGTGGACGGTGGCGGCGCCAAAGCCCGCAGAGTCGTCGTCCGGGCCGCTGTCACGGCAGGCGTCCACCACGTAGATGACCGATGGGGCCCGGCATCCCCTCAGGTAGCGCGTCATGTCGAGGGAGAGCAGCGACTCGATCTGCCCCGGCGACCACGCAAGCCCTGGCCCCGGGGCAACGGCATCGCCGGGAACCAGATAGTCGGCGCCCATCACATGCACCCCGTGCCCTGTGAAGTACACGAGCAGCAGGTCGCAATCCTCCTGGGCCGCCTGCTCCAACGCCGTGGTGATGTCGTTCTTCTTGACCAGTCCGTCGTCGCCTTGCTCAAGGGTGCGGACGGAATATCCTGACGCGGCAAGCTGCGTACTCATCGCTTCGAGGTCGCACGCCACCGCCTCCGTCAGTGGACCGAACCGCGACGCGGCACGTGGGGTGTCGCCCACACCGATGAGGAGAGCGGATCGTCTGATCGTCACGCGGGGACGCTAGCGCGACTTCGGCCCGGCGGGGGCCGTTTCACACTGATAAGTGAGTTGTTGTCAGCTCGGAGAAAGGCGGACCGCGCACACCCGGCCCGCTCACCGACCGTCCGGCCGCCACCCCAGCGCCCGTGAGATCCCCCGCGCCGCCAGCCGTACCGCGGGCACCAGTGCCGGTACCTGGGCGTCCGCCCGGGGCACCACGACCGACACCGCGGCGGTCACCGTGCCGCCCGGACCGTGCACAGGGGCCGCCACCGACAGCGCGTCCTCGGTCACCTGACGGCTGCTCACCGCCACGCCCGTGCGCCGGACTTCGGCCAGGACACGGCGCAACTGTCCCGGGTCGGTGATCGTGTGCGGGGTGAAGGCGGCCAACGGGCCCTCGCAGTACTGCTGCTGGAGTGCCGGGTCGCCGTGGGCGAGGAGGGCGAGGCCGACGCCCGTGGCGTGCAGCGGCCAGCGGGCGCCGACCCTGATGTGCACGCCGACCGCCGAACGGCCCGACAGCCACTCGATGTAGACGACCTCGCCGCCGTCCCGTACCGCCAACTGCACGTTCTCGTGCGTCGCTTCGTACAGGTCCTCCAGATACGGCAGCGCGACCTGCCGCAGGGCCAGCCCGCGCGGGGCGAGCGCCGCGACCTCCCACAGCCGCAGGCCCACGTGGTAGACGCCGTCGTCGTCCCGTTCCAGGGCGCCCCAGTCGGTGAGGGCCCCCACGAGTCGGTGCGTGGTGGTGAGGGTCAGCCCGGCCCGCCGGCTGATGTCCGTGAGGGACAGCGCCGGGTGGTCGTGGTCGAAGGCGCCGAGTACGGACAGCAGCCGGTCGGGCGCCGAGCGGGCGGTCATGGGCGACCGGCTCCCGGAGGCGGCGAGGTGCGCGACGTCATTTGCGTCCGTCCTCCGCGAGCCGCTGGAGCAGGGCGTGCAGGGACTCCCGCTCGGTCGCGTCGAGCGGGCCCAGCAGTTCGTTGGTGACGCGCTGGCCGGCCTCGTCGGTGTCGCGGAGGAAGACGCGGCCGTCCGCGGTCAGGGCGACGATCCGGCTGCGCCGGTCGTCGGGGGAGGGGCGGCGCTCGACGAAGCCCAGCTTCTCCAGGTCGTCCACCAGGCCGACGATCGCGCTCGGGTCGTAGCCGAGCGAGGTGCTCAGCTCGCGCTGGAGCGCGCCCGTGGAGGTGGCGAGGAAACGGAGCACCGCGTAGTGGCGCAGCCGTAGCCCCGACTCCTGGAGGAACGTGTTGAAGAGCTGGCCGGAGCGCAGGCCCAGTCGGTACAGCAGGTAGCCGGTGTCCGCGTGCAGGCCGCGCATCCAGGGTTCGTGGGCGTCTATGTGGGCTGGGTTCTGGACGTCCTGCTGGCGGGCGATGGCGGGCTCCCTCGTCGAGGCCCCGGGCAGGGGCGGTTCCATGTGCTGATTCCAGCATGACCCACGAATATGGTGGCAACAACTATTGACGTCAACAATCATTGCTCTTAGCTTCGATCTCAAGCGGTCGTCCGGAGTCAGCGTCCGTGGCCGTTTCGCCGTCTCGCCGTCCCGCTGTCTGTCGTCTTCCTGTGAAGGGACCCCCCTCGTGCCCAGCATCGATCTGACCGGCAAGGTCGCCGTCGTCACCGGCAGTGGCCGTGGCCTCGGCCTCGCCTACGCGCACGCCCTCGCCGCCGCCGGCGCCTCCGTGGTCGTCAACGACGTCGACGAGACGGTGGCCGAGCAGGCCGTGAAGTCCATCACCGCGGCGGGCGGCAACGCCGTGGCCGAGGTCGTCCCGGTCGGTACGACCGAGGCCGCCGAGCGGCTCGTGAACCGCGCGGTGGAGGAGTTCGGGCGGCTCGACATCCTGGTCACCAACGCGGGCATCCTGCGCGACAAGGTGCTGTGGAAGATGACCGACGACGACTTCGACGCGGTGATCACCACCCACCTCAAGGGCACCTTCACCTGCGCCCGCGCCGCCGCCGTACGCATGCGCGAGCAGGGCGAGGGCGGCACGCTGATCCTGGTCGGCTCCCCGGCCGGCCAGCGCGGCAACTTCGGCCAGACGAACTACGCCGCCGCGAAGGCGGGCATCGCGGCCTTCGCCCGTACCTGGTCGATGGAGCTCGGCCGGGCGAACATCACCGTCAACGCGATCGTGCCGGTGGCCGCCACCGCCATGACCGAGACCATCCCCGCCTTCGCGCCGTACGTCGAGGCGCTGAAGAACGGCGTGCCGTTCCCGGCCTTCCTCCGCAAGGGCGAGGGCTTCGGCACCCCCGAGGACTGCGCGGCCCTCGTCCCCTTCCTCGCCTCCGAGGCCGCCCGGGGAATCACCGGCCAGGCCATCGGCATCGGCGGCGACAAGGTGGCACTCTGGTCGCACCCGCAGGAGATCAAGGCGGCGTACGCGGACGGCGGCTGGACCCCCGAGACCCTGGCCGACGTCTGGTCGACCTCGGTCGGCGCCGAGCTCCAGTCGGTGGGCATCCCCGCTCCCAAGTTCCCGGAGGTGTGACCATGGCGAACCTCAACGTCGAGGAACTCGTCGCGATCGACGTCCACACCCACGCCGAGATCTCCTCCAAGGGCAACTCGTCCCTGGACGACGACCTCCACGACGCCTCGTCGGCCTACTTCAAGGTCGAGGGCAAGCGGAAGCCGACCCTGGAGGAGACCGCCGCGTACTACCGCGAGCGGAAGATGGCCGCCGTCATCTTCACGGTGGACGCCGAGTCCGCGACCGGCACCGCGCCCGTCCCCAACGAGGAGGTCGCCGAGGCCGCCGCGGCCAACGCGGACGTGCTGATCCCCTTCGCCTCCATCGACCCCTTCCGGGGCCGGGCGGGCGTCAAGCAGGCGCGGCGACTGGTCGAGGAGTACGGGGTCAGGGGCTTCAAGTTCCACCCCAGCATCCAGGGCTTCTTCCCCAACGACCGCTCGGTGGCGTACGAGCTGTACGAGGTGATCGAGGAGACCGGCACGATCGCGCTCTTCCACACCGGCCAGACCGGCATCGGCGCAGGGGTGCCCGGTGGCGGCGGGATCAGGCTCAAGTACAGCAACCCGCTGCACGTGGACGACGTGTCCGCGGACTTCCCCGAGATGAAGATCATCCTGGCGCACCCCTCCTTCCCCTGGCAGGACGAGGCGCTCGCCGTCGCCACGCACAAGCCGGGGGTGCACATCGACCTCTCCGGCTGGTCGCCGAAGTACTTCCCGCCGCAGCTCGTGCAGTACGCCAACACGCTGCTCAAGGACAAGGTCCTCTTCGGCTCCGACTACCCGGTGCTCACCCCGGACCGCTGGCTCGCCGACTTCGAGAAGCTGCCGATCAAGGACGAGGTCAGGCCGAAGATCCTCAAGGAGAACGCGGCCCGGCTGCTCGGCCTCACGAAGCCGTAAGCCGTCCCGCCTGTCCTGTCCCATGTCTCGCAACCCGAACTCGTAGAGGGGCGCAACGATGCGCAACGAGGGACTGGGGTCCTGGCCCGCCCGCCGGGCTCGCAAGACCCCCCAACGCACCGCGCTGATCCACGGCGACACCACGATCACCTACGCCGAGCTGTACGAGCGCACCACCCGTCTCGCGCACGCCCTGCGCGAGAGGGGTGTGCGCCGAGGTGACCGGGTCGCCTATCTGGGCCCGAACCACCCCTCCTACCTGGAGACACTGTTCGCGGCGGGCACGCTCGGCGCGGTCTTCGTACCGCTCAACACCCGGCTCGCCGGCCCGGAGATCGCCTACCAGCTCGCCGACTCCGGTGCCAGGGCCCTCGTGTACGGCCCCTCGCACGCCGGTCTTGTCGCCGGGCTGCCCGGCAACACGGACGTGCGGGCGTACGTCGAGGTCGGCGCCGAGTACGAACAGGCGCTCGCCGGTGCCTCCGGCGAGCCGATCGACGCGCCCGTCACCGCCGACGACACCTGCATCATCATGTACACCTCGGGCACGACCGGCCGCCCCAAAGGAGCCATGCTCACGCACGGCAACCTGACCTGGAACGCCGTCAACGTGCTCGTCGACCAGGACGTCATCACCGACGAACGCGCCCTGGTCTCCGCCCCGTTGTTCCACACGGCCGGGCTGAACATGCTCACCCTGCCCGTGCTGCTCAAGGGCGGGACCTGTGTCCTGGTCGAGTCCTTCGTCCCCGAGGACACCTTCGACCTGATCGAACGACACCGGATCACCTTCATGTTCGGCGTGCCGACCATGTTCGACCTGGTGGCCAGACACCCGCGCTGGGCCGACGCCGACCTGTCGTCGCTGCGGATGCTCTCCTGCGGCGGCTCACCGGTGCCGACCCCGCTCATCGCCGCCTTCCAGGAACGCGGGCTCACCTTCCTCCAGGGCTACGGCATGACCGAGGCCTCGCCGGGGACCCTGTTCCTGGACGCCGAGCACGCGATCAGCAAGGCCGGCTCGGCGGGCGTACCGCACTTCTTCAGCGATGTACGGGTGGTACGGCCCGACCTGACTCCGGCCGAGGTCGGCGAGACCGGCGAGATCGTGGTCCGGGGCCCGCACGTCATGCCCGGCTACTGGGGGCTGCCCGAGGAGACGGCCGCCTCCCTCACGGACGGCTGGTTCCGCAGCGGGGACGCCGCCCGGACCGACGAGGACGGCTACGTCTTCATCGTCGACCGCATCAAGGACATGATTATCTCGGGTGGGGAGAACATCTACCCCGCCGAGATCGAGGATCTGCTCCTGGCCCACCCTGACATCGTCGAGTGCGCGGTGATCGGCGTCGCCGACGAGAAGTGGGGCGAGGTGCCGCGCGCGGTCGTCGTGCCCCGCGAGGGCGCGGCCCTGGACGCGGACGAGGTACTGGCCTCACTGTCCGGGCGGCTCGCCAAGTACAAGATCCCGAAGTCGGTCGTCGTCGCGGACGAACTCCCGCGCACGGCCTCGGGGAAGCTCCTCAAGGCGCGGGTGCGCAAGGCATACGGCGCGGGTTCGTAGGCGGTCTTTGCGAACTCCGGTGCGGTATCGCGCCCTGTAGGGGCGCGGGGAACTGCGCGACCAGCCCCCACCGGCCCGCGGGTTCAACACGTTGCTTCCACCGGAGCACGTAGTCCGTCCGGCAATCACCTTTCAGCCCAACTCCCATTGAAGGAACGCGATTATGAGCATCACCGTCAACGGTATCGACGAACTCAAGAAGCTCGCCGGCAGCGACCTCGGCACCAGTGAGTGGATCGAGGTCACGCAGGAGCGCATCAACACCTTCGCCGACGCGACAGGCGACCACCAGTGGATCCACGTGGACCCGGAGAAGGCCGCCGCGGGTCCCTTCGGCGCCCCGATCGCCCACGGATACCTCACCCTCTCCCTTTTCATCCCGCTCTTCACCGAGCTGCTGGACGTCCAGGGCGTGACCACGAAGGTCAACTACGGCCTCAACAAGGTGCGTTTCCCCTCGCCGGTGAAGGTCGGCTCGAAGATCCGTCTCGTCGGCAGGCTGGCCGACGTGGAGGACGTGCCGGGCGGGGTGCAGATCGCCGTCGACGGCACGATCGAGATCGAGGGCGCCCCGAAGCCGGCGGCGGTACTTCAGAGCCTGTCCCGCTTCTACGCCTGATCGCCTTCGCCCCGCACTGCGCGCCGACGGCGGACGCGATTCCGCCGCCGTCGACGCACAGTGCCCTGGGCGGGACTGATAACCCGCTGATGGACAGGAACTGACGCTCCATCAGGGCTCCATCAGTCAGTGACATCCATCTGTCAGTGACCGTGACCGTGGTCGTGGCCCACGACATCGACGAAGACCGGGTTCGAGTAGAACCACGTGTCGGCCCACGGGTCGCCGTTTCCGGGCTGGTGCGTGATCGGGCCGTGCGGGTCGATCGCGGCACCGAGGTAACCGGCGCCGTTCCGGTTGCCGTCGCTGCCGCGCAGCCGGACGTAGAACGACTCGTCGCCGGCCGTCAGCGGCACGCGCAGGGTGTACGTACCCGTGCGGCCCGTCACGTCCTGCGACTTGACGACCTTCGTGTCCGGCGCCTTCCAGGTGTCCCGGTCGGCGACCGGACCGCGCACCGCGCCCTGGATCACGTCGACGTGCGCCAACTCGGGCAGGATTCCCTGCGGGTTGAGACGCGAGGCGCTGGTCACGGTGATGTTCAGTGTGAGCTTCTCGCCCTTGCGGACCCGGATCCGGCCGCCCAGCGTGACACCCCGGCCGGGCGCGGAGTCACGCGTCAGCCGTACTTCGAGCCCGTCCAGCAGGTGCCCGTGGTCCACCCAGACCCGGCCCGCGCGCATGCCCGCCATCACCGCGCCGTAGCCGAAGCGCGTGACGCCCACGTGGGTGCGGCTGAACTGGCCGGGCCAGAAGTCGCTGCCGGGCTGCGGGGTGGTGGTGTTGACCGGGTCGGGCAGCTTGCCGGTGTTGTCGAAGTTCCGCCCGGCCGGCCAGTCGCCGTTCTTCCAGGTGTCGAAGACGATCCGGTGCGCGTCGGAGTTCGTGGTGATCGAGAACAGCCTGCCTTCGGCCAGCATCGAGTCCCACAGACCGCCGACCGTCGCGGTCGCCCAGTCGAAACCGCCGTACGTCTGGTACGAGTCCGCCGGGTAGCCCTGCCAGGACTGCGCCGACGGCTTGTTCTCGTACTCGCCGCGGATCGAGTTGGGCCCGCGCCAGCCGGGGATGGCCGCGCCCTGGGCGCCGGGAGCGCCCTCCATGCCGATCATGATCTCGGGGGCCGCGTCCCGCCAGTTGCGCATCTCGTGCGGGGAGTCGATGCCCAGGCGCATCGGGTGGTTGGCGAGGACCAGTACGTCGTCCACGTAACCGGTGCGGCGCTGCTCGGCCAGCCACTGGATGCCCTTGACGGCGTGGGCCTCGTTGCGGGCGGTGTTCGCGCCGCCGGCCGAACCGTCGGTGTAGCCGAGGAGCTTGCCGTCGTAGGCGCTCTCGAACTTGGTGAGCAGGTCGACCTCGTTGGGGCCGGGAGGCGAGAACACCGTGCAGTGCTCGGCGCCCGGGATGTACCACTCCAGGCCCTGGAAGATGAGCTGACGGGGGTTCTCCTTGCGCGCCTTGAGGATCTCGGCGTGCTCCAGCGGGGCGCCGAACTGGGCGTGCCCGAAGTTGGAGTGCTCGGTGAACACCATCCAGTCGAGGCCGAACTTCTCACCGGCGGCGGCCAGTTGGGAGAAGGTGTACTTGGCGTCGTGGCTGTACACGGTGTGGATGTGATGGTCGCCGACGAGATAGGCGAGGCGCGGGTCGTGGCCGCCGAGGTGCTGTCGCGAACCGGACGCGGCGGAGGCGGGCGTCGCCAGTGAACCGGCGGCGAAGGCGGCGCTGAACAGGCCCGCCCGGTGCAGGAGTTGACGCCGGGAGACGCCCTGGGCGTCAAGACCGGCGGGGGAGACGGCGGGATCGGCCCAGGCAGGCAGTTGCTGCTCTGTCATGGTCTGTGAGTTCCTCGGAGTCTGAAATGCGTGGAGTCTGAAATGCGCGGAGTCTGAAGAGTCTTGGGGTCAGTGGTTCATGAACGCGTGGACGGGCAGCGCCCGTTCGACGATCCGTACGTCACCGAGTCGGGCGTGCAGGATCTGGTCGATCTTCCCCGCGTACTCGTAGCCGCCGAGCAGCCACGGCAGACCGACCGAGGTGATGCCGATCGAGGGCGCGGTGGGGTTGCGGACGACCGGGCAGCCCTGCACGTACAGCGTGGTGTGCCTGCCGTTGTTGACGACGGCGAGGTGCCACCAGGTCTCCAGGGGCGTCTCCTGGCCCCAGTTGGTGGCGATGACCTGCTGGTTGAGGGGCCGCATGGCCCACTGGGGCTCGCGGTCGTTGGAGAGGGACAGCGTGGCCAGCGGCTCGTCCGGGTCGTCGCCCGTCTTGCCCGCGGCCCCGCCCGTACCCGTACGGCTGACCACTCCGGCCCAGGCGTGGTGCGCGGGGTCCCAGTCGGCGGGCATCCGGTAGAACGCCTCGATGGTGTAACCGGCCTTGAAGGTCGCCGAGTTGAGGGGCGCGCCGTCGACCGTACGCAGATAGGCGCCCTGTAGCGGGGCCTTGAAGCCGTGGAAGTCGAGGCTGCCGTGGCCGGGCTGGTCGGGGTGGTGGTCGCTGGACCAGTTCAGCTTGCCGCCGCCCACCGACACCACGGTGAGGTCGTTGCCGCGGCCGGACCGGTCGCGGACCGTGCCGGTGAGCTCGGCCCCGTCCTGCTGTCCGTCGAAGCGCCAGTAGGCAACCGTGCCCGGGATCACCATCTTCGACGCCGGGCGGGCGGGACGCGCGGGTACCGGGGCGAAACCGGCGAAGCGCTCCGCGAAGTCGATGTCGACGGAGAACCGGTCGGCCTCGCCGCTGAGTTCGATCTCCTGCCGCTCCAGCTCGTTGAGCCCCTTCGCCGCGCGGCCGAGGATCCACGGGGAGACCGTCTCCACGTCGATCGTGTCGCGGTCGAGGTCGAAACGGTAGAGGCGGATCATCGCCGCGCCGCCGAAGTACCGGTTCTGGTAGTTCGTGAGGTGCAGTTCGACGTCGTGCCCGGCCTTGTTCTTGCGCGTCGCGCGCCCGGCCGGCCAGTAGTGCCCGTTGAGGGTGAGGAAGATCTGGTCGTGGTCGGCGATCAACTGGTCCCACAACTGCTGCCCGTAGCTGGACAGGGTGTCGTCCTCGACGACCAGTTCGTGCGTCGTGAGGATCACCGGCAGCGTCGGGTGCTGCGCCAGGACGTTCTTCGCCCACGCGTAACCCTTGTCGGACAGCCGCCAGTCCAGCGCCAGGACCAGCCACTCCTGCCCGGCCGCCTTGAAGACGTGGAAGGTGTTGTACCCGTCGGGCGAGGCTCCGCCGAAGGTCCGCTTCCCCTGGAACCGGTCCGGGCCGAACTCGTCGAGGTACGCGGAGTCGCCCCGCTGGTCGGTCGTGGAGGACCGCACGTCGTGGTTGCCCGCGAGGACGCTGTAGCCGACGCCCCGCCGGTCCAGCAGCCGGAACGCGTCACCGATCGCGGCGAACTCCGGCGCCGCGCCGTTCTGCGTGAGGTCGCCCAGGTGGGACAGGAACACGATGTTCTCGTCCCGCCCGTGCTCCAGCAGATAGCGCAGCGAGGCCTCGACGGGCGCCTTGTCGATGCTCGGCCCGTCGAAGAGGTACTGGGTGTCGGGCATCACGGCGAGCGTGAACCGGCGGCTCTCGGTGTCGGGCCGCCAATGCGAACGTGCCTTGTCCGGCAGGGCCTCGGCGGCGGCCGTCGGCAGGGCGGCGGACGCGGTCGCCGCCGCGCCAATCAGCGCGGTCGCCCGCAGGAACGTACGCCGTCCGGCGCCCGCCTGGGGGGCTTCCAGGGCAGGGTCGAGCCCGGACTCGTGCGAGGTGCACACAACTGACTCCGTAGGAGGTTCTGTGAGGTGAGAGGGGGAGTGTGGGGGGAGTTACAGCGTGCGAAGAGTCCAGGCCCAGCGGTGGGTGCCCGGCTTGAGGAGATAGGAGGGGAAGGTGTCGGGCCCGCACGACGCCGTGCCGAGCCCTCTGTGTGCCGCGTCGATGTGGACCACACAGCCGGGCCGTGGCCTGAGCTGGTCGTGGTGCGTGGCGGCGGCCAGATCCTCGGCGCGGAACCGGGTCACGGAGACCTGGCGCGGCCGGTCCAGCACGACCGAGAGACCGGTGGCGTCCGGCGCCGACAGCCTGAACTGTCGTACACCGTGCCGTCCGCCGCTCTCCTGCGGTCGCAGATAGGGGGTGAACAGGGAGTCCACGGGGGCCGAGTGATGCCCGACGGGCGCTCCGGCGGCGCGGTCCGGATAGGACTCCCAGGGGCCCTGGCCGAACCACTCCAGCAGGTCGAGCCCGGACACCGTCTCGAACACGGAACCGACCCGGGCCACATCGGCGTAGGCGTCCGGCAGTTCGACGCTCTCCTCGACGCGGATACCGCCCTGGACCGGGGTGAACACCTGCTCGTGGCGGATCACGCCCGCGTTCGCCGCGTACTGGGCGAGCACGGTCACCCGTCCGCCGTCGCGCCGTACGTCCACGGCCTTGCGTACGAGGGTGTCGAGCCCCCAGTCCTGCCAGCGGGCCGCCATGCCGCCCAGCTCGTCGTTGTCGGTCGGGGCCCGCCACAGGGACAGCACCGGCGCGGATGTCAGCAGCGGGTGGATCAGCAGTCCGTCGCCGTCGACCTGGACAGGCGGTCCGGCGACCACCGGCTCTGTGACGTCGGGCGCGGCCCGCAGCAACAGCTGGGGTGTGCAGATCTCCGTACCGCGCGGGGCCCACGGCTCGTCGTCGGCCGTCGTCACCCGCAGGGTCAGCCAGGCCTCGCCGCCGTCGGCCGGCAGTTCTATGGGCAGCGGCACGGCCGCCGTCTCGCCGGGGCGGAGGTTCGGTAGTTCGGCGGGCGCGGTCAGCGTGCGGCCGTCCGCGAGCGTCAGTTCCCAGGTGGCCGCGAGCCAGTGCAGGCCCCGGAAGCTCTGGTGGTTGGCGACGACGAGCCCCTCGTGCCGGAACGCCTCCAGACGCACCGGGGCCGCGATCTCCCGGTGTTCGTACATGACGGGCTTGGGGGTGCGGTCGGGGAAGACGACACCGTCGGCGATGAAGGCGCCGTCGTGGATCGTCTCGCCGAAGTCGCCGCCGTACGCCCAGCGCATACCGGGTGCGGCGACACCGTTGTCATAGAGCCCGGTGCCCGAGCGTCCGAGTGGTTTGCCGCTGTTCACGGACTGAAGGATTCCGTGGTCCCAGAACTCCCAGATGAACCCGCCCTGAAGTCCCGGAGTTGACTCGATGGCGGCCCAGTGGTCCGCCAGCGTGCCGTTGCTGTTGCCCATGGCGTGCGAGTACTCGCACTGGATGAGCGGCTTGGTCTGCTCACCGGACAGGGCGTGCGCGACACAGTCCTCCAGCGCCGCGTACATAGGGCACGCGATGTCGGAGGCCACGGCGGGGTCGGCCCAGCCGGTCTTGGCGGCGCCCTCGTACTGGAGCGGCCGGGTCGGATCGTGCCGACGCAGCCAGCCCGCCGCCGCGTCGTGGTTGGCCCCGTAGTCGGACTCGTTCCCGAGTGACCAGATGATGACCGACGGGTGGTTCTTGTCCCGCAGGACCATCCGCGAGACGCGGTCCACGAAGGCGTTCAGATAGCGCGGGTCGTCCGCGATCTCATGGGCGTGGTCGTGCGACTCGATGTCCGCCTCGTCGACCGCGTAGAGACCCAGCTCGTCGGCGAGGTCGTACAGTGCCGGGTCGTTCGGGTAGTGCGCGGTGCGGATCGCGTTGAACCCGAACCGCTTCAGCAGTACGAGGTCGGCGCGCATGTCGTCGTACGACACCGTTCGCCCGGTCAGTGGGTGGAAGTCGTGCCGGTTGACGCCCCGGATGTAGATCCGCTCGCCGTTGACCAGCAGGTCCCGGCCGACGATCTCGACGTCACGGAAACCGATCCGCTGCCGTGAGATGTCGGCGAGCGTTCCGTCGGCGCGGTGGAGCCGGACCGTCAGGTCGTACAGCTCGGGCGTCTCGGCGTTCCAGGTGCGTACGTCGGACAGGTGCGCGCACAGCCGGGGCTCGCCGAGGAAGTCGGAGACACGGTCGTCCTCGGTGTTTGTGCGGTCGAACTCGGCGTCCTGGAGGAGGAGCTGACCGTCGATCTCGCCGGTGACGTACCACCCGTCGGGCAGCGCGCCGCCCGCGTTCCGCACCCGGCAGTCGACGCGCAGCTCACCGGAGGCCGGCGCCCGCACGGTGATGTCCGCCAGATACAGCGGGTCCGTCGCGTACAGCAGCACCGAGCGCGTGATGCCGCCGTGCCACCACTGGTCCTGGTCCTCGATATGGGTGGCGTCGGACCACTTGACGACCGTCAGCCGTACGGTCGAGGACGCGCCGGGGCGTACGGCGCCGGAGAGGTCGAACTCGGCCGCCAGATGCGAGTCCTTGGAGATGCCGACCGGCCGCCCGTCCACGTGGACGAGCAGCACGCTCTCGGCGGCGCCGACCTGGAGCACGATCCGCCGGCCCGCCCACTCGGCCGGAACGTCGAACTCACGCTCGTACACGCCCGTCGGATTGGCGGCCGGTGACGCGGGCGGGAAGTCGGCCCACGGCATCGTCACGTTGGTGTACCAGGGCAGATCGCCGGTGTCCTGGAGGGTCCAGGCGCCGGGTACCCGGGCCGTGGACCAGTCGTCGCCCACGTCGGCGGTGGGCCCCGGGAGGAGCTGGAAGCGCCAGTCGCCGTCCAGGGAGAGCGCCCCGTCACGCCGGTCGACGGCGTTCATGGGCAGGCGCCCCCAGGAGGTCACCTCGGGTGACTCCCAGGGGCGCAGGGCGAGCAGGGGATCGAGGAGAGGATCGCGCGTCATCCGCGGACAGCTCCCTTCGAGAGGTCGCCGATGATCTGCTTGGCGCCGATGGCGAACACGATCAGCAGCGGGACGAGGGCGAGCAGCGCGCCGGTCATCACGATGCCGTAGTCGGTGGTGCCGTGGGTGCCGTTGAGCTGGGACAGCGCGACCTGGAGGGTCACGTTGTCGGGGTTGGTGAGGGAGATCAGGGGCCAGGCGAAGTCGTTCCACTGGCCCATGAAGGTGAAGATGCCGAGGAAGGCGAGCCCGGGGCGGACCACCGGCAGCGCCACATGCCAGTACTGGCGCAGGAAGTTCGCGCCGTCGAGCCTGGAGGCGTCGAGCAGTTCGTCATGGATGGCGGTCTTCATGTACTGGCGCATCCAGAAGATGCCGAAGGCGTTGGCGGCGGCCGGCACGATCAGCGCCGTCATCGAGCCGATCCAGCCGATCTTCGCCATGACGACGAACTGCGGGATGACCGACAACTGCGCCGGGACCATGAAGATCACCATGAGCAGCCCGAACAGCACGCCCTTGCCGGGGAACTCGAACTTGGCGAAGACGAACGCCGCGAGGGAGTCGAAGAGCAGGACCAGGAAGGTCACCGACACCGCCACCAGCAGCGAGTTCCACATCGACCCGAAGAAGTCGATGGCGTGGAACAGGTTGCGGACGTTCTCCAGGAAGTGTGTGCCGGGCAGCAGCTTCGGCGGGTAGGAGAAGATCTCCGACGAGCTGTGCGTGGACATGATCACGGCCCAGTAGAACGGGAAGGCCGAGATCAGCGTGCCGACGACCAGCGGGACGTGCAGCGCGAGCCCCCTGCGGCGGGACCCCTTGATGGATGCCATTTGCGCGCGCCCTTCCTAGTCGCCCCGGCGCTGCACGAGGCGCCAGTTGATGATCGAGAAGAGGACGACGACGAGGAAGATGCCCCACGCCACCGCGGCTCCGTACCCGAAGTCGTTGTTGTCGAAGGTCTGCTGGAAGAAGTAGAGGACCATCGTCTGGCCCGAGTGGCCGGGCCCGCCCGCGAACGTCGAGTCGTTGGACGAGGTCTGGAGCAGTACCTGTGGTTCGGAGAAGCTCTGCAAGCCTGTGACCGTCGAGACGACGAGCACGAACAGCAGGGTGGGCCGCAGCAGCGGCAGCGTGATCTTGAAGAAGGTCTGGACGGGGCCCGCGCCGTCCATGCGCGCCGCCTCGTACAGCTCGCCCGGGACGGTCTGGAGCCCGGCGAGGAAGATGATCGCGTTGTAGCCGGTCCACTGCCAGGTCATCAACGCCGCGATGGTGACCTTGATGCCCCAGGGCGTGTTCAGCCACGCCACCTGGTCGATGCCCAGGCCGTGCAGGACGGCGTTCACCACACCGCTGTTGGTGGAGAAGATCGAACCGAAGACGATCGCGACCGCGACGACCGAGGTGACGCTCGGCAGGAAGTACGCGATGCGGTAGACGCTCTTGAATCGGACCGCCGAGTTGAGCATCACGGCCGTGACCATCGCCAGCAGGATCATCGGGAAGGTGGCCAGCGCCCAGATGATGACCGTGTTGCCGATCGAGGCCCAGAAATCGCTGTCGCCCAGCAGGTACTGGTACTGCGAGAGCCCGGCCCACTCCATCGAGCCGAGGCCGTCCCAGCGGTGGAAGGACAGGTAGAGCGAGAAGCCCACCGGGAACAGGCCGAAGGCCAGGAAGATCAGATAGAAGGGGGAGATCGCGGCGTAGAGGTGCCAGTACTTGCGCCACCCCTTCCTCGGCCCGGTCGGCGCGGGCCGGTGCGCCACGACGGGCGGGGACTGCTCGACGACGGCCATCAGTAGCTCACCCCCAGGTGCTTCGCGATCCGGCGGCACTTGCTCATGGCGTCACTCCAGGCCTTCTTCGGGTCCTTGCCGAGGACACCGACGTTCTTGATCTCGTCCTTGATGGGCGTCCCGAGCGCGACGTCGAACGGGCTGTTGTAGGCGACCACGATCTTCTGCGCGGCCGGCCCGAAGACATCGGTGGTGACCTGGCCGCCGAAGAAGGGGTCGGGCTCCCGCATCTGCTTCAGGCCGTACGAGGCCGGCGTGGACGGGAACAGGCCCGCGTCGACGTAACCCTGAGCCTGGTTGGCCGCGTCGAGGATCCAGGTGATGATCTCGAAGGCCTTCTCCGGCTCCCGGCACGCCTTCGTGATCGACAGGAACGAGCCGCCGTTGTTCGCGGGCCGCACGGGCATCTGCGCCACCCGCCACCTGCCCTTGGTCTTCGGCACACCGTTCTTGATGTCGAAGCTGGCCCAGGAGGCGTTCAGCTGGCTCGGCAGCTTGCCGTCCTGGATCGCCGACAACTGGTCCGGGGTGCCGCTCACCAGGTCCGAGACGAGCCCGCGCTTCTTCGCCTCCACGGCGAGCGCCCAGGCCCGGCGCACATGCTCCTGGTCGCCGATGAAGTGGCGGTCCTTGTCCACGTACCGCTGGGCGCCCTGCTGCACGACGTTCTCGAAGACGCCGTTGACGTCGGTGAGCAGCTTGGCCCCCGGCACGCGCCTGCCGAGCTGCTCCCCGGCGGCGAAGAACGCCTCCCAGGTGCCCAGCCCCTCCGACACGTCGTCGGGCTCGTAGGGCAGGCCCGCCTTGCGGAACACGTCGTACTGGTAGAAGTGCGCGACCGGCCCGCAGTCGATCGGGAAGCCGACCATCGTGCCGTCGTCGGCGACGCCCTGGTCCCACTTCCACGGCAGGTACTGGCTGCGGTACTTCTCCGCGCCCAGGGTCCGCAGATCGATGAACTGGTCCGCGTTCGGCAGATAGGCGGCCATGTCCTCGCCCTTGAGCCCCGCGATGTCGGGGACATGGGCCTGGCCGGTGATCGTGGTGATCAGCTTGGAGCGGTACTGGCCGCCGATCTGGATGGGCCGGAGGTCCACCGAGCCGCCGTAGCGGGCCTTGGCGTTCTTGACGACGGTGTCGCTCAGACCGCCGCTCCAGTACCACAGGACCATGTCGCGCCCGGTGGAGCCGGTCGGAACGGCGCAGCCGCTCGCCAGGCCCCCGAGCGCCGTGGCGGCCGACCCGGCCAGGCCCGCGCGCAGGAGGCCCCTTCGTGAGAGCCGCACAGCTCCCACCGCCTTTCGGATCTGTTCAGTACATAAGCGCATAAGGACATACGTATGTAAGAGGACGGTCAGGGTGGAAGGTCGGAGTGGGAGGTCAGGGTGTGACGGGCGCGTACCGCACCGGCGGACCCGGATCGGCCGGCAGCCGGTCGGCCAGGAAGCCGTAGGCGCGCCGCAGTTCGGGATCCCGCAGCGTCTGCCACCAGCGGTGCACGTGGTACCAGCCGGGCGCGGCGAGCGCCCCGCCGTGCTGCCGTACGGACAGGGAGGCGGCCAGTACGGCGAACCGCAGCCGCTCCTCCAGCGGCCAGCCGCCGAGCGACGCGGCGACGAAACTGGCGCCGAACACGTCACCGGCGCCGGTCGAGTCCACCACGTCCACAGGCAGGGCCGGGACCTCAGCGAACTCGCCCGTTACCTGGTCCACGGCGATCGCGCCGTCACCGCCACGGGTGACGACCGCCACCGGGACGAGTTCGCTGAGCGTGCCCAGCGCGGCGATCGCGGTGTCGGTGCGGGTGTACGCCGTCGCCTCGGTCTCGTTGGGGAGGAAGGCGTGGCACAGGGCGAGCTGGTCGAGCAGGTCCTTCGACCACTGCTGGGTGGGGTCCCAGCCGACGTCCGCGTAGATCAGCGTGCCGTTCGCCGCCGCCTTGGCCAGCCACCGGTGGGGCTCGGCCTCGATGTGCACGAGCGCGGTGCGCGCCTCGGGCGGGTCGCCCAGCAGGGTGTCCTGGGAGTACGGGGGCGGCTGCCCGTGGGTGATCAGGGCGCGGTCGCCGGCGTAGGCGAGCGAGACGGTGACGGGGGTGTGCCAGTCGTCCGCGGTGCGCGAGAGCGAGAGGTCGACGCCCTCCTGACCGGCCAGGACGTCGCGGCAGTGGGTACCGTAGGCGTCGTCCCCGAAGACCGTGGCCAGGGAGGTCTTGAGTCCGTACCGCGCGGCGGCCACCGCGAGGTTCGCGATCCCGCCGGGGCTGGTGCCCATCCCCGAGGTCCAGATCTCCTCGCCGGGGGTCGGGGGCTTGCCCAGGCCGGTCAGGACGAGGTCGAAGAAGAGCAGCCCGGTCAGCAGCACATCGGGCCGTTCGTCGTCCACGCGGGCTTCCTCTCGTCAAAACTCGTCATCGATGACCGGAATCGTGCGCGCCTTCGGAAGATTTGGCAAGAGTCGAGCAGAAGCAAGCATGGAAATGATTGAAGATGACGAGTACTGTTCAGCGCGTGCTGGCAGAACGACGACATCAACTCATCCTGCGGGCCCTGCGTTCAGGGGGCCCCGCAGCCGTGACCGATCTCTCCGAGCAACTGGGCGTGAGCCCCGCCACCGTCCGGCGTGACCTGGTCAGGCTGGAGGAGGAGGGCCTGCTCACACGTGTCCACGGCGGCGCCGTGGTCGAGGAGGGCGACCAGCCCTTCGCCGAGGTCGCCGAGGTGCGCGTCGCCGAGAAGGACGCGATAGCGGCGAGGGCCGCCTCGCTCGTCGAGGACGGCCAGTCCGTGCTGCTCGACATCGGCACCACCGCCTACCGGCTGGCCCGGCAGCTGCACGGCCGCCGGCTCACCGTGATCACCAGCAATCTGGTGGTCTTCGAGGAGCTGCTGGACGACGAGGGCATCGAACTGGTGCTCCTCGGCGGCATGGTCCGGCGCGAGTACCGCTCCCTGGTCGGTTTCCTCACCGAGGACAACCTGCGCCAGCTGCACGCCGACTGGCTCTTCCTGGGCACCAGCGGCGTCCGTCCCGGCGGCCAGGTGATGGACACCACGGTGGTCGAGGTGCCCGTCAAGCGCGCCATGATCAAGTCCGCCGACCGGGTCGCGCTGCTCGCCGACCGGGCCAAGTTCCCCGGCACGGGAATGGCGAAGGTCTGCGGTCCCGAGGACCTGGACATGGTGGTGACGAACGCGCCGGTCGACCCGGCGACGCAGTCCTCTCTGCAGGAGGCCGGGGTGCAGGTCATCACGGCAGGAAAGGTGCAACCTTGAAGCTGACGATTCTGGGCGGCGGCGGATTCCGCGTACCGCTCGTGTACGGGGCGCTCCTGGGCGACCACGCCGAGGGCCGGGTGACCCATGTCGTCCTGCACGACCTGGACGCGGGCCGCCTCTCGGCGGTCACCCGGGTCCTGGCCGAACAGGCGGCGGGAGTGCCCGACGCCCCCGAGGTGAGCGCCACGACCGACCTCGACGAGGCGCTCACCGGCGCCGACTTCGTCTTCTCCGCGATCCGCGTCGGCGGCCTGGAGGGCCGCGCCAACGACGAGAAGGTGGCACTGGACCAGGGCGTCCTCGGCCAGGAGACGGTCGGCGCCGGCGGCATCGCCTACGGCCTGCGCACGGTCCCGGTCGCCGAGGACATCGCGCGGCGCGTCGCCCGGGTCGCCCCCGACGCCTGGGTCATCAACTTCACCAACCCGGCCGGCCTGGTCACCGAGGCCATGTCCCGCCACCTCGGTGACCGCGTCATCGGCATCTGCGACTCCCCGGTGGGCCTCGGCCGCCGTATCGCCCGGGTGCTCGGCGCCAATCCCGGCGAGGCGTGGATCGACTACGTCGGCCTCAACCACCTCGGCTGGGTGCGCGGCCTCAGGATCAACGGCCGCGACGAACTCCCGCGCCTGCTCGCCGACCCCGACCTCCTCGGCTCCTTCGAGGAGGGCAAGCTCTTCGGCACCGACTGGCTCCAGTCGCTGGGCGCGATCCCGAACGAGTATCTGCACTACTACTACTTCAACCGCGAGGCCGTACGGGCGTACAGCGAGGCCGAGAAGACCCGCGGCGCCTTCCTGCGCGACCAGCAGGCCGGTTTCTACGAGGAGATGAAGCGGCCGGACGCCGCCGCCCTCACCGCCTGGGACCGCACCCGCGCCGAGCGCGAGGCCACCTACATGGCCGAGGCCCGTGAGACGGCGGGCGCGGGCGAACGCGACGCCGACGACCTGTCCGGGGGCTACGAGAAGGTCGCCCTCGCCCTGATGCGGGCCATCGCCCGCGACGAGCGCACCACGCTGATCCTCAACGTCCGCAACCGCGGCACGCTCTCGGTGCTGGACGCCGAGGCCGTCATCGAGGTGCCCTGCCTGGTCGACGCCAACGGCGCCCACCCCGTCGCCGTCGACCCGCTGCCCGACCACGCCTCCGGCCTGGTCTGCTCGGTCAAGGCGGTCGAACGCGAGGTGCTCGCCGCCGCCGGGTCCGGCTCCCGCGCGACGGCGGTCAAGGCGTTCGCGCTGCACCCGCTCGTCGACTCCGTGAACGTCGCCCGCAGGCTGGTCGACGGATACACCGCGGTCCACCCTGGTCTGGCGTACCTTAAGTAAGCGCTTTCCCCACTCGTTAGCGGTCTTGCCCGAATCTGGTCTGGAGACTTCTCATGCACGACGAACGCCAGCGGATCGAGGAGCGCGTCCAGCGACTCCACGACCAGCGGATCAAGGCGGCGATCTACGCGGCCACCGCTCCCTTCGAGGTCGAGGCCTGGCAGGCGCCGGGCGAGCCGGTCTCCTTCGAGGAGGCGTCGGCCGCGACCTACGCGCCGTTCGCCATGGACACCCCCTGGGGCCCGCCCTGGGGCACCACCTGGTTCCGGATGCGCGGCCGGGTGCCCGCCGAGTGGGCCGGCCGGCGCGTCGAGGCGGTCATCGACCTCGGCTTCACCGGCGACTGGCCCGGCAACCAGGCCGAGGCCCTGGTCCACACCACCGACGGCACCCCGCTGAAGGCGGTCAACCCGCTCAACCAGTACGTGGCGATCGCCAACCCGGCCGTCGGCGGCGAGGAGATCGACTACCTGGTCGAGGCGGCCTCCAACCCGGACATCCTGGCCGACAACTTCTCCAAGATCACCCCCATGGGTGACATCCTCACCGCCGGCGACAAGCCGATCTACACCTTCAAGCGCGCCGACCTCGCCATCCTCGACGAGGAGGTCTTCCACCTCGACCTCGACGTCCAGGTGCTGCGCGAGCTGATGCTGGTGCTGGGCGAGCACGACCCGCGCCGCCACGAGATCATGCACGCCCTGGACCGCGCCCTCGACCTGCTCGACCTGGACGACGTGGCCGGTTCGGCGGCGGCGGTACGGGCGGCCCTGGCACCCACCCTGGCCAAGCCGGCCAACGCCAGCGCCCACAAGATCTCCGGTGTCGGCCACGCGCACATCGACTCGGCGTGGCTGTGGCCGATCCGCGAGACCAAGCGCAAGACGTCCCGCACCTTCTCCAACGTCACCTCGCTGGCCGACGAGTACGAGGACTTCATCTTCGCCTGCTCGCAGGCCCAGCAGTACGAGTGGGTGCGCGACAACTACCCCAAGGTGTGGGCGCGCATCCAGGAGTCCGTGAAGCGGGGCCAGTGGGCGCCGGTCGGCGGTATGTGGGTCGAGGCCGACGGCAACCTGCCCGGCGGCGAGGCCATGGCCCGCCAGCTCATCCACGGCAAGCGGTTCTTCATCGAGCACTTCGGCGTCGAGACCAAGGGCGTGTGGCTGCCGGACTCCTTCGGCTACACCGCTGCCTACCCGCAGCTCGCCAAGCTCGCCGGCAACGAGTGGTTCCTCACCCAGAAGATCTCCTGGAACCAGACCAACAAGTTCCCCCACCACACCTTCTGGTGGGAGGGCATCGACGGCACCCGCATCTTCACGCACTTCCCGCCGGTCGACACCTACAACGCCCGCTTCAGCGGCGAGGAGATGTCCCGCGCGACGCGCAACTACCAGGAGAAGGGCGTCGCGAACCGCTCGCTGGCCCCCTTCGGCTGGGGCGACGGCGGCGGCGGCCCCACCCGCGAGATCATGGAACGCGCCCGCAGGCTCGCGGACTTGGAGGGCTCGGCGACCGTCGAGATCGAGCACCCCGACGAGTTCTTCGCCAAGGCCCGCGAGGAGTACCCCGACGCCCCGGTCTGGGTCGGCGAGCTGTACCTGGAACTGCACAGGGCCACCTACACCTCCCAGGCCCGCACCAAGCAGGGCAACCGGCGCAGCGAACACAAGCTCCGCGAGGCCGAGTTGTGGGCCACGACGGCCGCACTGCACGCGCCGGGCTACGCGTACCCGTACGAGCACCTCGACCGCCTCTGGAAGACGGTGCTCCTCCACCAGTTCCACGACATCCTGCCGGGCTCGTCCATCGCCTGGGTGCACCGCGAGGCGGAGGCCGAATACGCCCGCGTGGCCGAGGAGTTGGAGGCGATCACCGCCGAGGCGATCGCCGCGCTCGGCGGCGGCGAGTCCCGCGCCTTCAACACCAGCCCGTACGACCGGGCCGAGGTGGTCCGCACCTCCACGGGCGTCCCCATGTACGTGGAGGTCCCGGCGAGCGGCAGCGCCCCGCTGGCCGTCGCGGAGCCCCCGCAGCCGGTGACGATCACCGGCGGCCGGATCCTCGACAACGGCCTGGTACGCGTCGAGTTGGCCGAGGACGGCACCCTGGCGTCGGTCCGCGACCTGAAGGCGGACCGCGAAGTCCTCGCGGACAAGGGCAACTTGCTGCGCCTGCACACCGACCTCCCGAACTACTGGGACGCCTGGGACATCGACAAGCACTACCAGAACCGCTACACGGACCTCCTGGAGACGTCCTCCGTCACGGTGTCCGACGAGGACCCGCTCCTCGGCTCCCTCCGCGTGGAGCGTCACTTCGGCAAGGGCTCGAAGATCGTCCAGACGATCACCGTACGGTCCGGCAGTCCCCGGATCGACTTCGAGACGGACATCGACTGGCACGAGGCCGAGAAGATCCTCAAGGCCGCCTTCCCGGTGGACATCAGGGCCGCGCACTCCTCGGCCGAGATCCAGTTCGGCCACGTCCAGCGGCCCACGCACACCAACACCACCTGGGAGTCGGCCCGCTTCGAGGTCTCCGGCCACCGCTGGGTGCACCTCGCCGAGCCCGGCTACGGCGTCGCGGTCCTCAACGACTCGACGTACGGCCACGACGTCTCCCGCACGGTCCGCGAGGACGGCGGTACGACCACCACGGTCCGCCTCTCGCTGGTGCGCGCCCCGCGCATCCCCGACCCCGGCGCGGACCAGGGCAGGCACCGTTTCACGTACTCGCTGCTGCCCGGCGCGAGCATCGAGGACGCGGTCGCGGAAGGCTACTCACTCAACCTGCCGCTGCGTGTCGCGGACGCGGCGGGCGCGCCCGAGCCGGTCGTCTGGGCGGACGGCGACGGTGTGACCATCGAGGCGGTCAAGCTCGCCGACGACGCGTCCGGCGACGTCGTCGTCCGCCTCTACGAGTCGCGCGGCGGCCGGGCCGAGGGTGCGCTGTGCACCGGGTTCCCGCTGGCGGGCGCCAAGATCACCGACCTGCTGGAGCGCCCCCTGGCGGAGGCCCGGACGGACGGCGACTCGGTGCCGGTGACGCTGCGGCCGTTCGAAGTGCAGACGCTCCGCCTGACGGTGGCCAAGTAGGAGTCACCAGGGCGTTAGCAGGATGAGGGGCGGGTCGCTCGGTGCGGCCCGCCCTTCGCGTGCCCGGCCGGTCGCGGGTCAGGGCATCTCGTCCGGGTCCGGTCCGATCGGGTCCTCGTCGAGCCGGACCGGGTGCGCGAGTGCGGCTTCGTAGGCGGTGCGGTCGAAGACGTACGGGCCCATGTCCAGCTCGCCCCACTGTTCGCGGTGGGGCTGGCGGAAGGACGACCAGGTGACGGTCTCGGAGGTGGCGGTGACGAGCGCCAGCAGCGGCCAGCAGGCCCAGTCGCCGCAGACGCAGCCGAGGAGCGGGGTGGCGCCGGCACAGGAATCGGTGAACCTGGGCGAGGGGTCACCGAGGAAGTGGCGTAAGGGGTCGCCGACCTCCTCGACGTAGAGGCCGATGTGCTGGGTGAGCAGAAAGCGCTCCTGCTTGGCCTCGGTCCACTTCTGGTGCTCCTTGCGCCAGAGGTGGCGGGTGGCCTTGGCGACAAGCACACGCAGATCCGTGCCGCCGACACGCATGCCCCACCGGAGCGGGGCCGACGGATCGTCGCTGACGGGAAAGTGCACGAACTCGATGCGCTGCATGACCGCCATCCTCGGATGGGGGAGAACGCCACGCGACCCATTTGGCCGAGCGCGACGGCGGACCGGCGACGGATCCGCCGTACACGCAGGCCGACGTGGAAGGCCTGGGCCAGGACCTGTCGGTCGGTCCTGGCCCAGGCCTCAGAAGAAGACTAGGCCGACGCTCCCGCAGCCGCTCCGGCCGCCGCTTCGGTGGAGGACGTCTCGACGGTCTCCGACACCAGCTGCTCGGTAGCACGCGCCGGTACTGCGGACACCGTGGGCGCCGGGACCTCGTCCGCGGGCGCCGACACCGTGCGTACCGGGCGCGGCGCGGAGATCACCGCGTAGTCCTGGCCGAGGAACGGCGGCACCAGGTCGCCCGGGTCCTCGCCGAGCGCCAACTGCACTGCCGCCCAGGGGGCGTTGATGCCGCACAGCGAGAGCTGGTGCAGACCGCCGGCGGGACGCGTGTTGACGTCCATCAGCACCGGCCGGTCCTCGTACATCCGGAACTGGATGTTGCTCAGGTGGTGCAGCCCGAAGCCCTCGGCGATGAGCCGCGCGGGCTCCAGCCAGGCCTCGTCGAGCGTGAAGCCGCGCCGCCGGCCGTTCTTGGTGCGGCCGATCGCCATCCGGATGCGCGAGTCGGGGCCGGTGAGGCAGTCGACGGACACCTCCGGCTGCTCCAGACGGGGCATCACCAGCCAGTCCACGTCCTCGTCCGTGTTCCGCAGGACGTCGAGCACCATGTCCAACTGGACGTAGGGGGAGGGGAACCCGTTGAGGTGCGACATCGAGAAGGGGGCGCGGGTGATCACCCGGAAGCCCACCCCGCCCGCGCCCGCGGCCGGCTTGAAGCACGCCTTGTGGCCGCCGGCCTCCAACTCCTCGACAGCGGCGAGGAGTTCGTCGGCGCTGCGGACCCGCCACCACGGCGGCACCGGCACTCCGACGGCCTCGACGGCCTGGTACGCGGTCGCCTTGTCCTGGAAGACGGCCACCGCCTCCGGCGTCGGCGCGAGCAGCTTGGTGCCGACCGCCTCGAAGTCCGCGCGGTGCTCGACGATCGCGTCCTGGTGCAGCCGGGGCACGAACACGTCGATCTCGCGGCGGTCGCACTGGTCGAGCGCGTACTCCACGTACGCGGCGGGGGACAGGCCCTCGGGCTCCATGGCGGCGGTGTCGGCGGCGGCCAGGACGGGGGAGTCGGCGTCCCCGTGGGTGGCGTGAATCTCGACCGCGCGGTCGCTGGGATTTCTCCTCAGCTGTTCCATGAAGAACACGTTCTCCGCGTACGTGCGGTTCAGCCAGACGCGTACGCGAGAGACCATGCAGGGCCACCTTTCAAGGTTCACGGGCACGGCGAAGCAAGGGCCGAGCCCGGCCAGGGGAGAGTTGGGAACACGACAAGCCGCCGGGTGCGAACCGGGTTCTTGGCGGAAGTGTTGAGGCGATCATAAGGCTCCGAAGGCCCTGTTCCTGCTACGCGCGTGTTACGGAATTGACAGCAGTACCCCGTGTGTTGCCTTGTGTGCTCCCGGTGCCCACCTGTAATGATCTTCGGCCCGGCCGGTGAGCTGCGAGGAGAGGGCCTCCGACGAGCGGAAGCTCACACTTGTCGGGCTGTCGGGGATGTGTTCTTGTTGATCCGAACCTGCGCTCGCGGAAGTCGAGTTCGGATACGAAAGGGGCTGGAGTGGAGACGACGGCCGGCGGTGCCGGACAGCTCCTGGCGATCAGTGATCTGCACATCGGCTACTCCGAGAACCGTGCTTTGGTCGAACAGATGCGCCCGGAGACGGACGACGACTGGCTCCTGGTCGCCGGCGACGTGTCGGAGAACGTGGCCGACATCCGCTGGGTCCTGGAAACCCTCGCCGGACGGTTCCGCAAGGTGATCTGGGCGCCCGGCAACCACGAGCTGTGGACCCACCCCTCGGACCCGGTCACCCTGCGCGGCGTCGCCCGCTACGAACACCTGGTCGACCTGTGCCGTGAGCTGGGTGTGACGACGCCCGAGGACCCGTACCCCGTGTGGGAGGGCCCCGGTGGCCCCGTGGCCGTCGCGCCGCTCTTCCTCCTGTACGACTACTCCTTCCTGCCGAAGGGCTGCGCCACCAAGGCGGAGGGTCTCGCGTACGCGGAGAGCACGGGCATCGTCTGCACCGACGAGTACCTTCTGCACCCCGACCCCTACCCGACGCGCGAGGCCTGGTGCCGCGCCCGGGTGGCCGAGACGGAGCGGCGGCTCGCCGAGCTGCCCGAGGACCTGCCGACGGTGCTCGTCAACCACTATCCGCTCGACCGGCACCCCATGGACGTGCTGTGGCACCCCGAGTTCGCCATGTGGTGCGGCACCACGCTGACCGCCGACTGGCACCGCCGGTTCCGGGTCAAGACCATGGTCTACGGCCATCTGCACATCCCTCGCACCACCTGGCACGAGGGCGTCCGCTTCGAAGAAGTGTCCGTGGGCTATCCCCGCGAATGGCAGAAGCGCCCCGGAGACCCGGGAAGGCTGCGCCGCATACTGCCGATGGAGGTCGGGACCCGGTGATCGAGGAGCTGCTTCCGGCCACGGCGGTGGCCGTGGAAGCGTACGGTGACGAGACGCTCGACGCGGCGTACGGCGCCGGCGGGCTCGGGGACATGACGCTGTACCCCGAGGAAGAGGCGCTCGTGAGCCGGGCGGTGGCCAAGCGCGTGCGCGAGTTCACCCTCGTCCGCGCCTGTGCCCGCCGGGCCATGGAGAAGCTCGGCGTGCCGCCGCAGCCCGTGCTCCCCGGTGAGCGGGGCGCCCCGCAGTGGCCGGCCGGACTGGTCGGCAGCATGACCCACTGCGAGGGCTACTGCGCCGCCACCCTGGTCCGCGCCACCGACCTCGCCTCCATCGGCATCGACGCCGAACCCCACCAGCCGCTGCCCGAGGGCGTCCTCGACTCGGTGGCCCTGCCCACCGAACTGGCGCACCTGCGCGCGCTGACGGCCGCCGGCCCCGGCGCGGGCGGACCCGCCGTGCACTGGGACAGGCTGCTGTTCAGCGCCAAGGAAGCGGTCTACAAGGCGTGGTTCCCGCTCACCGGCAAGTGGCTGGACTTCAGTGAGGCCGACATAGCGTTCACGGCGACCGGCCCGGGCCCGCACCCGTACGGCACCTTCCGGGCCCGTCTGCTGGTGCCCGGACCGGTCGTCGACGGCCGGGAGGTCGGGCACTTCGACGGGCGCTGGACCGTGCGGCACGGGCTGCTGGCGACGGCGGTCAGCGTGCCGCACCAGCCTGTCTGAGCAACCGGAAGAACCGCTCCTCGTTGCCCGTCAGACCCGCCCGCTCCAGGGCCGCCTCGGCCTCCGCGAGGACGGCCGGCGGTACGACGGGCGGCCGGTGGCTGCCCGGCGGCATGTCGAAGGCCGCGCGGACGGTGTGCAGCAGCCGCAAGTAGGCCTGTACGGCGGTGCGCTCACGGTCGGTCAGTACGGCGGTCGGCATCGGACGGCTCTCCCCATGTCGGCGTCAGTTCTGCTCATCTGCTCATCCCTGCGTCCCCCAGCTTGCCGCCCGCCACTGACAATCCCGCTTCCGCACACCTCGGTTCGCCCGGTTAGCGGACGTGAAACCTCCTCGAAACGCCTTGTGGGAACGGGGTTTCTACGCTGGGTGGGAAAGGGCTTTCGGCAACGAACCGGGGCACAGGAAGCGGGGAGGTGGGCGCGTGACGGACGTCCCGCGGCGCGGACCGGCACGGGCCGTGCGGCTGCGACCGGTCGGCGACGGCGAACTCGAACTGCGGTACCGCGTCGTGCACGGGTACCGCCGGGCCTTCCGGATGGCCGGCCAGGGCCCCGCCCTCGTCCTGATCCACGGGATCGGGGACTCCTCGGCGACCTGGGCCGAACTGATCCCCGACCTCGCCCGCAGCCACACCGTGATCGCCCCCGACCTGCTCGGCCACGGCGCCTCCGACAAGCCGCGCGCCGACTACTCGGTGGCCGCCTACGCCAACGGTGTGCGCGATCTGCTCACCACCCTCGGCATCGAGTCCGCGACGCTCGTCGGACACTCCCTCGGCGGCGGGGTGGCCATGCAGTTCGCCTACCAGTTCCCCGAGCGCACCGAGCGGCTCATCCTCGTCAGCGCGGGCGGTGTCGGCCGTGAGGTCAACCCCGTCCTGCGGGCGGTGTCGCTGCCGGGCGCCCATCTCGTGCTGTCCGCCCTGCGGTTGCCAGGGATGCGGCTTCAAGTGGGGCTCGTCGTAGGGCTGATGAAACTTCTCGACACCGATCTGGGGCGGGACGCGCCCGAGTTGCTGACTCTGGTGGACGCGTTGCCCGACGAGACCTCGCGCAACGCCTTCATCCGTACGCTGCGCGCGGTGGTCGACTGGCGCGGGCAGGTGGTGACCATGCTCGACCGGTGCTATCTCACTGAGGGCATGCCCACGATGTTGTTGTGGGGTGACCGGGACAGTGTGGTGCCGGTGCGGCACGCCTATGGGGCGCATGAGGCGATGCCCGGGAGTCGGCTGGAGATTTTTGAGGGGGCGGGGCATTTTCCGTTCCACAGTGATCCGGCGCGGTTCGTGGCGTTGGTGGAGGAGTTCACCGGGGGGAGTGCGCCGGCCGACTGGAGTCGGGAACATTGGCGCGAGCTGTTGCGTGAGGGGCGGCCCAGTGAGCCGGGGGAACAGGAGTTGCGGGAAGTGAGTGAGCGCAGCGCTACGTAGTTCATCGTGTGCGGCCCGGTGGGGGCTGGTCGCGCCCACGCGGCGGAGCCGCAAATCGCATACAGCCCCGCGCCCCTAAAGCGGGGCGCTGTCGAGCCGCGGATCGGATACAGTCCCGCGCCCCTGTCGGAGGCGCTGCGCGCACCTCCGACCTACCTCAGTGCACCCTGCCCGAATCCCTCGCTACTTCAGCGAACCGGTGATCGACGACAGCGGTACCGCGTACAGGATCCGTTCCGGGACCGGTGTTCCGTGCCAGCCCGACCGCGCGTCCGCCGCCCACTCCGTCAGGGACCAGAGTTCGCCCGTGCCTTCCCAGTAGGAGAGGGACTCGGCGTGTTCGCCCCAGCAGCGGCGGGACTCGTCGTCCGGGCCGCAGCGGGCCGCCTTCGCGCCGTCGGAGTCCAGGCGCCACAGGGTGCCGTGGCGGTCCTTGGCGCCCTTGGCGAGACCGACGTACCAGTCCGCCTTCTCGTCGCCCGTCGACCGGTAGGACAGCACGCCCTGGATGCCGGTGGCCTTCGTCGAGTACGCCTCGACCGCGTTCACCCGGCCCAGGGCGTCGGCGGCGAGGAGGCCGGAGCGGTCGCCCGCCGTGCTGAACGAGTAGCGCCACAGGCGGCTGCGCCGGTCGGCCCCGGCCGCGAACGACTCGCTCGCCACCAGACTGTCCGGCGTGGAGCTGCGGTCGAGCGAGAGGGAGCCGAAACAGGGGACGCGGTCGTCGGCGGACGGATCGCACCTGCCGCCGGTCAGGCTGTACGAGGCGACGGCGGGCATGACATAGCCGTACCCGTGCGCCGACCAGCCGCCGGCCACCCGGCCGACCGCCGGACTGTCGACCGAGGCGCGCTGGATGCGGTTCAGGTCGTAGACGTACAGGGATCTGCGGTCGGTGTCCGTGGTCGAGGCGGTGACCAGCAGCTTGTCCTGGTACCAGACCATGCCGGAGATAGACGAGGACAGCTTGCGGTAGTCGGAGCCGTCCTCGGTCGGGACGACCAGGAGCACCCAGCGGTACGTCATGTCGGCCAGGTCGTTCGCGTCGATGACGGCGACCCGCGCGAGACCACGGGACACCTCGGGTTCGTCCGGTTTGGCGTCGTTGTGCGTCCAGCCGGACAGGATCACCCGGTTGGCGCCCCAGCGGCCGTCCTCGTCCGCGTCGCCCGAGGTGGTCACGGACTGCGGCAGCCAGCGCTGACTGGCAGAGTCGGCCTCGTCCCAGCAGTACGCGCGGGTGGCCGTCGGGGCGACGGGCAACGCACCGGTCTCGGTGGCGGCGCACTGGGTCGCGCCGCGCATCGTGCGGTTGGTGTGCTCCAGGACGGTGCTCACACCCACCGTGCCGCCCATGGAGGTTGCCAGCCGGTCGAGTGAACTCCTCGAAGCCAGATGCTCCTTGAGCTGGAAGTCCTTCAGCTCGGCGGCGGACGTCACGGACCGTAGGGGCCCCGGGTTGTCGCTGCTCACAGCCTGGGAGGCGCTCACGATGGTGGCGGCGGCGGTCAGGGCGAGGGCGGTTCCGGCGAGCACGCCGCGCAGCGCTCTGCCCCTCTTCTGCCTGCGGTGTCTGCCGCGATACGTCATTCATCCTCCCGAGGCAGGCCAACTGCGGCTCGCGTTCCGTACGTTGAACCCGGGTCGCAGTGTGGGGGGCCGTGGGAAGGATGGTACGTCAGGGGGCGCCGGGCCTGGTCGAATACGTCGGAATCCTTGCCCCTGTGTTGAACCCGGGGGCCGTTCGGACACGTTTTCTCACCCCGGTGTCACGTGCGGGTCACTGTGCGTCGTCCGCCGCCCGCCCGCCGGACCCCGGGACCCGTTCCCGGGCCACGGACGGGGCCGTCGAGTGGGGCAGCAGATCGCGGGGATCGTCCGGCAGGAGGACGGTGACTTCCGTGTCCTCGCCGAAGCGGTACGGACGGTGCTCCAGGAACGACCCGAGATACCGGCGTATCCGCGACATCTCCGCGCGCACGGTCACCGTGCGGGCCGGGTCCGAGAACAGGTCGTCGGCCAGGCCCGCCGCACTGCGGCCGGCCGGGTGCAGGGTCAGGAGATACAGCAACTCGGCGTGCCGGGGACTCAGTTCGTGCGCCCAGGAGCCCGCCGGGCCCGACACGGCCACCGACCAGCGGCGCGGCCCGCGCAGATCCAGCACGACCCGAGAGTCGCCGCGTCCCTCGGGCTCGGCGGCGACGCGGACCAGCCAGCCGCCCGCCAGCGGCTCCACCGCGCACAGCCCCAGCGAAGGCAGCCAACACCGGCCCGGCGACAGCGACTTGGGCAGCGCGACCCGGCTCGTGTACGGCAGACCGGTGACCGCTGCCGTCCAGCCGTCCCGGTCCACCGCAAGGGCCCGCCCGCCGAGCCGCGCCAGCACCGGCGCCGCCGCCGTACGCAGCCGCTCCAGCGACCGGTGGTGCAACTCCCGCAGCCGGGCCTCGGCGAGCTTGGCGACCGAGTCGACCCAGGCGAGCGTGGCCGGGTGCATGGTCTCCAGCGGGCCGCTCACATCCACCACGCCGATCAGCGTGCCGTCACGCGGATCGGTGATCGGGGCGCCCGTGCACGTCCAGGTGGCGTGGGACCGTACGAAGTGCTCGGAGGCGAAGACCTGTACGGGGCGCCGGGCGACCACCGGAGTGCCCACACCGTTGGTCCCGACGACGCCCTCGGCCCAGTCGGCGCCCGGCTCGAACCCGATCGAGTCGGCCTTGCGCAGCACCGGAGAACAGCCCTCGCGCCACAGCACCCGGCCGTCCTCGTCGGCGACGACCATGATGTGCCGGGTGATGTCCGCGACCGACAACAGCCCCTGCCGCAGCACCGGCAGGACATGCCGCAGCCGGGAGGCCGCACGCCGGCGCTCCAGCTCCTCGCGGGTCAGCAGCCCGGTCCGGAAGTCGTGGTCCGGGTCGACACCGCCGCGCAGCATCCGGTCCCAGGACTGGTCGATCACGGGCCGGGGCGCCAGGAGCGGCCGCTGTCCGGTGAGGCGGGCCGCGCGCACGTCACTGAGCAGCCGAGCCGCCTGCGCCCCGTCACGGGCGACAAGCCGCCCGACGTCCATCGGCGGATTCGCCACGCTGTCCTCCCGACCCGTATTGACTCGATTTCTCATGGTGCCGCCCCCGAGGCGCGGAGAACCACAGTCCGCACACATATGCCAGCAAGTTGCAACCCCTTGCAACCCTGGTGAACCGCCGTGCGGTGGCTGAAACTTGGGCGACGCCGCCGCGCGGCGTCCGTGCTCCCGATCGATGCGGGGCAGTTGGGCGGGGGTGGTGCCGTGTCGGCGCGGCACCACCCCCGCCACACAACAGGCCCTACGCGACCGGCCGGGCCCGCTCCACGACCGACGCCAGGTCCAGGGTGTGCGGGAGGGTGCCGAAGGCGCTGCCCCAGTCGCCGCCCAGCCGGGAGGCGCAGAACGCGTCGGCGGTCTCCGGGGGCGCGAACCGGACCAGCAGCGATCCCTGGAGCACCAGCGCGATCCGCTCGGCCAGCCGCCGCGCCCGGCCCTCGATGCCCGCCAGGTCGGCGAGTTCGGTCAGCAGGTCCTTGATGGCGCCGTCCAGCCGGTGGTCGGCTCCGCGTGCCTGCCCGACCTCCTGGAGGAACGCGTTGAGGGCGGCGGGCTCCCGCTGGATCGCCCGCAGCACATCCAGCGCCTGTACGTTCCCGGCGCCCTCCCAGATCGAGTTGAGCGGCGACTCGCGCAGCAGCCGGGGCATGCCCGACTCCTCGACGTAGCCGTTGCCGCCCAGGCACTCGGACGCCTCCACCACCAGTGGGGTGCAGCGTTTGGTCACCCAGTACTTGGCGGCCGGCAACGCGAGCCGCAGGAACGCCCGTTCCCGCTCGCCGCCGTCGTCGTAGGCGGCGGCCAGCCGCAGCGCGAGCGTCGTCGCCGCCTCCGACTCCAGGGCCAGATCGGCGAGTACGTTGCGCATCAGCGGCTTGTCGACGAGCTTCCCGCCGAACGCCTCCCGGTACGTGCAGTGGTGCACGGCCTGGGCGACCGCCTGCCGCATCAGCGCGGCGGCCCCCAGCACACAGTCGAGCCGCGTCGCCGACACCATCTCGATGATGGTGCGCACCCCGCGCCCCTCGTCCCCGACCCGGCGCACCCACGTCCCGTCGAACTCGACCTCGGCGGAGGCGTTGGACCGGTTGCCCAGCTTGTCCTTGAGCCGCTGGATCCGGAACTCGTTGCGCGTACCGTCCGCGAGGACCCGGGGCAGCAGGAAGCAGGTCACCCCGCCGGGCGCCTGGGCCAGCACCAGGAAGCCGTCCGACATGGGCGCCGAGCAGAACCATTTGTGGCCCGTCAGCTTGTACGTACCGTCCTCGGCGAGCGGCCTCGCGACGGTCGTGTTGGTCCGTACGTCGCTGCCGCCCTGTTTCTCCGTCATGCCCATCCCGAAGAGCGCGCCGGCCTTCCGGTCCGCCGGCCAGAGCTCCTTCTCGTAGACGGTGGACGTCAGCCGGGGCTCCCACTCGGCGGCGAGTGCCGGGTCGGTGCGCAGCGCGGGCACCGCCGCGTGGGTCATCGACAGCGGGCAGCCGTGGCCCGCCTCGGCCTGGGACCAGACCACGAACGCCGCGGCCCGCCGCACATGCCCGCCCGGCCGCGTCCAGGCCGCCGTCATCCCGGCCGAGACGCCCTTGCCGAGCAGCCGGTGCCAGGCCGGATGGAACTCCACCTCGTCGATCCGGTTGCCGTACCGGTCGTGCGTCCGCAGCTTCGGGGGGTTGTCGTTGGCGAGCGCTCCCCATTCCTGCACCTGCGCGGATCCGGCGGACCGGCCCAGCGTGGACAGGTCGTCCCGGGCTCCGTCCAGAAGCCCGGGGTCCAGGTGCCTCTCGACGGCCGCGACCAGGGCCTTGTCGGCGGTGAACAGGTCATATCCGACCAGGGGAGGCACCTGGTTGGTCACGGTGTGGGTGCTGGCAGCCATACGGGAAATCTATCCCCCGGTACGGTGCCGGTCGGCGGATTCCCGCCGCGCCGCACCCCGTGCCGTGGCGCCGGTCGGGCGAGGCCGGGCCGGTCGGACGGGTGCGGTCGGGCCGGCCGCGAGAGGGCCGCCTTCGCCGGAGGCCAGGGGCGCCAGGTCGTGCTCGCCGCACAGCGGGGCACCGTCGAAGGCGGGTTCGGGCAGCGCCCCCCGGAGCAGGTGGACGAGGAACGGCGCGACCACGCCCAGGGCGAGAGCGAGGCAGGCCGGAGTCCGTGCCCGCAGGGTCAGCGGGGGCAGGGCGAGCAGGAACAGCAGGGCGGAGAAGGCCAGGAGGACGTCGGCTTCGAGTCCGCCCGCGTTGGCGGCACAGCCCAGCAGCAGTCCGGTCAGGCCGACGGCCGGCGGGCGGGCGGTGACCGCGGCGAGCGAGCCGCGGCCGGCCCGGGGCGTACCGCCGCCGGTGGTGAAAATCGTTTTCTGCCGTCACGGGAACAGAGGGAAGAGAGCGGCGTACGGGCGCTGCGCCCTGAGCGAGGCACCGGAGGGTGAGAGGGGTGGCGCCCGCCCGATACCGTTAGGGCGTGCAGGCAGCAAGTGAACTTCCCGAGAGCCCCAGCGGCCGACTCCATCGCGCGCGCGTTCTCTACCGGAACGTCTCCAAGCGCAGGACCGCCTGGCTGTTGCTCAAGGACACCGTCAACTCGTGCATCGAGTACCGGATCCTGGGTCTGGCGGCCGAGGCGGCCTTCTTCACGCTGCTGTCCGTGCCGCCCCTGCTGCTGAGCCTGATCGGGCTGCTCGGCTACGTCGACGACTGGACCGGCACCGACACCATCACCAGCCTGGAGACCAACCTCCTGGAGGCGTCCCGCACGGTCCTGTCCGACAAGGGCGTCACCGAGATCGCCCAGCCGATCCTGAACGACGTGATGAAGGGCGGCAGGCCCGACGTCATCTCCATAGGGTTCCTGTTCGCCCTCTGGTCCGGCTCGCGCGCGGTGAACGTCTTCATCGACACGATCACCGTGATGTACGGCCTCGACGGCGTCCGGGGCATCGTCAAGACCCGGCTCGTCGCCTTCGTACTGTTCGTGGTGGCGCTGCTGATCGGCTCGGTCGCGCTGCCGCTGATGGTGGCGGGCCCGGACGCCGTACTCAACGTCCTGCCCTGGTCGGAGACGCTCGTACAGATCCTGTACTGGCCTGTCGTCATCCTGCTGTCCATCGCCTTCCTGACGACGCTGTTCCATGTGTCGGTCCCGGTGCGCTCACCGTGGATCGAGGACGTGCCGGGCGCGCTGATGGCCCTCGCGATGTGGGTGCTCGGCAGCTTCCTGCTGCGCATCTACCTGACCAAGACGATCGAGGGCGCCACGATCTACGGCTCGCTCGCCGCCGCTGTCGCCGTCCTGCTGTGGGTCGGGGTGTCCGCGTTCGCGGTGCTCGTCGGGGCCGCCGTCAACGCGGCGATCGACCGTGTCTGGCCGGCCGCCTCCACCGCCGCCGCACGGGCCGCCAACGAACGGATCCGCGAGGAGGAGGCCGCCGAGTACGTCGCCAGGATGGCCGCCATCCACGCCCACGAGCACGACGACGATGACCCCGACGACTGCGACATGCCCTCCGAGTTCCCGGAACGCTGGTCGCGCTTCCTGCCCCCGGAGGACGTGACGTCCAGGCTGCGGACCCACGCGAAGAGCACGCCCAAGGCAGCGGAGGGCCCGCCCTCCGACAAGTGACGGAGAACGGGCCGGTGCGGTGATGTCCGCCCGCCCCTGCCGGTCTCGCCCCTTCCGGTCTCACGCCGTCCTGTGTCACGCCTTCCAGACGCCGGCCGCCGCGTTCTCCCGTACGAAGTCGGAGACTCGCGCGGCTCACGGCCGAGGATCTGCCGGACGACGTCCGTGAGGCGGGAGCCGTGGCCGTCGAGGAGCCCCTCGAAGACCTCCACGTCAGTTCGCTGCCGGTCACCGCGGCGATCTCCGCGACCGCCTCCCGGAAGCTCGGCAGCCGAGGCCCGGTCGGCTCCAACGTCCGCCCCGCATACCGCTCCCCGGACACCGGCGCGGCCGTGACGACGTCCACCAGGGCGCGCCTGGGCCGCGCGGGGCGCCACGCAGTCTCCCGGATCGGGATCGGTGTCACCCTGCCGTCGTCCGGGTCCGCGCCCGTCGGCCGGATCCTCTCCCGTTTCCGGGCCCACGGCCGTCCTCCAGCGCGCGCCTGGGCCGTGCGAGGTGTGCGAGGTGTGGCACGCAGGCCCCCGGTGGCGGACCGGTGTCGTCTCCCGCCCTCCGCGCCGCACCCCCCTTCGCCGGCCCCGATGCGCCGCCCCGGCCCGAAGGCGGCGTGATCCGGACGACGGGCCCAGGTGGACGAGGGCGCCGGGCGGCGTAGCGTGTCGTACGTGTATGAGGAACGGCCCTCCCTGCTGCCGGGCGCGACGGTGTGGACGAAGACCCCGGCCGGGCCCTGCGACACATGGCCCGTCCTGCCCGACGGCTGTATGGACCTGCTGTGGAGCGAGGGCCGGCTCCTGGTCGCGGGACCCGACACCCGCCCGTACGTCCCCGAGGGCGCCCCCGCGCACTGGGCGGGCGTCCGCTTCCACCCGGGCACGGCGCCGGCCCTGCTGGGCGTGCCCGCGCACGAACTCCGGGACCGGCGCGTCGAGTTGGCCGAGCTGTGGGGAGCGGCCGAGGCGCGACGCCTGGCGGCCCGTGTCCACGCTGCGGCCGACCCGGCGACGGGGCTGGAGGAGCTGGCGCTGCGTATGGCCGCTCTGGCGCCGCCGCCCGATCCCTTGCTCACCGGCCTGGTCGTGGCCCTGTGGGCAGGCCGCCCGGTCGCCCGTACCGCCGACGAACTCGGCCTGAGCGCACGCCAGTTGCATCGCCGCTCCCTCGCCGCCTTCGGCTACGGACCCAAGACGCTGGCCCGTGTCCTCCGCCTCCAGCGCGCCCTCGCCCTGGCCCGGCAGGGGGTGCCCTTCGCCGATACGGCGACTCGCGCGGGCTACGCCGACCAGGCCCACCTCTCCCGTGACGTACGGGAGTTGGCGGGGATGCCGCTGGGCCGGCTACTCGCCGGGTGAGGCGGGGGCCGGTCCAGCGCCGCGAAGAGGTCGACCCCGTTGCCGTCGGGGTCGAGCACGCACGCGTACCGCTGGCCCCATACGGCGTCCCACGGCTTCAGCTCGCTCCGATATCCGGCGCCCACCAACTGCTCGTACAGGGCGTCGACTTCGGCGGGGGAGCCGCACAGCATGGCCAGCCCGATCCGGCCGCCGCCGCTGGGCGGACGCCACCCGGGGTGAAAGGACCGGACGGTCTCCTCGGTGTCGAACAACAGCCGCATCCCACCCGGCAGTTGCGCCTCGACATGCGGCTGCTGCTCGGCCCCCTCGGGGAAGTCGAGCCCGAGCCGCCGGTAGAACGCGAGGGACGCGGCGAGATCGGCGGTGACGATCCCGATGGCGTCGAACCGCGGGGTGGGACGTGGGGTCGTCGGTCGTGGTGTCGGTGGTGAAGTCGTCATGCGGCCACGCTAGGCGGGTCACCGGTGGCCGGTCTTGAAGGAATCGGACGTGTCCGCGCGAGGACGGCCGTCGCACGTGTACGCCGGGCAGCCGCCCGATCACCCACCGAATGGCTCTGTGAACGGCTCCGTCGGCGGGAATACCCGCAGGTCATGTGTTGCTCTGATCTGAACGGTTCACGAGCGGCGGCGAGAGAGCTGGTGGGCAGATGACGGACGAGTCGACGCGACCCGTCGTACGTACGCCCTACGGGGACGTCCGCGGCAGATACGAGCGCCCCGAGGGCAACGGGCACGTCGGTGGGCGCGGGGGCGGCCGGATCGCCGTGTTCCGAGGCATTCCGTATGCCGCTCCGCCCTTCGGCCCCCGCCGCTTCCGTCCGCCCGTGCCGCCCACCCCCTGGGACGGGGTCCGCGACGCGGACCGCTTCGGTCCCACCGCGCCGAAACCGCCGTACTCCGAGGTCTTCGCCCGGCTGCTGTCCGACCCGGTGGTGCCCGGCGACGACTGCCTCAACCTCAACGTCTGGACACCGGAGCCCGGACGCGGGGCCCGGCTCCCCGTCATGGTGTGGTTCCACGGCGGCGCCCTGACCCGCGGCTCCTCGGCCGTGCCCGTCTACGACGGCGGCGCCTTCGCCCGCGACGGCGTGGTCCTCGTCTCGGTCAACTACCGTCTGGGCGTGGAGGGTTACGGTCTCTTCCCGGACGCGCCCCCGAACCCGGGCCTCCGTGACCAGCTGGCCGCGCTGGAGTGGGTGCGGGCGTCGATCGCGGCCTTCGGCGGCGACCCCGACCGGGTCACCGTCTTCGGCCAGTCGGCCGGCGCGATCAGCATCGGCGCGCTGCTCGCCGCTCCCCGCGCTCAGGGGCTCTTCCGGCGGGCGGTGCTTCAGAGCGGGCCGCCCGAGGCGAGCGACCGCGACAAGGTACGGCGGATGGTGCGCCGGATGGCGACCCGGCTCAAGATCCCGGCGACCGCCGAGGCCTTCGCCGCCGTCGACCGGGAGCTGCTGCTGCGCGTCCAGGGCGAGGTCGGCCGGCTGAGCAGCCCGGTGCTGGGCGGGCCCGCCTTCGGCATCGTCGTCGACGGCGACCTCGTACCCCGCGACCCCCTGGAGGCCCTCGTCGAGGGAGCCGCCGCCGATGTCGACCTGCTCCTGGGCTGGACCCGGGACGAGTACCGGCTGTGGCTGGTCCCGGGCGGACTCCTGGAGCGCGTCGACCGGCTCGGTCCGGTCGCCCAGGCCGGCGCCATGGCCCGCTGCCGCTGCGGCCCCGAGGTCCCGCGCGGCTACCGCGCCCTGCACCCCGACGCGGGCACGGCCGATCTCGTCGGCCAGCTCGTCACCGACCACCTGCTCCGCGTACCGCTGCACCGGCTCGCGGACACCCGGGCCGAGGGTGACGGCGATGGCGGCAGCGCGTATGTGTACGAGTTCGCCTGGCCGTCCGCCAAGCCGGACCTGGGCGCCTGCCACGCCCTCGAACTGGGATTCGTGTTCGACACCCACCGGGCCCCCGAGTCGGCCAAGCTGGCGGGCGAGGGCGCCCCGGAGGAACTCGCCGGGGCCATGCACTCGGCATGGGTGCGCTTCGCGGTCGACGGCGACCCGGGCTGGCAGCCCTGGGACCCCTCGCACCCGGTGCGGATCTTCAGCGACGGCGAGCCGCACACGGTGGAAGGCCCACGGGACCGGGAACTGGCCCTGTGGGCGGCGGACGACCCGGCCTCCGCGACCCCGGCCCCCGCCCCCGGACCGGCCACCCGGCCCAGGCTGCCCCTACGGGGTGCGGAACCGCTGTCGGTCGTACGCCGACTCCGTCACCCAGGAGACGCCCCGCGACGCTGACCGGCAACCGGTCCCCACGGGAGGCGCGCCGCGTACGTCACGTACACGGCCGTCACGCACGTCGTCACCGCAGCGTGTCGGTGATCGATGTGATCGCCTCCGGCCCCACCCGGCAGCAGCCGCCGATCAGCCGTGCCCCCGCGTCCCGCCAGCCCGTGACCTGGCCGGTGGTGAAGGTCGAACTGCCGGTCCAGGCACGGGCGTCGGCGTCCCAGACCTCGCCGCTGTTCGGGTAGACCACGACCGGCTTGCCGGTCACCCGGGCGGCCAGCTCCACGGCGCCTTCCACGTCCTCGGGCACACAGCAGTTCACGCCGACCGCGACGACCTCGTCCGCCTCGGCGGCCAGTGCGAACGCCTCCGCCAGCGGCTGCCCGGCCCGGGTGTGCTCCCCGGCCACGCTGTACGACAGCCAGACCGGCACGCCGAGCCCGCGCACCGAGCGCAGCAGGGCGTCGGCCTCGTCGACATCGGGGATCGTCTCCAGGGCCAGGACGTCCGGCCCGGCGGCGGCCAGCACCTCCACCCGAGGCCGGTGGAAACGCTCCAGCTCCGCCACGCTCAGCCCGTACCGGCCCCGGTACTCGGAGCCGTCCGCGAGCATCGCCCCGTACGGGCCGACGGACGCCGCCACCCACAACGGCCGCTCCGTCTTCGCCCGGCGCGCCGCCTCGCGGGCCAACTCCACGCTCAGCGCGAGCAGTTCGGCGGCCCGCTCCCGGCCGATGCCCCGCTTGGCGAAGCCGGCGAAAGTCGCCTGGTAGCTGGAGGTGATCGCGACGTCCGCGCCCGCCTCGTAGTAGGCGAGGTGCGCGTCGACGATCGCCTCGGGCTGCTCGACGAGCAGCCGCGCCGACCACAGCTCGTCGCTCAGATCGTGCCCGGCGGACGCCAACTGGTTGGACATCCCGCCGTCGAGGACGAGCGGCACGCCCGAGGACAGGGCGGCGGAGAAGGCCGAACGGGAGGACGGGGAGACACCGCCGCTCGGGCTGGTCTCGCGGCTCTCGTTGGTCTCACTGGTCTCGCTGGTCATGCCCCGACGCTAGTCGACGGCGGGTCGCGACGGCCGCATGTGTCCAGTACATGAACAGATGGCCCACGATGTGGGATGGCAAGTTACGATCACGCCCTCCCCACACCTTCCC
>NZ_LIQQ01000123.1 GCF_001418565.1 Streptomyces graminilatus | reverse complement strand
GCGCGGAACTCGACCGCGCGCTCGGCGACGCCGGCTGAACCCCGCCCGGACCCCACCCCACCCGCCCACGGAGGAGAGCACGATGAACGGCAAGAAGATCCTGGTCACCGGGGGTACCGGACAGGTGGCCGGCCCGGTGGCCAAGGCCCTCGCACGGGACAACGAGGTCTGGGCGCTCGGCCGGTTCGGCGCCCCCGGGTCCGAGGAGTCGCTCACCGGGCACGGCGTCACCACGTTCCGCTGGGACATGGACGACACCGGCGACGACACCCTCAAGGGCCTGCCCGAGGACTTCACCCACGTCATCCACTCCGCCGTACGACGCGGCGAGGACGGCGACTTCAACACGGCGATCGAGGTCAACACGGTCGCCACCGCCCGCCTGATGACCCACTGCCGTACCGCCGAGGCGTTCCTGTACGTGTCCACCGGAGCCCTGTACGCGCGTCGGACCCTGGACCACGCGTACACCGAGGACGACCCGGTCGACGGGGTCGCCGACTGGCTGCCCGTCTACCCCGTCGCCAAGATCGCCACCGAGGGCGTGGTCCGCGCGTACGCCCGTACCCTGCGTCTGCCCACCGTCATCGCCCGTCTCAACATCGCCTACGGGCCCGGCGGTTACGGCGGCGTGCCGATGCTGTACTTCAAGCGGATGCTGGCCGGCGAGCCGATTCCGGTGCCCGTCGAGGGCCAGAACTGGTGCTCCCTGCTGTACACCGACGACCTGGTCGACCAGGTGCCCCGGCTGTGGGAGGCCGCGTCGGTGCCGGCCGTCCTCACCAACTGGGGCGGTGACGAGGCGGTCGGCATGACCGACTGCGTGCGCTATCTGGAGGAACTGACGGGGGTCGAGGCGAACCTGGTGCCGAGCGAGGTCACCCGGGAGACCTACCGGTTCGACCCGACGACGCGCCGGCGGCTGACGGGCCCGTGCACGGTCGGCTGGCGCGAGGGCATCCGCCGCACCGTCGAGTCCATGTACCCCGAGTACACGAAATGACGAGGCCGACGAGTATGACGAGGATGACGAGGAGTTCAGACCCGGTGACGACACGGCGGAGCAACATCCAGCTGATCCACGCGGCCTACCAGGCGTTCCGTGCCCGGGACGTGGACGCGCTGCTGGCCGTCCTCTCCGAGGACGTGGAGTGGATCCACCCCCAGGGGATGCGTGAGTACGGCCTCGGCGGCACCAAGGTGGGCCACGCCGGGGTCAAGGAGTTCCTGGCCCATGTGCCCACCGTGCTGGGCGGGATGCGCCTGCACCCGCTGGAGTTCGTCGAGTCCGGCAACCGTGTCGTGGTCTTCGGCATCCGGGACGTCACCTCGCGCTCCGGGCACACCGAGGCCCTGGACTTCGTGCACTCCTGGACCCTCCGGGACGGTCTGGCCGTCCGTATGGAGGACATCTTCGACACGGTTGTCTTCCACCGGCTGATCGAGAGCTGACGGTCCGTCATGACGTACGCCTATCTGGGCCCGGAGGGCACGTTCACGCAGGCGGCGCTCGGCCGGGTCGTGCCCGCCGGGCGGGGCCGTCCCTACCCCACGGTCCCCGCGGCGCTGGACGCGGTGCGGCGCGGGGACTGCGCGGCGGCCATGGTGCCGCTGGAGAACTCCGTGAAGGGCGTCGTGCCCAGCACCATGGACCAGCTGGTCTCGGCGGAACTGCACATCACGGCGGAGGTGGAGATGCCGGTGACGTTCGCGCTGATGGCCCGCGACGGCACCGGACTCTCCTCCGTCACCGAGGTGTCGAGCCATCCGCACGCGCTCGCCCAGTGCGCGGACTGGCTGGCGGAGCACCTGCCCGAGGCGCGCGTACGGCCCGTCGAGTCCACGGCCGCCGCCGCGCGCGAGGTGGCCGACCCGGCGTCGGCGGCGGGGGGCGCGGCGGTCGCGGCACCGCTGGCGGCGGAGCTGTACGGCCTGCGGACCCTGGCCACCGGCATCGGCAGGCAGGCCCGCGCGGTCACCCGGTTCGTCGCGGTGGCCCCGGCGGGGTTCCCGCCGGCCCGGACCTGGCTGGACCGTACGTCCCTGATGGTGAACCCCGGCGACGGCCCCGGCCGGCTGCTGGGCATCCTCACCGAGTTCTCGTCCCGGAACATCGAGGTCAGCCGGCTCCACTCCTGGCCCACCGGGGACCGTCTCGGCAGCTACCGCTACTTCATCGACATCGACGGCCACATCGAGAACCCGCCCGTCCGCGAGGCGATGTCCGCGCTCGCCGGGCTGGGGGCGGGGGCCCGTTTCCTGGGCAGCTATCCGCGCTGGGGGC
>NZ_LIQQ01000122.1 GCF_001418565.1 Streptomyces graminilatus | reverse complement strand
CGGGGGAACGGGGAAACGGGGGAGCCCGGTGTCGGGGAGTCTGCGGACTCCTTGGCACCGGGCTTCGTGGTACCGCATTTTACTGCAGCGCACTGTCTGGATTCTTGGCCTGTCCGTCGCACATCAGTGCCTGAGCTTCGAGCTCGACCTTCGACAGTTTTTCGTTGATTCCGCATTTGAGCAGCGATGAGTACGTGACAGGGGCCCATGTTTGCAGGGTGCCACGCATGGATTTCTGGCCTGATGTGCCGCACCCGTAGGCGAAGGAGGCCTCAACCGTATTGACGCCTACGGCATTCAGGAGAGTTCCGGAGAATTTTCCAAACCTCGTTTTCAGGATCTTGTCCCCTGCGCTCAAGGAGAATGAGGTGCCAACTTCTTCCAGTTGGATCCCTGTTTCTTCTTCGAGTGAGGCGACAGCAGCTCGCGGATCCAGGGATTCCCTGGAGAGCGCCGACGATATGGTGGCCTTCAGCGAACGGACCGGGACGGCTTCGAAGGTGACCTGGATGCTTTTCCCGGCCGGAACATCGAAGCGTTGGGCGTCGGAAACCGCGACCAGAGTCTGCCGCTTGAGCACACTGCCCCAGTGGACCTGCCCTTCCCGGCAGGTCAATTTCTTCGCAACGGGGCGATCGCCTGCCGCCGGGGACGTGGGCGTGGATTTCGCGGTTGCCGTCGGTGTCGTGTGCGATGTGCATGAGGTTGCGGCCAGTACGGCGGCAAGCGCGACAACACTTCTGAGCGATGTACTCACGGGAGGTCTCCGGTCCTTCTGCGTTGCGTCTGCCGTGTAGTCAGTCGGCGGTCGTTCCCCAATAGCCGATCTGCGCGGGCAGGCCGTTGCGGTAGAGCACCGTGCAGTTTCCCAGGGCGCGGTCAGGGAAGGTCAACCGCCCGCTGTCGAGTGCATCGTCCCAGTCCGCGCAGGTAGGGCGGGCATCGGGAGCCCACGCGCGCACTTCACCGTCAGTCAGGGGCCGCATGAACGGGCCGTCATAGGTGTCCGTGGCGTCGATCACGGCGGGGAAGTCCAGCACGGTGCCTGTGCCACCGGTGAAGATGTACTCGTGCCAATCGGGATCGCGCCACAGCTCCTATTCTATGTGTCCGATTGGAGGGGATTGGTGTCATCGTCCAAGCGCAACCCGAGCCCACTGCAGGCGGGCTTCACGGTCGAGGCTGCTGACGGTAGCTGTCGGTCGCATCCCGCGACGGTGTAGGGGATCAAGCGCTATGCATTCCGGTCTGGGGCGCATGACGATCTGAGAGCGCTCGGCCCTGCTCCGGCTGACCGGTGATGGTCTGATCAACGGCTTCTGTGTGACGTCGTTGCGATCAGGGTTGTCGTCACCACATCTCAAAGAGGTCAGCCGAGATAGGGCCGATCCTGGTGCTCCAGGAAGTGGCGGATCCGGAGTCGCTGCGTGTGGTGCATGGGTAGTTGGTCGATCTCCTCAGGCTGGACGAACCGCAGCTCCGTGGACTCGTCCGAGATCGCGAGTCGGCCGCCGACCGTGCGGGCGGTGAAGCAGATGTTGAACTGTCTGCGTACCTCGCCGTCCGAGTAGGCGATCACGTGGCGAGGGTCGGTGTACGTGCCCACGAGCCCGGTGATCTCTACGTCCAGCCCCGTTTCCTCCTTCACCTCGCGGACGGCCGTTCCCGGGAGTGAGTCGGTCATATCCATGCCGCCACCGGGTAGCGCCCAGAGATCGTTGTCCCGGCGGCGCTGAAGGAGCACGCGCCCTTCGTCGTCGGTGACCACGGCGGACGCGGCAACCACCAAGCTGTTCGGCTCCGGTGCCGCCGGGTCGTCGTAGTACTCGGTCCGCGCCATGGTCACCCTTCTGTCACCGGTGTCGTGGTCTCCCACACCGCATCGAAGCTGCTGGCATAGGTGTCGAACATGCCGCCCTCTCCGCTGCGCCGAAGATGCCACACAGGAGCACCGTAGGCGTTCACGCCCCAGACGTGGGCATTGACCAATACCTGGTCATCGGCACGGTAGATCGAGTTGTAGAGCGTGGTGGCGTGGGTCCGCACCTCGATGCCAGGTACCTCGGCGAGGGGGCGATAGTGCATGAGGGCAAGTCGGCACCGGGACTCGATCCCGTGGCCGAACTTCTCCTCCGTACCGCGCTGTTGGACATTCGCGCTGTCGGGATCGCCGATCGCGATACGGACAGCACACCCGTCGGCGGCTCGCTCTCGCAACAGGTCGTTGAGCCGCGGGTACGCCTCGTGCAGGAAGACGGCGGCATACACCAACACGTCGATGTGCTCGTGGGCCTGGGTCAGCATGTCCACGAAGGTGGACACGGGGATGTCCGCCCGCTGGTCGTAGAGAGCCACAAGTTCCGGACTGACAGCGCGGGCAGGGTGTGCCTGCCGAAGCGCGGGCCATAGAACGTGCACGTCTTCTTCGAGCGTTTCCGCTGCCAACATGGCGGTAGCACGGCGCGGCGTACGCCCTAAATTGACCCATCGCTCGATGGACTTGGGATCGACTTGGACCTTGTCCGCGAGGGCGGTGTACGTCCAGCCGCCGGCCGCCATGGCAGCACGTAGCCTCTCGTTCGGCATCCCAATCTCTCCCAACGCTCAGGGACGGCACTAGGGACGTTCTACCCGACGCGGGACGTCCCGAAGTGGGGTTTGTCGGAGGTTCCGACGTCCTGATGAGCCGCAGGATGCTCGTACGCATGGCGAGCAACCAGCAGACCAGACCAGGTATCGGTGAACTGGCCAAGGACAGCGGCAGGGACCGCATCGGCGTCGTCATAGGCGAGTACGGGGGCCGCGTGCAGATGCGGCCGATCCGTGGAGGCCTGGAGTGGGATGCCCGTCTGGACAACGTGGCGGCGCTCAGTGCGCGGGAGGAACTGAGCGCACGTCTTGCCATCAAGAACGGCAACAGCCTGGGCGGGCTGTGATGCGTGCCATCGGCCGGTACGCCGGGGTCCTTTTCCTCATCTGCATCAGCGGTTCGAGCAGCCTGGTGAGCGGCAAGGCCCTCGCTGTCCGCCAGTAGACCGGTGGCCCCGGACGGGTGCCAGTTCCCGGCTCCCCCGTCCACGCGTTCGGGGCCAGCCTCCAAACCTGCCTCCTGATCGTCTGCGAGAGCCCAGTTCGGCGATCAGAGCGGCATGCCCGTGCCACGCACCACCTCACACCAGGAGATTGCACATGACAGCAACGGCGAACGACCAGCGGACCGGTCGCGCGGTGGCTGGTGAGGAATTGTTCGAGAGCCTCGCCTGCTTCGTGGTCATCCACAACGGGCAGTCGTCCGAGCGCGCAGAGCGGATCGCGGACCAGGCAGTTGCGTTCCTGGTCACGGCGGCCACCGCCACCGTCCCCATGGTCCCGTCCGATGACGTGGACCTCGGCCTGCACGCGCTCATCCTGCACACCAAGGAGTACGCCGATCTGTGTGAGCGGTACGCGGGCCGCTTCCTGCACCACAACCCGACGCCGGGTGGAGGTGCCCGCGACCCGGAGATGGTCGCCGCCTCGACACGCGCCATGAAGGCGGCCGGGTTCCTGGTCTTCGACGACCTGTGGACCGTGAACGGCGTGAATCTCGCGCAGTGCGACTCGGACTGCGGCCGGCCATACGGTCAGGCGTAGCAGACGACACCTGTGACGCGGCCAGCCCCTGAACTCGCGGGCGGCCGCGCTCGTGCGGAAGGAGAAGGAAACGTTGCCCGGCCCTACCCCTGAACTGCCGATCGTGGTGCTCGACGCGCTCAGGCCCACGACACAGCGCATGGTTATCAACCGTCGGGGCTCCATGGTCTGGGAGGTGGGGAGTCGCTGGGGCCATTACGCCGTGAAGGTCGGCCATCCCGTCGAGGCCACGGCCGACTGGCCCGCCCAGCCCTGGACCGCACTCGCCCCCGCTCGTGAAGGTGCCGTGCTGCTTCGCCTCGGCGTCCACGACATCGCGTACGGTGAGTGGGAGCAGGGCACCTGGAACTTCCAGCCCTGGCACCAAGGACCGGACCTGTACCGACTGTGGGAACGCTGCCGTCAGAAGGACTCGCCGACCACACCGGACACCAGCGAGGCTCTGGAATGCGCCGAGGCGCTGGCCGAACTCCACGCCAAGGGCTGGGCGCATGGTGATGTGCAGCCCGCCCACTTCATCATCGGGCCCGAGCGGACACATCTCATCGACCTCGCCCTTGCCCACGGCGGCGGCCATGTACCCGAGGGCTACGACTTCCCGTTTCGCGGCTGCCTCGTCCACTACGAAGCACCGGAGATCGCGCGCAGCGTCCTCGACACCGGGGAAGCGGAGCCAACACAGGCAGCCGATGTCTACGCACTCGGGGCCTCGCTGCTCATCTCCGCCACAGGCTGGCGGGCGGTCGAGTACCCGGACGACGCTCGACGCCCCGTACAGAGAGAGGCAGTGGCCAACGGCCGACGTCGGCCCGTGAAAATACCCGGTGAGCTGGGCGAATTGGTCGACGCGATGCTCAGTCACGCACCGGGGGATCGGCCCACCATCTACGAGGTTGTCAAAGGCCTGTCCTGATCCCGAAGAGCCCTGATCAGGACCCTGCTGCCGATGGTCTCGAGGCGGTCGGTGTCCTCCGATTCGGGCGCGGCAACAACCTCCGTATGGAGCGGCACTAGTTGGGCCTGGACAAGGGTGGATCTGTTCCTGCGATACTGACGAGACGCTGGACTGAGCCCAGCACTGCTGGGTTCCGTACTGTGCGCACTCGTGGCACTTATGTGCCGTCGCGTGGCTCGCTCCAACCGTGACGAAATGTCTCAGACTGTGTGCGAGAGGGTGATGGCCATGGTGACCTCCTTGATGGCTGCTGGTCGCCTTATGGTTGCTGGCTTTTGTGAAGGCGTCGTTGGCGGGGCTTGCTTCGCCTTGATGACGGGTGCAGCAGTGTCGGGCTGAGTCCAGCGCTCCGCCTGGCACGAAACCACGAGGCAGGCTGCTGAATTACGTCAGCCCTTCTGAGGTAGCAGTTCGGCGCGGGCTGGCGCGCCCCGCCCAAAGGCGTGGACGAAAAGCTCCGGGCGCTTCGGGCCAGAGCGGACGGCTTCCTTGATGCAGCCGCCAAGGTGCTCGATGATCCGGAGCCCACAGTCCCTGTTCCACGTTCCCGTCGGTTACCGCTTGCGTAGTTAGCCGCACACCGCACCACAAACGCACCAGACCGAGCGGGGAGCAGCGGGGAATCGCGGTGAGAACGATCGAGCCAGCGAGGGCGCGCGCCAGTCGTATGCACAGGCCAGCACTCCAAGGAGCCACAGAACGCCGCAGCCTCCCAAGCCGAGGGCGTCGCCTGGAGGTGCCGTTCTCGCTTCGGCTGCTCCCCTCGTCGAGTCAATAGAGTGCGTCTCATGGACTGGACTGCACCTCTGAGTGCCATAGCCGGTGCGCTTGCCGGTATCGTCGCAACGTTCGTCGTGGACCGGGACCGCTGGAAACGTGCCCAACAGGCCGATGCACATACCGTTCTGCGCGAGACCTTCGTGACCTACCTCGCCCACTTGGCCCGCGCGACCGAAGGCATGCGTTTCGCCGCCGAGGCAACCTACGACATGCCGGAAGAACGCCGACGTGCAGTCCGCGCGGCATTCTCCGAATCTGGTCTGTTCGAACAGCGCTTCGGCCTGACGATGCTCGCTCCGCCGCGCGTAGTGGAGTTGGGCGTCGACGCGTTCCGCACCGTCCGTACGCTACGTGACCTTCTCGCAGACGGCGCGCACGTCACTGACGGAGCCTTCCAGACCGCACAGCACACGTACTACAAGGCAGCCCAGGCCGCAGCAGCAGCCATGCGCCAAGAGCTAGGCATCCCCGAGCTCCCCTTCGTCCCCCTGGCATCCAGCCACGATGAACACAGTCGGACACAGGCCTGAGCACCAGAGTCGGCATGGCCCTCATAGCCTGCCGGGCCGTCCCAGTTTCCGCCCCCGTCAGCGAGGCGGACATCGTGACGGCCGTGAATCGTGGATCTGCGACACGGCAGTGCAGGGTGGGCGGGTGCGGCGCCTGTGGATGACGTGGGGCTCATCGGGCCCCGGAAATGATCCGGTCCTCGCAACTCTGCTTCCCGCCCACCCTGCACTGCCG
>NZ_LIQQ01000121.1 GCF_001418565.1 Streptomyces graminilatus | reverse complement strand
GCCCCCTTCCAACTCCCCTTCCATTACGGAGCCCTGCACCACATCGGGCTTGACTACCTGGTCGATCCGGAGCCGGTGCGCGAACTGCTGGCCAAACACCACCCGGCGCTGAGCGCCGCGGAGTTCGACGGCCGCGCGCTGGTGTCGCTGAACTACCAGCTCTACTTCGCCCAGTACTCCTTCGGCGGCGGCGTCACGCAGGAGATCGAGTGCAACATCGTCGCCTTCCCCACGGCATCCGCCGGCCGGCTGCCCCGCCTGACATACGACGAGTACGCCCACGGCTACGACCAGACCAAGCTGCTCGGCATCGCCCGTATCCATGTCCTGTGCGACAACCCCTTCGCCATCGACGCCGGGCGCAAGCTGTACGCCGAGCCCAAGTACCCCGGCTGGTTCGAGACGACGATGCCCTCCCTCAACGGACCCGCCGGAGACGCCTGGTCGGTGCGCTGCAAGAAGGCTTCCGCCGGCCCGGACGCCGAGACCGTCACCCGCCACGAGGACGACCTGTTCTCCTTCACCGCCGACCTGACGGGCCTGACCCACACCCCGGCGAACAACACCCCGATCACCGGCTACGGCACCGAGGACGGAGGCAGGGCACTGGCCGGGCCGATGAACGTCTACCAGCCCTACCGCCAGTACACCCTCGACCCGGCCACCAGTGCCCGCGTACGACTCACCGTCCACGACACCACGGCGGAGCCCGGCCAGGACCTCACCCGGCTGATCGGCGACACCCCCGCGGCCGGGGCGTGGACCTACCAGTCACCACCGGTCGCCGCCCACAACCGGCCCTACTATCTCTGAGCTTCCTGGGCCGGGCGTTCAGTCCGCCGCCCACCGCTCGATGAGCCGGACGGTGCGGTCGGGACGCTCCTCGTGCAGGTAGTGGCCGGTCCCGGTCCAGTGGTCGACCCGGGATCCGGGCACCCGCAGCGTCGAGCGTTCCCAGTCGGCTGCCTCCGCCGAGGTCCACACCGTGAGGGCGGGGCAGCCGCGGCTCCGCAGGTGCTCCTCGCTGCGCGGGCGGATGCCCACTGCTCCCGGGTCCGTGTACATGCCCGCGTACGCCTGGGCGACGACATGGCCCGGGGTGCCGAGCATGGTGCGGACGTGCGCGGTGCGCAGCCCGGGAGGGGCGGTCGGGGAGAACGCTCCGGCCACCAGCGGTACGGCGGCGCGCGAGCCGTGCTCGCGGTACGCGGCCAGACGGTGCGGGATCTCGTCGAGTTCGGCGCCGTGCGCACCGTGCGCGGGGTCGAGGGCGACGACCGAGCGGACGAGGTCCGGGCGGTGGACGGCGAGCAGGTTCACCACCTGACCGCCCATGGAGTGACCGACCGCCACGACGGGCCCGGTGCCGAGGGCGGTGAGGAGCACGGCGAGATCCCCGGCCATCGCGGCCGGGGTGTTGTCCCGCTCGGGGACGGGGGAGCGGCCGTGGCCCCGGAGGTCGGGCACGATCACCCGGTGCCGTTCGGCGAGGGCGTCGGCGTGCGGCGACCATTCGCGGCCGTCGCCGCCCCACCCGTGCACCAGCAGCACGGCCGGGGCGGCGACGGGCCCCATGACGGTGTGGAAGAGGCCTGCGGCGGCGGTCATCGCTGATCCTTATTTGAGGCTGCCCATGAGGATTCCGCTGCGCCAGTACTTCTGGAGGGTGAACATGAGGACCGCCAGCGGAATGATCGACAGCAGGGAACCGGTCAGGACGAGTGTGTTCATGTCGCGGGCGGTCTGTGCCTGCTGGAGCCAGGAGAAGAGGCCCAGGGTCACGGGGAAGCTGCGCTCGCCGTTGAGCATGAACAGCGGGAGGAAGAAGTTGTTCCAGATGTTGATGAAGTCGAGCATGAAGATGGTGACGCCACCGGTCCGCATCAGTCGCAGGGCGACCGCGAAGAAGATGCGCAGCTCACCCGCACCGTCGATGCGGGCCGCCTCCATCAGCTCCGTCGGCACCGAGCTGTCCGCGTAGACCTTGCCGAGATAGACCCCGAACGGGTTGATGAAGTACGGGATCAGCACCGACCAGATGGTGTTGGTGAGCCCCATCTCGGCGAACACCAGGTAGAGCGGGAACGCCAGCAGCGTGCTGGGGAGCAGCGAGGCCCCGACGACGAGGGCGAACAGGGCGCCCCGGCCGCGATAGTCGTACTTGGCCAGGCCGTATCCGGCGGCGAGCGAGATGAGCGTGGAGCCCGCCGCGCCGAGGGTGGAATAGAGGACGGAGTTCCCGATCCAGCGCAGGAACACACCGTCGTGATAGCTCGCGATCTGCTGGAGGTTGTCCCCGAGGTGGTTGGCGGAGAACAACAGGCCGAACGTGGAGTACAGGTCCGTCTGGTTCTTGGTCGCCGACACCAGCAGGAACCAGGTGGGGGCGAGGGAGTAGACCAGGAAGACGACCAGCAGGCCGGTGGTGAGAGCCACCGCGCGGCGAGTCGGGCGCACTCCGCCCCTGGAGGCCTCCCCGGCCCTGGGGGCCTTCGGCGTACGGCCCGGCACACGGGCCCGGCCCGCCTTGACGGCGCGGTTCATGACATCTCCGGTCATGACATCTTCCTGTTCGTGACGTGATAGAAGACGAAGGCGAGGATGCCGGTGACCACGGCCAGGACCAGCGACTCGGCGGCGGCGTACTGGTAGTTGCCCGTCTTGAACGCCTTGTCGTAGATCTCCATCATCGGAGTGAAGTCGGTGTTGATCGACTCCGGTGCGATCTGCCGCAGCAGGAGCGGTTCCGCGAACAACTGGAGCCGGCCGATGAGCGAGAACATGCCGGTCAGGACGAGGATTCCGGTGATGTTCGGCACCTTGACCGACCAGGCGATACGCCACTCGCGGGCTCCGTCGAGCCGGGCCGCCTCGTACAGCTCCCGTGGCAGCGCCTGCAACGAGGCGGAGATCAGGATCATGTTGAAGCCGATGCCCTGCCAGGTGAGCAGATTGCCCAGCGAGAGATAGGTGTTGAGGCCGCCGAAGAACTCGATGTCCGTGCCGGCGCGGTTCGCGAGGTCGATGATCGGGCTGCCCGTCGGGCTGTAGAGGAACAGCCACATCAGGGCGGAGACCACCGTGGGAATCACGTACGGGATGAGCAGCCCGGCCCGGAAGAAGCGGACCGCCCGCGCGGCGACGCCGTCCAGCAGCAGGGCCAGCACCAGCGAGATGCCCAGCATCACCGCGATCTGCGCCGCGCCGAAGAACAGGGTGCGCAGCATGCTGGCCCAGAACGCGTTGTCGGTGAGGACCGACGCGAAGTTGGCGAAGCCGGTGAAGACGACCCGGGTCGGGCCGAAGCCCAGTCCGGTGCCCTTCTTCTCGTGCAGGCTCTCGTTGAAGGCGTAGACGATCGGCAGGACGTAGGTGAGGAGGAAGCCGACCAGGAAGGGCAGGGCGAACAGCAGGCCCTTGTAGGCTCCCCGTCTCCCCGTGCGGCGGGGGGAGGTCCGCCGGACCGGGGAGCCGGTCGCGGCCGGCGGTCGCGTCAGGGTGGGCACGGATGTCTCCAGGTGAGGTACGCCGGCTGTCTCCGGGCGGGGATCGGGCGGCGTCAGCTACCCGCGACGGCCTTGATGTCCTTGCTGTTCAGGTCGTTCACGGTCCACTTCTGCAGGCCGGTCAGCATGTCCTTGACCGTGAGCTCCTTCTTGATGACCTTGCCCCACTGTTTCTGCATCTCGGAGTACATCGCCGCGTAGTTCGGCCCGTACCGCCACTGGTCGCCGACCCGGGAGGCGGCCGTCTTGATCACCGGGGCGCTGTCGGACTCCTTGTTGAACATGTCGGTCGGGATGATCTTGTCCACGTACGGCGACACGTCGTCGACCGCGGGGAACAGGCCGGACTTGGAAGCCGGGTCCGTGAGCGTGGTCAGGGATTCCTTGTCGCTGGACAGCCAGGCCGCGAACTGGGCGGCGCGGTCGGGGTACTTACAGCCCTTGAGTACGGCGGTGGTGTCGAAGTTGCTGGCGGTCCGCGGCCGGGTCGTGTCGAAGACGGGGGAGTCCGCGAGTTGCCACTTGCCCTTGGACTTGGGGAAGTTGGTGTCGTAGATCGGCAACTGCCAGGTCGATGTCGTCATCGCGATGGTCCTGCCGAGGTCCCAGGTCTTGAAGACGCCGGGGTCGGCGTACGAGGCGTTGGAGGCGAGGTCGTCGTCGACGAGCCGCTGGACGACGTCACCGGCTGCGAGGGCCTCCGGCGAGGTGAAGTCGATCGTCCAGTGGTCGCCGTCCGCCTTGTACCACTGGGCGCCGGCCTGCCAGGACAGGTCGACCAGAGTGCTCGGGTCTTCTCCCGCCATGTTGAAGATCTTGACGTTCTTGTCCTGCTGCCGCACCTTCCGGCCGGCGGCGATCAGGTCGTCCCACGTCTTCGGCGCCTCGATGCCGTACTTCTTGAACAGGTCCGCACGGTAGGCGGTGAACTGCGGAGAGGAGCCCATGGGGATGCCGAAGGTGGCGCCGCCCGGGCTGACCGCGTTCCAGGCCGGGGCGGTGTACCGCTCCTTGTACTGTGCGGCGGTCCTGGTGATGTCGGTGAGCAGGCCGTCCGCGGCGAAGCTCGCCAGGTTCATGCCGTCCATCTTGGACAGACAGGGCGCGGTTCCGGCGTTCACGGCGGCGCGCAGCTTCTGGTACACGGTCTCGCCCGCCGCGTTGACGAACCTGACCTGGGTCTCCGGGTGCCGCTGGTTCCAGACCTTGGTCTGGGCCTCGATTCCGTCGGTCCAGCTCCAGAACTCCAGGGTGACCTTGCCCTCGGTGCTGGGCCGGGCCCCGGCCTCCGTGCCGGCGCCGCCGGAGCAGGCGGCGAGAAGCAGACTCAGGGAAGCGGCTGCGGCCGACGCGGTGAGGGCTCTGGCGCGATAGGTGGTCATCGGTCCTCCACGGGGGACAGGGCGGCGCGTGCGGTGTGGGGGCCGGCGCGGTGGTCGGCGAGGCGAGGCGGCGGGTCCGCTTCCGAAGACCGGAAGGTAACCGTTTGCTGCGTGGACCGTAAAGCGTGGCCGACCGGAACCACAAGAGGGTGAGCCCGGTTTGTTTCGCCGGACTTTCGCCCGCGTTACTCGAAGTGGCGGCTGACCTGCGCTGTCCATTTCCATGCCGATTCGGGGAGCCGCGCGGAGGTGAGGGGAGCACACCTTGTGTAGCGCCGATGTCTCCGGTGAGGCCATTGACCTACGACCGGATCGGTCTCTAGCGTGGAATACGTTTACTCCCCCAGATCGCTCTCCGCATCCAAGCAGGAGTCCCATGCCCAGCCCGCGCCTGCCCTCGGCCGTGTTCGCGATGAACCCGGCGCACCTGCCCGAACTCCTTCCGCCGCACCTGATGGCGAGGCTGGGGGAACTGGTACGCATCGACCCCACGCTCGTGGTGCAGGACTTCACCGAGCCGGCCGCACGGGCGGCGCTCGCCGGGGCCGAGATCCTGATCACCGGATGGGGGTGCCCGCACATCGGCGCCGAGGCGCTGGCCGCCGCGCCCCGGCTGCGTACCGTGCTGCACGCGGCGGGCAGTGTGCGCAGCCTCATCGGGGAGGAGGCCTGGCAGCGCGGACTCGCCGTCTCCAGCGCGGCACAGGCCAACGCGCTGCCGGTGGCGGAATACACCCTCGCCGCGATCCTGTTCGCCGGCAAGAACGCCTTCGGCCTGCGTGAACGCCTCCGGGCCGAGCGGGCCCACCCCGCCTCCACCGGCCACGCGGACATCGGCAACCTCGGCCGGCGCGTCGGAGTGATCGGTGCCTCGCGGGTCGGCCGCCGGGTGCTCGAACTCCTGCGCCCCTTCGAACTCTCGGCCGCCCTGTACGACCCGTACGTGGACGAGGCCGGGGCCGCCGCGCTCGGCGCCGTACCGATGTCCCTGGAGGAGCTGCTGCGCACCAGCGACATCGTCAGCCTGCACGCTCCCGACATCCCGCAGACCTACCGGATGCTGGACCGTGACCGGCTGGCCCTGATCAGGGACGGCGGCGTACTGATCAACACCTCGCGGGGTGCTCTGGTGGACCCCGACGCGCTCACCGACGAGCTCGTGGCCGGGCGGATCAGCGCCGTGCTCGACGTCACCGAGCCGGAGCCGCTGCCAGAGGAGTCCCCGCTCCACCGGCTGCCCAACGTCTTCCTGACCCCGCACATCGCCGGATCGCTCGGCAACGAACTGGAGCGACTCGGCCGCACGGTCGTCGACGAGCTGACGCGCCTCGGCGCGGGACTCCAGCTGGCCCACGCGGTGCACCGGGCGGACCTCGCGATCAGCGCCTGAGCCGTCCGGCGCCGACCGCCGCTCGGTAAACGATTACTGGTCGGAGGCCCCGGTTTGCGTACAGGTCGCTCGCAAGAGGAGTCAAATGCAGTAACGTCGAGCTGTGACGGACAACGGAAACGATGCTCGAACCAGCCCTGCTCCCAAGCAGCAGCCCGGCAGGCGGCGTCGAGTCAACGGCGCGGGCGACAGGCCCAGCACGATTCGCGATGTCGCCGCGAAGGCCGGTGTGTCGGTAGCAACCGTTTCCCGAACCCTCGCCGGGAACTACCCCGTCTCCGATGCCACCCGCGCCCGGGTGACGGCGGCTGTCGAGGCCCTGCACTACGTGGTGAACGTCCACGCCAAAGCCCTGTCCGGCAGAGTCGCGGGCCCCGTGGCCCTGGTCCTCCAGGACATCACCGGACCCTCGCTGGCCCATGTCGCGGCAGGGGCGGAGCAGGAGGCGGCGGCGCGCGGCAGGCTCAGTCTGGTCTGCGCCACCCACAGTGACCAGGACCGGGAGGACGACCTCGTGCAGCTCATGCGCGAACAGCACGCGGCGGCGGTGGTCCTCGTCGGCGGAGCGGTGCTCGACGACGGCTACCAGGCCCGCATGGCCGAGTACGCCAGGGCGCTGGACGCCGCCGGCTCCCGGCTGGTGCTGTGCGGCCGGCCGCCCCTGCCCGGCGACCTGCCGGTGACGGTCGTGGAGTACGACAACCGGGGCGGCGCCTTCCAGGCCGTGGACCATCTGCTCGGCGCGGGACACCGGCGTGTCCTCTTCCTGGCCGGTGAACCTCTCAACACCAGCGCCGAGGAGCGCCGGACCGGTTACCGCCAGGCCCTGCGGGCGCACGGCGTGGACTACGCCGGGGAACTGGACATACCCGGCCCGTACACCCGGGTGTCCGGCTATCAGCGGACCCGGGCCGCGCTGGACGAGGGCCTGGATTTCACCGCCGTCTTCGCCGGTACCGACGTGGTGGCCGTCGGTGCCCTGGCCGCGTTGCGTGAGGCCGGTCTGTCCGTGCCCGGTGACGTGTCCCTGGTCGGTTTCGACGACGTCCCCTTCGCCGCCGACCTGACGCCGGCGCTCACCACGGTCCGGGTGCCCTACGAGGATCTCGGGCGCACCGCCGTCCGCCTCGCACTGGAGCGGGAGAACCGCCTGGCCGGCGACGACCACGTGGTGCTCGGCACACAGCTGGTGATCCGGCAGTCGGTACGACCGCCGAAGTGACGCGGGCGTCGTCCGGATCGAGGGCCCGCCGAGCACCGTACGCCCCGCCGTCTACAGCGGCGCCGGCGACGAAGCCCCCGCGATCAGCAGGCGGGGACCGCCGGTGCCGTTCGCCGGTACGGTCCACAGGTCGGTGTCGCCCACCTTGCCGTCGCTGGGCAGGGCGTAGGCGACGGTGTCGTTGTCGAGCCAGGTGGCCTGGTCGTCGACGCTGTGGCGTTCGGCGAGCGCCGTCTCCTTCAGAGTGCCCAGGTCGAGGACGTACTCGTGCCAGAGGGACGTACGGGACAGGACCCGCTTCTTGAACGCGACCCGGGTCCCGTCGGGCGAGAGGGAGGGGCACTCCACGTTCTCGGTCAGGGTGGTGACCTCGCGCCTGGAGAGCGAACCGCGGACCAGGTAGGTCTTGCCGCCGGTGTTGAGGGTGGCGTAGAAGGTGTCGTCGTCGGAGGCGAAGGTGACGCCCCAGAAGTTGATGTCCGAGGCTCGGTGGGGCTTGCCGTCCAGGGTGATGGAGAACGTCTCCAGACTGGGCGTCAGCCGCATGGTCCGGGTGTCCACGATCGACGTCCGGGTGGAGAAGAACGCGGAGGAATAGGACTCGCCGGAGACGAAGACGGTCCAGGCGACGTAGTGGCCGCTGGGGGAGACCCGGGCCCTGCTGGGCGTTCCCGCGAGCGCATAGGTGTGCCGGACGCGGAGGCCGGCGTCGAGGATCAGGGCACGGTTGCTCTGCTTGAGGACGCCGGGGACGGACTGGAGGCAGATGCCCGTGCCGGACGCCGCGTAGAAGCGGGCGCACTTCAGGCCGGAGGCGGTCCGGCCGGACCCCGGGTCGGTGGACGGGACCGAGGCGACCGCGGCGCGGTGCGGGCCGGCGGCGGCGTTGACGAACGCCAGGCGGTTCTTCTGGTCGAGCGTCAACCTGCCCGTGCTGACGGCGGGGCCGCCCCGCTGCGGCCGGTTCGCCAGGTCCGCGCGGTCGGCGGCGTGCAGGACCACACCGGTTCCCACGCCCGTGAGGATCAGCGCTCCCGTGACGAGTATGAGCAGACGGCGACGCAGCGATGTCATGTCGATCCCTGGGACTCTGTGACGGTGGTGATGGTCATCGGGTCTCGCCGCCCGGCCGCAGCACCATGCCCGCGACGGCCGCGCAGCACAGCAGGCCGACCGCGGATCCGGCCAGCGCCGGGCCGTCGCCCCACACCGTCCAGGCGGCGCCGAAGGCCAGCGAGCAGCAGAACCGGGCCAGCGCCTGACCGGTCCCGACGATGGCGAGGCCGCTGGCGCGCAACTGCTCGGGCACGATGTCGGCGAGGGCGGCCGGGAGTACGCCGTCGGTGGCCGCGTAGAACAGGCCGTGCAGGGCGAGTACGAGGAAGGGCAGGGCCGGGGTGGAAGGGGCCCACAGCAGGAGGGCGTAGCCGGTGAGCAGACTCACGTGCCCGGCGAGGAACACGGTGCGCCGTCCGACCCGGTCGGCCAGCGCGCCGAGCGGCACGGCCAGCAGCAGGAACACCGCGGCGGTGCCCAGCGGCAGCAGCGGGAACCACTCGTCGCCGATGCCCGCACGCCGTTGCAGCAGCAGATAGACGAAGGCGTCGCTGACCGTCGTGAGCCCGAGCAGTGCCGCACAGATCGTGAGCGCCCGCAGGCGTGGCAGCTTCAGCAGGGCCAGCGCTTCGCGAACCCGCACGGGCGGTCTGCCCGCCGACCCCGCCGCCGACCCCGCCTCCGACCCTGTCGCAGCCTCCGCACCCGCTTCGTCGGGCCGCGCGACCCGCCCCCTGCCGGGTACGAACAGCACCAGTACGAGCACACCGAGCACGGCGACACACGCGCTCACGCCGAACACGGCGTCGTAGCCATCGGTCGCCGCACGCAGGATGAAGAAGGCGGCCAGCGGGCCGAGCATCGCGCCCGTGGTGTCCATCGCCCGGTGCACACCGAAGGCGCGGCCCTGCTTGTCGGACGGGGTGGACAGGGAGATCATCGCGTCGCGCGGGGCCGTGCGCAGGCCCTTGCCGGTGCGGTCGAGGGCGAGGACGGTGCCGAGGGCGCCGACGCTGCTCACGAGCAGGAGCAGCGGCTTGCACAGGGCGGACAGGCCGTACCCGAGCCCGGCCATCAGCTTGTGGTTGCGCACCCGGTCGGCGAGATGGCCGCCGGTGAGCTGCACCAGCGCGCTGACGCCGTTGTAGACACCGTCGAGGGTGCCGAACACGAGCGGGGTGAAGCCGAGTGTGGTGACGAGGTAGAGCGGCAGAACGGCGGTGACCATCTCCGAGGAGATGTCGGTTATCAGGCTGACCGAGCCGAGCACGAGCACGACCGGAGCGACCCTGTGCCCCGGGCCACGTCTTCGGCCCTGCTCGCTGTCCGCCTGTGCGGAGGCGGAACGGTCGGTGAGATACATGATCGAGTCGAACTCCAGGTGCGGTGCGATCAGTTCTGCCGGCTGCTCTCGTCCCGTAGCCAGGTACCGAAGTCCTGAGCCCGGATGGCCTTTCTGGCTGCCCGCCGGGCGGCGACCGCCGCCGCGAGGAAGACTACGACACTGGGCAGGAGCCGCGGATCCCTGCGGACCAGGGCTTTCAGATCCGCGACGCTGGTTCGCGCCGAGGCGTCCTTTGGCCCCTGGTGCTGCTCCACCTGTGCGGTGGACACCGCGGCCCGGACCCGACGTCGCATCAAGTCCCGCCAGGTGCGCGGCGGGTGGACCACGACACCGGCGCCCCCGACCACGAGCCGCTCCCCGGGGGCGAACGCCAGGGACGCGGCGAGGTCGTCCGCCATCAGCGGGGGCAGCGCGGCGATCCTGGCGTGCCCCGCCTTCGAGACCGCGATGACGCCCCGGCCGAACAGCCCCTCGCGGACGGCCGGGAGGCGCTGCCACACCCGGTAGTAGGCGCGCACCCGCCAGCCGCAGCCGGTCAGCGGGATCCGCCGCTCGGGCGCGGTGGCCAGGATGTCCGAGGCGTCGTCGGTCAGGGGCTCGACCAACGCCCGTACGTCCGCGGCCGTGAGGACGACGTCGGCGTCGACGTAGAGGCGGGGGAAGCCCCGCGCGTGGTCGTCCCCCGCCCGCATGGCGGCGTGTTTCGAGGGGGTGGGGATCTCGACCACGCGGACACGGGGTCCACGGGCGGCGGCGATCCGCGCGGTGTCGTCCGTGCAGCCATTGCATACAACCACGATGTCGGTCTCGCCGTCGCCGGGGGCGGCGGGGCCGGCGGGGTCGGCCACCAGTGAATCGAGGAGTCGGCCGATGACTTGCCCCTCGTTGTGGGCCGGGATCACGATGCTCGTCACGTGGGCAGTATGCCGTCAGTGTCACTAATGCGATGTGTGTTTCGTTCAACCGTTCCCGTCATTGCGTTTGGTGGTCTAGATTGAGTGCCGCCGGACCGGTTTGGGTGGAGAACTTGTACCTGACGTACCGTCACGGTGGGGCTCTTTGTGCGTTTCTGAACTTGTGTTACAAGCATGCTGGGGGGCATGGAGCGGTTGGGGACCGCTCTCGCTCCCTCGCTTTCCAGTGTCGCTGTGTGGAGGGCACTTCGATCGGGGGGTAGCCGCGCATGTGGTGGGGGGAGCATGGCCATTGAGGTCGCGCATGAGCAACTGGTTGTGGAACGCAGGACTCCGGAAGCCCGTCGGAGACGATGGGACCGGAAGTACCGGATCGCCCTGCTGGTCGCGGACGGCTTCGCGGCCCTCGCCGCGGCCTTTCTGATCCACTCGCTGTACGGCCGCTGGGCGGTGGCCCTGGTGCTGCCTCCGATGTGGATCGCGGTCATGGCCACCCACCGTTCCTACGACCGCACCGCACTCGGTCTGGGAACCGAGGAGTACCGACGGGTGCTTCGCGGAGCTTTCGTGCTGCCGGCGCTGGCCGTGTGCGCGCACTACTTGTTCGCGCACGACGAGGGACTCCTCCATGACATGGTCATGGCTGCCGTGCCCGCCGCTGCGATCGCGCTGCCGGGCCGCTATGTGCTCCGCCGGCGCCTCCACCGAAGATGGGCCCGTGGCCGGGACCGGAGCATGACGCTCCTGGTCGGCCCGTCACGCTCCATCGTGGAACTGGTCGCCGTCCTCCGGCGCAACGGGGCACAGGAACTGCACGTCGCCGGGGTGTGCCTGAGCGATCCCAAGAACCGGGCCGAGATCCACCAGTTGGGGCTCCCCGTCCTCGGCGGCATCGGCGACATGGACGACGTGGTCCGGGTGATGGGCGTCAGCACCGTGGTGGCGCTGCCGCTCCCCGAGGCCGACGCCTCCGTCCTGCGCCGGATGTCCTGGACGGCGGCCGTACAGGGCGTCGACTTCCTGCTGGCCCCCGTGCTGACCGACGTGTCCGCCTCCCGGCTGACGGTACGTCCCACCAACGGGGTGCCCCTGCTGCGCGTGCAGGCGCCGAACCTGACCCGGTTATCCCGGCTGCCCAAGGAAGTTCTCGACCGCCTGCTCGCGGCGGTGCTCCTGGTGTTCCTCGCCGTGCCCATGCTGCTGATCGCCCTGGTCGTCCGCCTGGACAGTCCCGGGCCGACGCTGTTCAGGCAGCAGCGGGTGGGCCGGTACGGAGACCACTTCACCATGTTCAAGTTCCGCACCATGCGGCCCGATTCGGAGGATCTGCGGGCGGAACTGGAGCACCTCAACGAGAACAGTGACGGACTGCTGTTCAAGGTGAAGGAGGACCCGAGGATCACCCGGGTCGGTTCCGTGCTGCGTCGCACCTCGATCGACGAACTCCCGCAGCTCATCAACGTACTCGGCGGCCACATGTCGCTCGTCGGCCCCCGCCCGCCGCTGCCCGAGGAGGTCGAGGAGTACTCGCCGGAGGTCAAACGGCGGCTGCTCGTCAAGCCCGGCCTCACCGGGCTGTGGCAGGTCAGCGGACGCTCCGACCTGCCCTGGGAAGAGGCGGTCCGGCTCGACCTCGGCTATGTGGACAACTGGTCGATGGGGCTCGACCTGGAGATTCTGGCGCGCACCGGATCCGTGGTGGTACGTGGAACGGGGGCCTACTGATGGACCGAGAGAAGAGGGACCAAGTGACGCAGGGCGCGGAGCCGTTGGGTATCGCGGTGGTGGGTGCCGGCTACTGGGGACCCAACCTCGTGCGCAACTTCCAGGCCGGCGAGCAGTTCCGGCTGCGCTGGCTGTGCGACCTCGACGTGGACCGCGCCCAGCGGGTCCTCGGCGGCTACTCGACCGTCCAGGCCACCTCGGACTACGCGGCCGTCCTCGCCGACCCGTCGGTCCACGCCGTCGCCGTGGCCACGCCCGCCGGGACCCACCTCGACATCGCCCTGGCCGCCCTGCGCGCCGGGAAGCACGTCCTGGTGGAGAAGCCGCTCGCGGCGACCTACGCCGACGGCATGCGGCTGGTGGCCGAGGCGGAGGAGCGCGGGCTCACCCTGATGTGCGACCACACCTACTGCTACACACCCGCCGTGGGCCGTATCCGGGAGTTGGTCCGCTCCGGGGAACTCGGCGACATCCACTTCGTCGACTCGGTCCGGATCAACCTCGGGCTGGTCCAGAAGGACATCGACGTCATGTGGGACCTCGCCCCGCACGACCTGTCGATCCTGGACTTCATCCTCCCCGACAACGTCGAGCCGGTCGCCGTCGCCGCCCACGGGGCCGACCCGATCGGCGCGGGCCAGGCCTGCGTCGCCTATCTGACGCTTCAGCTCAACACGGGGGCCATCGCCCACGTGCACGTCAACTGGCTCTCACCGACCAAGGTCCGCACCACCATGGTGGGCGGCGCCAAACGCACCCTGATCTGGGACGACCTCAACCCCGCCCAGCGCGTGTCGATCTTCGACCGGGGCGTGGACCTGGCCGCGCCCCAGGAGATCGGCGCGGACGAGCGCCGGGACATGCTCGTCTCCTACCGCTCCGGGGACATGGTCGCGCCCGCCATCGGCGAGAAGGAGGCGCTGCGCAGCATGGTCGACGAGTTCGGCGACTCGATCAGACAGCGCCGGGCACCGCTGACCGACGGCCGCGCGGGCCTGCGGGTGCTGGACATCCTTGAGGCCGCCTCCCGGAGTCTTGAGTTCAAGGGCGCGGTCGTCGGCCTGCGCGCCGGACGTTGACGTTCCCAAATTCACTGAGAGGGCATGGCAGTTGAGCAGCGTACGAGGTAAGAAGATCCTGGTCACCGGGGGAGCGGGCACCATCGGCTCCAACCTCGTCGACCTGCTGGCCGAGGGCGGCGCCCGCGAGATCGTGGTGCTGGACAACTTCGTGCGCGGCCGGCGGGCCAACCTGGCCAAGGCCATGCCCAGCGGCGCCGTGGAGATCGTCGAGGGCGACATCCGGGACGCCGCCACCGTACGGAAGGTCACCGAGGGCGCCGACCTGGTGTTCCACCTCGCCGCGATACGCATCACCCAGTGCGCGCAGGAACCCCGCCTGGCCAACGAGGTCATGGTCGACGGCACCTTCAACGTCCTGGAGGCGGCGGCCGAGGCCGGTGTGGCCAAGGTGATCGCCTCGTCCTCGGCCTCCGTCTACGGCATGGCCGAGACCTTCCCGACGACCGAGCGCCACCACCCGTACAACAACGACACCTTCTACGGCGCGGCGAAGGCCTTCAACGAGGGCATGCTGCGCAGCTTCCACGCCATGTACGGCCTGGACTACGTGGCGCTGCGCTACTTCAACGTCTACGGCCCCCGGATGGACATCCACGGCCTCTACACCGAGGTGCTCATCCGCTGGATGGAGCGCATCGAGGCGGGCGAACCCCCGCTGATCCTCGGCGACGGCACCCAGACCATGGACTTCGTCGACGTCCGGGACATCGCCAGAGCCAATGTGCTGGCCGCCGAATCGGACGCCACCGACGAGGTGTTCAACATCGCCAGCGGCACCGAGACCTCGCTGCGTGAACTCGCCGACGGTCTGCTGGAGGCCATGGGCGCGTCGGGCCTGGAACCGGAGCACGGGCCCGCCCGCGCGGTGAACGGCGTGGAACGACGGCTCGCCGACACCAGCCAGGCCGCCGACCGGCTCGGCTTCACCGCCCGGATCGACATGCGTACGGGGCTCAAGGACCTGGTGGACTGGTGGCGTGCCGAGCGCGCCGCCGACGCCACCACCGCGGAGGCGGCCAAGTGAGCACCGACCGCATCCCGGTGATGATCCCCTGGCTCGGCGAGGAGGAGGCCAAGGCCGCCTCCGACGCCGTGCTGTCCGGGTGGGTCGCCCAGGGCCCCCGGGTCGCCGCCTTCGAGAAGGCCTTCGCCGAGCGCGTGGGCGCCGAGCACGGCATCGCCGTCAGCTCCTGCACCACCGCCCTGCACCTGGCGCTCGTCGCGCTCGGACTCGGCCCCGGTGACGAGGTCATCGTGCCCTCGCTGTCGTTCATCGCGACCGCAAACGCCGTACGGTACGTCGGCGCCGAACCCGTGTTCGCCGACGTCGACCCCGCCACCGGCAACCTGACCACGGCCACCGTCGACGCGGTCCGCACCCCTCGCACCAAGGCCGTCCTCGCCGTCCACCAGGGTGGCGTACCGGCCGACGTGCACGGTCTGCGCGCCGCCTGCGCCGACTGGGACCTGCCCCTCGTCGAGGACGCGGCCTGCGCCATCGGCTCGACCGTCGGCGGCAAGCCCGTCGGACAGGGCGCGCTGATCGCCGCCTGGTCCTTCCACCCCCGCAAGCTCGTCACCACCGGCGAGGGCGGCATGATCACCACCGACGACGCCGAATGGGCGGCACGGCTGCGCCGGTTGCGCGAGCACGGCATGAACGCCTCGGCGGCGGAACGCCATTCGAGCAGCAAGCCGGTCCTGGAGAGCTATCTGGAGGTCGGCTACAACTACCGGATGACGGACGTCCAGGCCGCGATCGGCCTGGTCCAGCTCGGCAAACTCGACGCGATGATCGCCCGCCGCCGTGAACTGGCCGCCCGTTACGACGCGTTGCTGCGGGACGTCCCCGGACTCACCCCCGTACGCGACCCCGGGCACGGGCAGAGCAACTTCCAGTCCTACTGGGTGCTGCTGGCCGAGGACTTCCCCGTCGGCCGGGACGACCTGCTCGCCGCGCTCGCCGAGGCCGGCGTCTCCGCCCGGCGCGGAATCATGGCCTCGCACCTCGAACCCGCCTACGAGGGTCACCCGAGCGCGCCGCTGCCGGTCACCGAGCGGATCAGCCGCGACTCGCTCATCCTGCCGCTGTTCCACACCCTCACCGAGGCCCAGCAGGACCGCGTGGTGGCGGCGCTGCGCGAACAGGCCCGAGGATGAGCGGACTCCTGATCATCGGCGCGGGCGGGTTCGCCCGGGAGACCGCACAGGCCGTACGGGACGCGGGTGACATCGAGCTGCTCGGACACCTCGACGACAACGCGGAGTTGCACGGCACCGAGGTGGACGGCGTCCCCGTACTCGGCGGCTGCGACCTGGTCCATGACCTGCCCGAGGCGCGGGTGGTCATCTGTGTCGGCAACCCCCGGGACTACGCTGCCCGCGCCCGCCTGGTGCGCCGGTTCGGTCTGCCGACCGACCGCTACGCCGCCGTGATCCACCCGACGGCGTCGGTGTCGGCGACCTCGGTGGTCGGCCCGGGTTCGGTGCTGCTCGCACACTGTGTCCTGACCGCCGCCGTGCGGGTGGGCGCCCATGTCGCCGTCATGCCGCAGACCGTACTCACCCATGACGACGTGGTGGAGGACTTCGCCACGATCGCCTCCGGCGTCCGGCTGGGCGGGGGAGCGCGGCTCGAACAGGGCGCCTATGTGGGCTCCGGGGCGCTGGTCAGGGAGGGCACGGTGGTCGGTGCCTGGTCGCTGATCGGGATGGGCAGCGCCGTGCTCGGTGACGTGCCACCGGGCGAGGTCTGGGTGGGGAGCCCGGCCCGGCGGCTGCGCGCGGCGGCGGTGCCCGCGCTCGACGAACTCGCGACAGCGACAACAGTGGGGGGACCGCTGAGATGAACCACATTCCGCTTGTCGACCTGAAGGCGGCCCACCGCGAGGTCGCCGACGAGGTACGGGCCGGATTCGAACGGGTCCTGGCCAACACGGCGTTCATCGGCGGCGACGAGGTGGGGGCCTTCGAGCGCGAGTACGCCGATTTCGGCGATGTCGCGCACTGCGTCGGCGTCGCCAACGGCACCGACGCGGTCGAACTCGCCCTGCGCGCACGCGGAGTCGGGCCCGGCGACGAGGTCGTCATACCCGCCAACACCTTCATCGCCACCGCGGGCGCGGTCGCCCGGATCGGCGCCCGGCCCGTACTGGCGGACTGCCTCCCCGACACCTGTCTCCTCGACCCGCAGGCAGCCCTGGACGCGGTCGGCCCGGCCACCCGCGCGGTCGTGCCGGTGCACCTGTACGGGCAGATGGCGGAGGTGACCGGGCTGGCCGGTCAACTGCCCGGCCACGTACGGATCGTCGAGGACGCCGCCCAGTGCCAGGGCGCCACCCGTGACGGCCGGTCGCCGGGCAGCGGCCAGATCGCGGCGACCAGCTTCTACCCGGGCAAGAACCTGGGCGCCTACGGCGACGCGGGCGCGGTCCTCACCGACGACGAGGACCTGGCGAGCCTGGTCCGCGCGACCGCGAACCACGGCGGCGTCGCCAAGTACCGCCACGACGTGGCCGGGTTCAACAGCCGCCTTGACGGGCTCCAGGCCGTAGTCCTGCGGGCGAAGCTGGCCAGGCTGGCCGACGGCAACGCGGCCCGGCGGGCGGCGGCGGCCCGCTACGACACCCTGCTCGCCGACCTGGCCGCCACCGGACGCGTCGTACTCCCGGCGACGGACACCGGCAACGTCCACGTATGGCACCTCTACGTCGTCCGGATCGCGGGCGCGGACCGTGACGACATCGTCGGCAAGCTCAACGCGGAGGGCATCGGCGCCGGGGTGCACTATCCCGCCCCCGTCCATCTCACCGAGGCGTTCCGGCATCTCGGCCACGCCCGTGGCGACTTCCCCCACGCGGAGAAGGCGGCGGACCGGATCCTGTCCCTGCCGCTCTTCCCCCAGATAAGCCCCGATCAGCAGCAGCGCGTCGTGGACACGCTCGCCAGGGCGCTCCAGAGCTGATCGGCCCCCACAGTCATTTGCTCCACCCCGACGCCAAGGGTCGGACCCCGCACAGTGCACAGCACCGCTGAGAGGTACACATGAACAGATGGAGAAGACGGATCCGGGGCGGGCGCCTCGCCGTCGTAGCAGCGTTGATATGGGCGGTGCTTCCGCAGGCCCTGCCCGCCTCGGCGGACTCCGATCCCTGCGGAGCGGGCTCGAACCCGGTCGTGTGCGAGAACTCCAAGCCGGGCACCCCCATGTCCGACTGGTACGCGCCCAACGCCTACGGCGGCATCAAGGGCTTCACCACCAAGCAGAGCGTCCAGGCCGGTGAGACCGTCCAGTTCAAGATCCAGTCGAAGGTCTCCTACCACGTGGAGATCTACCGGCTTGGCTGGTACGGCGGTGACGGCGCGCGTCTGATCTCGACCCCCGCCCAGGCGGCGGTGACCTATCCGGGCAACTACTGGTCCAACCCGGCCAGTTGCATCACCAAGAGCAGCACCGGCCTGGTCGACTGCGGCAACTGGCCCGTGACCGTGAACTGGACCGTCCCCAGCGACGCCGTGTCCGGCCTGTACATCGCGAACCTGACGCAGACCGACGGCGACGGCCTGATGCCGTACCCGTTCGTCGTCCGCAAGGACTCCAGCACCTCCGACATCGTCGTGCAGACCAGTGACGAGACCTGGCAGGCATACAACGACTACGGCGGCCAGGACCTGTACGGCGGCGGGGGCCCCGCGCCGGACGGCCGCGCCTACGAGGTCAGTTACAACCGGCCGCTGGACATCGGCGGCGACAACGGCATCTACGGCTCCGAGTTCATGATGCTGTCCTGGCTGGAGCGCAACGGCTACGACGTCAGCTATCTGTCGGGCGTGGACGTGTCGACCAACGGCAACACCCTGCTGCCGAACCACAAGGTGTACATGTCCTCGGGCCACGACGAGTACTGGACGCAGAGCCAGTACTCCAACGTCCTGGCGGCCCGGAAGGCAGGCGTACGGCAGGCCTTCTTCAGCGGCAACGAGGTCTTCTGGAAGACCCGGCTCGCCCCGAGCAACGACTTCACGAACACCGCGAACCGGACCCTGGTCTGCTACAAGATGACCAAGATGTCGCAGGGCAACGGCATCGCCGACCCCAGCGGCACCTGGACCGGCACCTGGATGGACCCGACGAGCACCCAGTACGGCCAGGCCTACCAGCCGCCGAACATCCTCACCGGCTCCATGTTCACGGTGAACGGCTACCGCTCCGACGCGATCACGGTCCCCGGCTCGTACGGCCAGAACCGGATCTGGCGCAACACCTCCATCGCGAACCTCACGCCGAGCCAGACCGCCACCTTCCCCACCGGCACCCTCGGCTACGAGTGGGACAGCGACCTCACCAACAGCACCAGGCCCGCCGGGGCGATCGACGTGTCGTCCACGACCGTGGACATCGACGACGGCAAGTACCGCCTCGACTGGGGCAACATGTACGGCAACGGCACGGCGACGCACAATCTCGTCGAGTTCCGTGACCAGGACTCCGGCGCCCTGGTGTTCGGGTCGGGGACCGTGCAGTGGTCGTGGGGGCTCACCAACCTCCCGGTGTACAACCCCGACGACGTGGTCGTCACCGAGGACGCCCGGATGCAGCAGGCGACGGTGAACGTCCTCGCCGACATGGGCGTCCAGCCGCTGACCCGGCAGAGCAACCTCAGCGTCGCCACGGCCACCACCGACACCACCGGCCCGGCCGTCACCGTGACCGGTCCGGCCTCCGGCGTCACCGTCCCGGCCCTGAAGCCGGTCACCATCTCCGGCACCGCCAGTGACTCCGGAGGCGTGGTGGCCCGCGTGGAGGTGTCCACCGACGGCGGAACGACCTGGAACGCGGCCACCGGTCTGACGTCCTGGACCTACAGCTGGACACCTTCGGCACCGGGCGCGGCGACCGTCAAGGTCCGCGCGGTGGACGACAGCGTCAACATCGGCGCCGTCACCACGGTCCCGGTGACCGTCGGCCCGCAGGCCTGCCCGTGCACCATCTGGCCCGCCACCACCGTGCCCGGCACCATCAACGGGGGTGACGGCGGTCCGCTGGAGCTCGGCGTCAAGGTCCGTACCACGGTGGCCGGTTCGATCACCGGCGTGCGCTTCTACAAGTCGCCCGCCAACACCGGCACCCACACCGGCAGCCTGTGGAGCGCCTCCGGCACCCGCCTGGCCACCGGCACCTTCACCAACGAGACGGCCTCCGGCTGGCAGCAGCTGAACTTCGCCACCCCGGTCACCGTCAAGGCCAACACCACTTACGTCGCCTCGTACTTCGCGCCCAACGGCGGATACTCCTACGACGGCGGCTACTTCTCGAACAGCGCGGCCGGCCTGGCTCCGCTCACCGCGCTCAAGTCCGGTACCGACGGCGGCAACGGCGTCTACCGCTACAGCTCGACCAGCGCCTTCCCGTCCTCGGCGTCCTCGGGCAGCAACTACTGGGTCGACGTGGTGCTCGACACCTCGACGGCGAGCACGACCCCGCCCGTCGTCACCTCGAAGTCCCCGACGTCGGGGGCCACCGGCGCGTCGATCACGGCACCGGTGTCCGCCGTCTTCGACCACGCCATCGACGCCGACACGCTGACGTTCACCTTGAAGGACCCGAGCGGCAACACCGTGCCGGGCACCAAGACGCTCCCCGCGTCGAACAAGGCGACCTTCACACCGTCGACGGAACTGGACCTGCACACCACGTACACCGCGTCCGTCCAGGCCGAGGACCTCTGGGGCAACGCCATGTCGGCGCCCGTGACGTGGTCGTTCACCACCAGCTCCACCCCGCCCGCGGCCACCTGCCCCTGCACGCTGTGGAGTTCCGCCGCCGTGCCGGCCAGGGCAGCCGTCACCGACGACCCCAACTCCCTCGAACTGGGCACCAGGTTCCAGTCCTCGGCGAGCGGCTGGGTCACCGGCGTCACCTTCTACAAGGGCGCCACCAACACGGGCACCCACACCGGCAGCCTCTGGTCCGCCGACGGCACGCTCCTCGCCTCCGGCACCTTCACCGCCGAGTCCCCCTCGGGCTGGCAGACGATGACCTTCGCGACGCCGGTGGCGATCACCGCCGACACGGCGTACGTCGTCTCCTACCACGCGCCAGTCGGCAACTACGCGGTGGACGGCGGCTACTTCGCGTCGGCCCACAACTCCTATCCGCTGACCGCGCCCGCCGACATCAGCACGGCCCACAACGGGCTGTACCGGTACGGCAGCGGCGTGGCCTTCCCCAACGGCTCCTACGGATCCGCGAACTACTGGGTCGGCCCGGTCTTCACCGCCGACGACCCGTCCGCGTCACTGACGTCGGGCTCGTCCACCGAGGTGACCACCTCCTCGCCGGCGCACACCGCCGACGCGGCGCACGCACTGGTCACGTCGGTGCCCGGCACGGCCAAGCTGTCGACGGTCAACGCGACGCTGACCGTCCTGCCGGGCGCGAAGGCCGAGGCCGCCAAGAAGCTCAAGGCCAAGGCCTACCTCTTCTACAACCAGGCCACCCACAAGGTGTCCGTCCACCTGTCCACCCCGCTGCCGGACGGCACGCGGTTCACGATCACGGTCACGGCCAAGGACAAGCAGCACCACACGGTGCTGTCCAAGACCTGGACCCTGACCAGCAAGACCGTCCGCAAGAAGAACTGACCGACTGCAACCCACCGCCGATGGCCTCCCGCACCCTCGCGGGAGGCCACCGCCGGGGATTGGTTTTCCCCACGATGAGTACCGTCAGTGTCGTGATCCCGTGCTACAAGTACGGCCATTTCCTCGCCGACTGCGTGAGCAGCGTCCTGGACGAGCAGGACGGCGTTGACGTCCGGGTACTCATCATCGACGACGCCTCTCCCGACGACTCGGCGGAGACCGCGCTCAAGCTCGCCGCCACCGACCCGCGCATCCAGGTCCGTGTCCACGAGACCAACAAGGGCCACATCGCCACCTACAACGAGGGCCTCCTGGAGTGGGCCGACGGCGACTACGTCGCTCTCCTGTCCGCCGACGACCGACTGGTCCCCGGCGCCCTGGTGCGCGCCGCCGCCCTGCTGGACGCCCACCCGGAGGCCGGGTTCGCCTACGGCCGCCCCCTGCGCTTCCAGCACGGCGGCCCGCTGCCCAAGGCCCGTACCCAGGGCACCGGTTCGGTCGTCTATCCCGGGCACTGGTGGCTGGACCGCCGGTTCCGTGAGGGCACCGGCTGCATCACCTCGCCCGAGGTCGTCGTCCGCACCAGCCTCCAGCGCGAGGTCGGCGGCTACGACCCCGAACTCCCGCACGCCGGCGACATCGAGATGTGGATGCGGCTCGCCGCCCGCGCCGACGTCGGCTACGTACGCGGGGCCGACCAGGCCTTCTACCGCGTCCACGGCGACAACATGTCCACCACCGACTTCGGCGGCCAGCTCGACGACCTGCGCCAACGCCTCGTCGCCTACGACTCCGTGCTCACCAAGTGCGCCGACCTGCTGCCCCAGGCCGACCACCTCGCGACATCCGTGCACACCCGCCTCGCCCGCTACGCACTGCGCCGCGCCTACCGCGCCTACGACCGGGGACGCACCGACGTCGTCCCGGTCGACGAACTCGTGGCCTTCGCCGGGGAGTGCCTCCCGGAGTACGAGTCGCTGTCCGAGTACCGCGCGCTGCGGCTCAGACAGCGGATCGGCGCGAGGACGATGCCGTATCTGCAGCCGCTGGTGTGGTCGGCCGTGGCCGAACGCGGGCGGGAGTGGCTGTGGTGGGAGTCGTGGAAGCGCCGCGGCATCTGATGACGACGCCCGACCCGAGGACCGCGCACACCTGCCAGGACGGCTCGCGCCCGCTCAGGCGCTCAGCCCGCCACCGGAACCCCGCCGACCCGGGGGAGCGCCTCCGTGTCCGGGGAGGACACCTTCCTCTTCCTGCGGCGCAGCGCGAACTGGTCGAACCACAGCGCGCTCAGCAGCGCGACGGTCGCACCCAGCAGCGCCGTACCGGCCACAGCACGGCTCCTGGTGCCCATTACCTGGGCGGCGCTCGGGGCGACCAGGACGGACGCGTTGATCCGCGCGCCCGCCGAGATGCCCTGCGCCGCCTGGACGTGCGCGACATGCGCGGAGTAGACGTCGATGATCCGCTGGACCCTCGTGTCGGCCTCGACCGGGTCCGCCGCCCGCGCCTGCACCTGCAACGAGGGGATCAGATAGGCGGGCGTCGCGCTGGTGCCGCTGTTGCGCGGGATCAACTGGTACGTCCCGTGCACACCGGCATCGCTCAGCTCGTCCCGCCCGGACGGCGACGCGAGCTGCTGGATGACCCCGTACGAGAGGGTGGCGAGCGGCGGTTGGAGATTCGTGAGCTGGTTCGGCTGGTTCCCCGTCACCGGGGGCTTGAGCACGACCACCGCCGAACTCAGATACTGCGGGGCCGGACGGATCACCGGATAGGCGCCGACGGCCGTCAGCAGGAGCGCCAGCACGGATATGTACCAGCGGCGGAGCAGCGCTTCGGCGACGTCACGGGGCGACACGGGGATTCCTTCCGTCGGCACCGATCCTCCCAGGCGCCGGGGCGGATCGCCAGCAGATCACGGCACCTATGCTGGTCCGGAGCCCGGACGCCAGGTCACGAGGCAACGGGCCGGGGGGAGTTCTCATGAGCCTTGGCGACATCTGGGCGATCATGTGCAGGCGCTGGTACTTCATGGTGCCCCTCACCCTGCTCAGCCTTCTCGCGGGCGGCTATCTGTACCGGACCATCCCGGTGTCCTACGAGTCGCAGAGCTCCGTCACCCTGCTCGACTCCACGGCGGTCGCCGACATGGCACCGACCTTCGGCAACCCCATATCGAACGCGGGCGGCACGCTCGTCGTCACCGCCGACGTACTGATCAGGACCCTCCAGTCGAGCGACTCGGCCAAGGAACTGCACTCCCGAGGCGTCACCGACCGGTACACGGCCGGATTCGCGCCGGAGGCCGACAGCCCGCTGCTCACCCTGAGCGTCACCGGCACCGACCGCGCCAAGGTGCTCCGGGAGACCACCACCCTCACCGGGTTCGCCGCCGAGCAGTTGAAGGCCCTCCAGGCCGCCTCCAAGGTGCCGGCGAAGTACTCCGTGCAGGCCACGCCGGTCGTACTGCCGCAGACCCCGGTCTCGCAGTCCAAGGCCCGCTACCAGAACATCGCGTCGGTCCTCATCGTCGGGATGGTCAGCGCGTTCCTGCTGTCCATCCTGGCCGAGGGCGTCGCGGTGGTCCGCCGCCGGGGCCGCGCCCAGGCCGGCTACGTTCCCCGCCGCCATCGCGCCCGGCCCCCCGAGCGGCAGCCCAGGGGCCCCCTGGTGCGTAGCCTGGACGCCACGACGATCCTCACCGGCTATCTGGTGCTGGCCTTCTTCGTCCCGTCGAACCTGACCCTGCCCGCACTGGGCGGCGTCGGCACCCCGGCCAACGTCTTCGCCCTGCTCGGACTCCTCTGGTACCTCGCGACCTGGCTCGGCGGCCGTATCCGTCCGGCCGAGGGCACCAGGCTGCCGCGCGTGGTGATGTGCGTGCTCGCCGTCGCGGTACTGCTGTCGTACCTCGCGGACGCCAGCCGCGAAAGCTCGCACCAGGAGGTCCTCGGCGCCGACCGGGGGCTCATCGGACTCGGCGTTTGGGTGGCGCTGGTGGTGCTGGCCTCGGCCGGCATCCAGGACCGCGATCGGCTGGAGACCCTGATGCGCCGGCTCGTCGTCCTGGGCACGGTGGTCGCCCTGATCGGCTACTACGACTTCTTCGCGGCGACCAACATCGCCGACTCCATCCACATACCCGGCCTCCAGTCGAGCACCGCCGGGATCACCACCATGGACCGCGGCTCCTTCACCCGGCCGCGCTCCACCACGGCCCATCCGCTGGAGTTCGGCGGGATGCTGGCCATCCTGGTCCCCTTCGCCGTCCACCAGGCCTTCGACCCGGTACGCCGGCACGCCGGGGCGCTGCGCCGCTGGGGCCCGGTGGCGGTCATGGCGGGCGCGCTGCCGCTGACGGTGTCCAGGACGTCCATCATCGGCGCCCTCATCGTGGCCCTGGTGATGGTGCCCCGCTGGAAGCCGCAGCGGCGCTGGGCGGCGATCGGCATCATCCTGGGATCGGTGGCCGGCTTCAAGGTGATCATCCCCGGGCTGATCGGCACCATCACCAACCTGTTCGCCACCTTCCTGTCCAACTCCGACAGCAGCACCCAGGCGCGCACCGTGAAGTACAGCGCGATCGTCCCCTACCTCCAGGAACACCCCTGGTTCGGGCGGGGATTCGGCACCTTCACCCCCGACCTGTACTTCTTCACCGACAACCAGTACATGCTGACCCTGGCCGAGATGGGCATCGTCGGTCTCGTCGCGCTGCTCGCCCTGTTCGTCACCGGGATCCACACCGGCGGTGCCATCCGCAGGCTCGCCCGCACGGAGACGGACCGCGAACTCGGGCAGGCGTTCCTCGCCTCGGCGCTGGTCGCCCTCGTCATCAGCGCCACCTTCGACGCGCTCAGCTTCCCCATGTACGCCGGGATGTTCTTCCTGACGCTGGGCGCCGGCGGCAGCTACCTCGGCTTCATCCGCAGGGAGGCGGCGGAGGCAACGGCTGCGACCGCCGCCGAGGTTCCCGCCCTCCGCAAGGCGTCAGAAGCCCAAGCCCAGCGACCTCAACTCGCGGAGTCCCGATGAGCACCGTCGCCGTCATCGTCGTCACCTGGAACAGCGCCTCGGTGCTTCCCGGATTCCTCGCCGCGCTGCCCGACGGCATGGCAGGCCTGGACTGGCGGCTCGTGGTCGCCGACAACGACTCCGCCGACGACACGGTCGAGGTCCTGCGGGAGTTGGCCCCCGACGCCACGGTCGTGCGGACCGGCCGCAACGCCGGGTACGCGGCCGGGGTCAACGCGGCGCTGGGCGCGGCCGGTTCGTACGGGACCGTCCTCATCTGCAACCCCGACATCCGGATGGGGGAGGGCTGCGCCAAGCGCCTGGTCGACAGTCTCGGCGACGGGGTCGGGATCGCCGTTCCCCTCCTCTACGAAGAGGGCAGCGACACCCCTCACCACTCGCTGCGCCGCGAGTCGAGTGTGACCAGGGCGCTGGGCGAGGCCCTGATCGGAAACACCCGCGCGGGACGCTTCCCGCGCCTGAGCGAACTCGTCACCGACCCGGCGGCGTACCAGCGGCCCACCCGCGCGGACTGGGCGACCGGCGCCCTGATGGCCGTCTCGGGCGACTGCCTGACCGCCTGCGGTCCCTGGGACGAGACCTTCTTCCTCTACTCGGAGGAGACGGAGTACTGCCTGCGCGCGAGGGACCACGGCTACGCCACCCAACTCGAACCCACAGCAGAGGCCGTTCACCTCGGCGGCGACTCCCAGGTCTCCCCCCGCCTCTGGACCCTCCTCACTCTCAACCGCGTCCGCCTGTACGCCCGCCGCCACGGCCCCCTGGCAACAGCCGCCTTCCGTACGGCCGTACTCCTCCGCGAATCATCCCGAGCAGCCCTCGGCCGCCCGGCAGCCCGAGCGGCTGCAACCGCGCTGGCCCGACCGGGCGCCCTGCGAAAAACGCCGGGCCCATAGAAGCGAGCCTCTGCATGGGCGCCCTGAAGGGGCGCGGGGAACTGCGCGACCAGCCACAACGACGCCGCAGCCGACAGATCACGCACGGAGCGGACTAGACCGCCGGTGCGCCGTCCCGCTCCGTCTTCACGGCTATGAGCGACTTGGGCGCACCCAGCACCCGCTCACTGAGGAGCACCGAGCCGGGGAACAGATAGCGCATCTCGGTGCGGGTCAGCAGCTCGATGTTGATCACCGCGTCCATCGCCGACTCCGGGCTGTCGGGGCGGCTGTGGACCAGCGGCCAGCGGCGTACGAGACGTGCCCTGGCGGCCAGCGGCAGGAACTGGAAGCCGGGCGCCACGAAGTGGGGCTCGACGGGGAAGTACCGGTACGGCGTCTGGATCCAGTGCAGCGGCGCCAGCGTCTCGACGGCCGACACGAACTTCCGGCGCTGGCTGTGGCCGCCCACGTGCTCGATGGTCGAGTTGGAGAACACCAGGTCGTAGCCGCCCTTGGCGCTCAGCTCGGCGGCGACCGCCTCGTCGGTGACGTCGGCGATCTCGGCGGTGATCCAGTCGGGCAGCTCGGCGGGATGCGCCTCCAGGTTGATGAGGTGGACGTGCTTGGCGCGCAGCGGTGCGCGCAGCCACATCTCGGCCGTACCGCCCAGGTCCAGGACACTCATGTTCTCGATGCCGGGGAAGCACCGCCGAAACCGCTCCCAGCGGGCGATGCGCATGCGCTCGCCCAGCGAGCCGGGTGCGTCGACGAACTTGTTCCTGAGGGCGCGGGAGCGGGCCATGGGATCAACCACCTGTGTTCGGAAAGAGAGACGAGCAAACGAGAGACGAGCAAACGAGAGACGAGCAAGCCAGAGATGAGCAAGCCAGAGATGAGCAGGCGAGAAGAGAGCAACGGTTGGCGGAGCGCGTCGGATTCATCCGGCCGTCACCACTGGGTATAGAAGCTGGCCGGATTCACCAGATACCGCACGGTCGGGTGCGCCACATGAAGCACCCGGTGCCCACGCGCGTACCGGTGGATCAGCTCCCAGTCCTCCCGGGGCATCACCTCCGGTGTCCGGCGCAGGCGGCTGAAGCGAAGAGAACGATCGCGGCGGGCGACGAAGGCGTTGGTGTCCAGGAAGGACTCGCGGGCGGCCCGCCGCCGGTCGTAGGGCACCGACAGGACGTCCATCTCGCTGCCGTCGGGCAGTACCCGGCGCAGTGCCGTGTAGACACCGTCGGGCCCGCCCGGGGCCTCCAGGACCGCCAGCGCCCGTTCGAGATGGTCGGGTTCCCACAGGTTGTCGTCGTCCAGGAACGCCACGTAGCGCGAGTGGCCGAGGCGGATGCCCACGTTGCGGACGACTCCCGCCACCCCGGTGTTGTGTGCCAGGGAGACGGCGAACAGCCTTGGATCGTCGGGGAGTTCGGGCAGTCCGGCGCCGTCGTCGACGACGATCACCACCTGGTCGCGCACGGTCTGGTCCAGCGCCGAGCGTACGGCGGCGCGCAGCGCCTCGGGACGCCGGTGGGTGGGGATCACCGTGGCGACCAGCGCGGAGGGCGGCGACGGCAGGCCGGCGGCGAGTCGCCTGGTCTCGGCGTCCTCGATCCGCCGCAGCCGCACCGCCGTGGGGGCCAGCAGGACCTTGTTCCTGGCCTCGTAGAGCACCAGCCAGCCGAACAACGCCTTGAGCAGGGTCCAGGGCGCCCGTACGGCCCGGCGCACCACCCCGCTCACGCCCCCGCTCACGACGACGGCTCCGGCTTGACCAGTCTGCCGTCGGACATCCGGTTGTCGCGCCACACGTTTCCGGCGCCGCCCTCGTTCCAGTGGGCGACCACACCGTAGCCGCCGGAGGTGGGGTGGTACTCGGTGGAGAAGATGTTGCCGGTGACCCTGATCCCGGTGGCACCGGTGCTGCCGCCGTAGAGGGCGTAGGCGCCGCCGGCCATCCAGTTGTCGTCCACGGTGACGTTGCGCACCACGCCGGTGTCCGCGAACAGGCCGACGCTGCCCGAGGCACCCTCCTTGAGGCCGGTCGGGTTCAGCAGGGTGTTGTGGCGGATGATCAGGTGGCCGGTGTTGCCCCCGCCGCTGATCACCGAGTTGGTGTGCTGCCACTCGCCGCCGAGGTTGATGAACGGCTCGATGTCGTGCACGTAGTTGTCGTGGATGTTCCCCTGCCCCATGGACAGCGCGTCGCCGAACACCGACACGTCGCACCAGCCGACCTCGATGGAGCTTGCCCCCATGTTCGACACCGCGTAGTCCACACCGCCGTTGTCCGGCCCCTTGCCGGGTACGGCCGTGATGGTGGAGTGCAGGACCTTCAGACCGCTGAAACCGGGGCGCAGGTTGATGCCCCACCAGTTGTCCGAGGTGACCTTCGTGTCGATGACGGTGACGTCGTTCGCGTAGATGTCGAGCGAGCCGGTGATGTCCTGGCCCCGGATGACGAGCCCGTCGGTACGGATCGCCCAGTTCCCGGCCTTCTTGGGCTTGAGGGAGATCCGCGGACCGGTGGAGTCGGCGTCGGGGAATCCGCAGGCGCCGGGCGAGGCGCAGTTGGTCCTCGCGGCGGGTGCGCCGTGCGTACTGCCGGCGCCCGCCGTCGGCGTGGGCTTCGCGGGAGGGGCGGGCGTCCTGGTCGCCGTGGGCTTCGGGGTCGGTGTCGGTGTCGGGGACGGCGACGCGGAGAGGCCGGCGGTCGCCTCCCCGGCCGTGGCCGACGGCGTGGCGCTCGGGGAGGGTGCGGCCGGGCTCGTACGACAGGTCGGCCCGTCGTCCGGGCAGCCCCGCGACTCGGACCGGTCCGGTCCCGAACAGGCCACCCCCAGTACCCCCAGAACCGCCAGCAGGGCCGCGAGCAGCAGTCCCGCGCGGGAGTTGCGGCCGATGTGCCGTGACATCAGGTCACCTCAGGTCCTTTTGGGGCGGCCGACGCCGCGCAGGAAGTCGCGGCTGGGCAGAACGCACAGCGCGTAGGCGGCCAGGGCGATCGTGCCGATGGCGAGCAGCGCGAGCCGGCCGTCGCCGAGCAGGCCCCGCAGGCCGAGGACGACGGCGGCCATCACGGCACCGCCGAGGAAGGGCCACGCGCAGGCCCTGGCGACCTGGCCGACACCGATGCCGCCACGGCTGAGGGCGACCAGGAACACCGGCACCACCAGGCCCCCGGCGACCAGGACATGGGCCTGCGAGACCCCGACGATGCCGTTGAGCCTGGCGGCGACGAGGAGTACCGGGACCAGTGCCACCAGCCACAGGCCCTGCACCAGGAAGAGCGACCGGCGCTGTCCGATCGCGACCAGACAGTCGTACGCGAGTTCGCTGCCGATACGGATCAGGCCGAGGACCATCAGCCAGGGCAGCGCCGAGGCGGCGGGCCCCCACCGGTCCCCGTAGATCGTCTCGATGGCCGGTTCGGCGAGGCAGGCCAGCAGGACGCACAGCGGGACGGTGCCGGTGATCACCACGCCCAGGGCGCGGCTGAAGCCCTGGGCGAGCGCCCGCGGCGACTCGGCCAGCCGGGAGAAACCGGCGAAGGACACCCGGCGGGCGGCCTCGGAGATGATCCGCACGGGCCAGCCGGACATGTTGAAGGCGAGCACGTAGAACCCCAGCGACACATTGCCGAGCGTCGCGCCCACCACCATGGTGTCGACGTTGACCACCGCGAGGGCCAGCATGCTCGCCCCCGCCAGCGGCAGCCCGAACCTGAGCAGCGCCCGGGCCTGGCCGGGGTCCCAGCCGAACTTCAGGGTGCCGGGCGCCGCCAGCCAACAGCCGATCAGGGTCACGACGTTCCCCGCCACGGCCCCCCAGGCGAAACTCATCGCGCCCCAGCCCTCGAAGGCCAGCAGCAGCGTCACCGAGGTGCTCACCACGAAGTTGAGCGCGTCGACGATCATCCGCTTGCCCTGGGCGAACTCCCGGGTGAGGAAACCGGCGGGCACCTGTGCCACCCCGTCGATCACCACGCACAGGCACATCACCCGCAGGACGTTCGCCGCGTCCGGCGAGCCGAGCAGACCCGCCACCGTCGGTGCCGCCGCGAACAGCGCCACGTACAGCAGGCCGCTGGAGAGGGCGCTGAGGGTCAGTACGGTCGGCGCGAACCGCCGTGCGTCGCCCTCCCAGCGGATGATGGCGAGGCCCACGCCCAGTTCGTTCGCGGACAGCAGTACCAGCAGCACGGTCTGGGCGATGCCGTAGACGCCCCACTCGGCCGGTCCGAGGGCGAAGCGGGCCAGCAGGATGCCGGTCGCGAAGTTGCCCAGCCGCATGACGACGGTGTTGATCAGGCTCCAGCGGGCCGCCGAACGGACTTTCCCGCCCAGCGAGGGGGCAGCGGGCGGTGCGGGGGTGCCGCCGGATTCAGCGGTCCCGCTGTCCGGTGTGCGAACGCTGTCCATGAGTCGACTCCTCGTCGAGCGGCTCGGCGGCGGGTGCCACGACCGTGGCGGCCCGTCCCGTTCTCGGCTCCGTGGCAGGCCTGTTGGCGGACCGCGCCCAGGCGGGCGGGGTGCGCAGCGCGATCGTCTGCTCCGAGACCGACTCCTCGGTCATCGGCCGGGGGGCGGTGACGCGCGTATCGGCCGTCGGCACCGGCTCGGCGGCCTCCACGGGCCGCGTGGGCTCCTCCGGCGGCGCCGCCGGGCGGTTCCGGCGGCGCGCCTCCACGTAGAAGACGGCGACCAGGCTGAGCACCAGGCCCCCGAGCCCCGCCATGATCATGTACTGGAGGCGGGTCTTGGTCTGGGCCACCGGCGGCTGCGGTTCCACGATCGGCCACAGCCGGATCATGGCCTGCGGACGGACCTTCTGCTGCTCCTGGAACTGCTTCAGCCGCTCACCGGCGTACGTGGTCAGAATGCGGTCCGAGGCCAGGACCGCGGCCTTGTCGGTGCCGGTGACCGTGAGCCACATGAGCGGCCCCTGGGCGTTGTCGGCGATCTTGGCCTCGAACTTGCCGCCGGCGCCACGGGACTTGAGCTCCCGCACGGAACCGTCGGAGTTGAGGTTGCGGGCGAGGCTGTCGGCCATGCCGGTGAGCGAGGTCTGCGTGCTGAGGAAGGGGTTGCCGTCATAGGCGGCGGTGGCTTTCTGGGAGTTGAGGAGCTGCACCGTGCTCTGCGACTGATAGGTGACCGGGACGAGCATCACCACGGCGGCTATCAGACCGGCGGTCAGCAGCAGCCCGGGCAGCAGGACGTACCACCGCCTGCGTGTGACCCGGAAGATCTCAGCGAGATCCATGGCAGTCCCCCCTTACGGCCAAATGTTCAACGAGCATGTGTTTCAACCGGATCATATGGGGAGAGGGCGGTCCGTGGCTCGCGGCTGGTCGGTCGGTCTGGGCCGGGTGCTCGCGGTGCCCCCCTCCAGCAGCACATCGGCGATCCGGTCGCTCGCGCGGCCGTCCCACAGGTCGGGTCTGCGCGGTGCGGGCGGAGTGTCCAGCACCCGGTGCACGGTGGACACGATCCGCGCCGGATCCCGGCCGGCCAGCACATTGGTGCCCTGCTCGACGGTGATGGGCCGCTCCGTGTTGTCCCGCAGGGTCACACACGGCACACCCAGCGCGGTGGTCTCCTCCTGGATGCCCCCGGAGTCGGTCAGCACGACGCGGGCCGAGTCCTGAAGGGCGATGAAGTCCAGGTATCCGGCGGGCGGTACGAGCCTGATGCCCCCGGGGACTCCGATCTCGGCCAGCCGCCGTGACGCGCGCGGATGCACGGGCAGGACGAGCGGAAGGCGGCCGGCGATCTCGCCCAGGGCCTTCAACAGCCCGGAGAGGACCTCGGGATCGTCCACATTGGCCGGCCGGTGCAGGGTGACGAGGCCGTACTCGCCCTTGGCCAGGCCGTATTCGTCCAGGACCGCCGAGGCCCTGGCCCGCTCCAGGTTGGTGAGCAGGGTGTCGATCATGACGTTGCCGACCAGGTGGATCTGGTCCTCCCGGTACCCCTCGGCGCGCAGGTTGTCGGCGGCGTCGGGCGAGGGGGCCAGCAGATAGTCGCTGACCCGGTCGGTGGCGACGCGGTTGACCTCCTCCGGCATGCTCCAGTCACGGCTGCGCAGGCCCGCCTCGACATGGGCCAGCAGCGGCCCGGCCTTCGCGGTGACCAGGGCGCAGGCGAGGGTGGAGTTGATGTCGCCGACCACCACGACGATGTCCGGGGACACCTCGTCGATGAGCGGCTCGAACGCGGTCATCACCCGTCCGGTCTGCTCGGCGTGGCTGCCCGAACCGACCCCGAGGAACCGGTCGGGCGGCCGGATGCCGAGGTCGGCGAAGAACACGTCGTTCATGGCCGGGTCGTAGTGCTGGCCGGTGTGGACGAGGACCACCTCGGCGCCCCGGCGTTCCAGGGCGTCCATCACCGGTTTGATCTTCATGTAGTTGGGTCGCGCCCCGGCGACGCAGATGACTCGCGTCATGGTTCAGAGCACCTCGATCGTGGGTCCCGACGACAGCCGGCGGCGGCAGTCGAGGACAACGGGGGCGTGTTCGGTGATGAGTTCGTAGTCGAAGCTGTCGTGGTCGGTGAGCAGCACCACCACATCGGCGGCGGCCAGTTCCTCCGGGGTCGGTTCGACCCGTATCAGCCGGCTGTCCACCGGCAGGCTCTCGACCACGTGCGGGTCCGCCGCCCTGACCTGGGCCCCCATGTCCAGCAGGAGCTGGGAGATGCGCAGGGCGGGCGACTCGCGGGCGTCGCTGGTGTTCTTCTTGTACGCCAGACCGAGCAGCAGCACGCGTGAGCCGTTGACGGAACGGCGTCTCGCGTTGAAGAGGTCGCTGATCCGTCTCGCCACGTACTCGGGCATGTGGTTGTTGATGTCGTTGGCCAGCTCCACGAAGCGGAAGCTCTGGCCCAGTTCGCGCTGCACCCGCCACGACAGGTACGAGGGGTCGATCGGCAGGCAGTGGCCGCCGACACCCGGGCCCGGCGTGAACTTCATGAACCCGAAGGGCTTGGTGGACGCGGCGTCGATGGCCTGCCAGACGTCGATGTCCAGATGATGGGCGAACATCGCGATCTCGTTGACCAGCGCGATGTTCACATGCCGGAAGGTGTTCTCCAGCAGCTTGGCGAGCTCGGCCTCCTTCGGCGTGCTCACCGGCACGGTGGTGTCGACGAGTTGCGCGTAGAAGTCCTGAACCGCCTTCAGGGACGCCTCGTTGACCCCGGACACGACCTTCGGGGTCTCCTTGAAGCCCCAGACGGCGTTTCCGGGGTCGATCCGCTCCGGGCTGTACCCGAGGTGGAAGTCGGCGCCCGCCGTGAGGCCCGAGCCGTCCTCCAGGATCGGAGCGAACAGCTCCTGGGTGGTGCCGGGATACGTCGTCGACTCCAGGACGACGGTGGCCCCGGGGCGCAGATACCGGGCGAGGGTGACGGCCGACTCCCTGATGTAGCGGAGGTCGGGGGTGCCCTCGTGCAGCGGGGTCGGGACGGTCACCACGGCGATGTCGAAACCGCCGCAGTCCCGGGCCGACTCGCTCGGCCGGTACGAGCCGTTGTCCAGCGCCGCGCGGATCCGCTCCGAGGAGACGTCCTCGACGAAGGACTCACCGGCGGCGAGGGTCTTGATCCGCCGGGAGTCGACGTCGTAGCCGATCACCTCGTGTCCGACCTCGGCGGCGCGGATGGCCAGCGGCAGACCGACGTATCCCTGTCCGACCACGACGACGCGCATCAGTGGCTCCTGTTCGCGGAGGCGGGTGACGGGGTGGGCCGCATGAGCTCCCGGACCGTCATGAGGACGAAGGCGGTGTTGGTGGTGAGGTAGCGCTTGCCGAGGCGGCGCGGCTCCTGGAGTGCGCGGTAGAGCCATTCGACTCCCCACCGCTGCCAGGCCTCGGGGGCCCGCCTGGTGACCCCGGCGAGGATGTCGAAGGAGCCGCCGACACCGTGCACGACGCGGGCGCCGGTGCGTTCGCCGTAGGCGGCGGTGAAGATCTCCTTCTTCGGCGAGGTCATGCCGAGGAACAGCATCTGGGCGCCACTGTCGGCGATCGCGCCCGCGATGGCCTCCTGCTGCGAGTCGTCGAAGTAGCCGTTGCGGCTGCCGGCGACCTTCAGACCGGGGAAGCGGTCCTCCACCCGGCGCAGCATCTGGGCCAGGACCTCTTCCTTGGCGCCGAGGAAGTACACGGAGATGCCCGCCGTCTCTGCTTCGGCCAGCAGCCGCATGAACAGGTCGATTCCGGCGACCCGTTCGGGCAGCGGGGCGCGCAGTACCCGGCCTGCCCAGACCACGGCCTGCCCGTCGGCGACGACGAGATCGCAGCCGGACACGGCGTCCGCGAGCCGCTGGTCGCGCCGCATGTTCACCAGCTTCGCGGCGTTGACGACCCCGATCTCCAACTGTCTGCCGTCGCGCACCGCTTCGAGGCAGCGCCCGACGGTCTCGTCCATGGTCAGCGGGTCCAGTTCGACCCCGAACAGAGTCCGGCGCTCGTTCCCGTGCGTCTTCATATTCGTCCCCCCTGCCAGGCGTGCAGCATCCAGCCGAATTCGTACGGCCGGCATTCGCGGTCCACGGAGACGGGGCGGTACACCCGGTCCAGGGACTTCAGCCGGAGGTTCGGGGCGACTCGGGTGCCGAGTCCCCGGGCGGCGCGTACCGCCTTCTTCGGGTCGCCCCGGTAGACCTTGCGCCAGGTGACGCCCAGCTCGTCGAGGATCATCGACTCCTCGTGTCCGCCCGCCAGTTCGGGTACGTCGGACATCCAGCGCAGACCCCTGCGGATCGCCGCGCCGTAGTCGCCGCCGCCCGCGTCGGTCAGATCGAACAGGGCGGTCGGCGCCATCGCGTGCTGGTGGACGCTGTAGACGGGGTAGCCCTCCACGACACCGCCGGTACGCGCGTCGTAGTGCCACCACCACTGCCCGCCCTCGCCCTGCAGTTCACAGATGCGCGCCGCACACGCGTCGGCTGCGGCGAGCGCCTCCGGGTCGCCGCCCGCGTCGCCACTGGCGTGTGCGCGGGCCAGGGCCTGGAGCGGATACGTCTGGTCGGCGAAGCAACTGACGTGCGACCGGTACCAGGGCACCAGGCCGGGCCCGGTGGCGTGCGGGAACAGCGGGCTGTCCCCGATCCGGGCCCGCAGCAGACGGTCGCGAGCTGCGGAGAAACGTCTCTCCATATCGATCGTGGAGCGTGCCGCCGCGAAGGCGGACAGCACCCACGCCGCCTCGACGGTGTACTGCGGCCGGTCCTCGTCGTCGAGTACGCCGACCCGTTCGACGGCGTCGGAGAGCTTGGGGTGGTCGGTCTCGGCGGCGGCCCACGCGATCAGCGCCGCGTCACCGAGGTTGGTCACCGTGGGCAGCGACTGGACCAGCAGACCCGTGAACTCCTGGGCCGTGTGCCCGCCGAGCACCGCGCGCTGGCGGTCCTCGGGGAGGTACCGCGCGCCCAGCGCGGTGATGGCCGCGTACCGGGTGCTGGTGCCGCGCCGCTCCAAGGTCCGGGCGCCGCCCGGGGTTTCGCGGCCGGTCATGGTGAAGACGAAGGTCTCACCGCCGGGGAGCAGCATCGACGGCAACCCCGACTCGGCCACCGCGAGAAGGCGTTGGGCGAGCGCGAGCAGCGGTGGTTCCTCACGACCGAGCGTTGCCAGACGTGTGGTGGTCATGGTTTGGGCACACCAACCCCCCTGTGGGTCCTGTGGTGAACAGACTTGTGACCGCCGCGGCACAAAAGGGTCACACGGCGGAATCAAACTTCGGACATCAGACATCGGCCATCGGTCGTCGTGGATCGGACGTCAGGCGTCAGACATCAGCCATGAGGCGTCGAAGCGGTTGTCGCTCCTGACTCGTGGCACAGGCGTATCCACCCGGTAACCCCCCCTGGGCACTGGTTAGTGTGCTCATTGTGCTTGCTCTGCGTAGTTCGCACACATGTTATGCCTGTAGATGTTCGAAGATTTGCCTTTTGTGGGACGCAACAGCTAGGCGCGCTCGACGAGTTGGCCGTCCTTCTCCTCGTATACGGCGCCCGTCCCGGGGCACTCCCACACGCCCAACTCGCCCTCGCGCGCGGTGAGTCGTACGCCGGCCCGGCCGACCCAGCCGATCCGGCGGGCCGGAACTCCGGCCACGAGCGCGAAGTCGGGCACGTCCCGGGTCACCACGGCGCCGGCGGCGACCAGCGCCCAGCGGCCGATGCGCACCGGCGCCACGCACACCGAACGGGCGCCCACCGACGCGCCCTCGTCGACGACCACCGCCACGGCCTCCCAGTCGCCGCCGCGCTTGAGCCGGCCCTCCGGGTCCACCGAGCGGGGGAAGTAGTCGTTGGTGAAGACCGCCGCCGGGCCGACGAACACCCCGTCACCGAGCACCGCGGGCTCGTAAACCAGCGCGTAGTTCTGGAGTTTGACGTTGTTTCCGATCCGGACCCCCGGGCCGACGTACGCTCCCCGGCCCACGACGCATCCGCTGCCCAGCCGGGCGTCCTCCCGGATCTGGGCCAGATCCCAGACCGTCGTCCCGTCGCCGATCACGGCCGTCTCGTCGACCTGCGCGGTCGGCTGGATCCTGGAGCTCACCTGGTTGAACCTTTCTTCTCACCGGGCAACAACAGTGCTTTCACGGGATCACCATACTTACGCCGCAACAGGGGTTGACGGTGCCCGGCGCCCGTCCCGCCGCCGACGCGGTGGGCGGAAAACAGGCTTCTCCATGCTCATCGCGCAGGTTTCACACGGGAGTTCATCGACTCTTCGCATTCCAAGGGCTACGCTCCGCCCGAGTTGAGTGGCCGACGGCCCCGCGCCCCGGTGCTCATTCCCCCCCCGGGTGAGGCGCCGGCTCGCCTACAAGTTGCCCTGGCGCGAGGGGTGGAAGCCGACCTCGCAGGTACCTCAACTACGGCAACTATGGCTTCCGGCCCCGTTGTTACTCTCCCGTACGCCCTGCGGTAGGGTCCCCACCGTTTCCAACTACCGGATGAATCCATGCCGGTACGGGGAGTGTTGGAGGGGCGGCGCGACGATGAGATCCCAGTGGGGCGACAGCGGACCAGTGAACCTGGACGACACGCGGCTGGAGGAGATGACCCCTGAACCGCTGCTGACCAGGGACTACGAGACGCGTCCCGGGCTCGTGTACGAACGGCTGCGGCAGCGCCACGGCCCGGTCGCACCCGTCGACCTGCTGGGCGTACCGGCGTGGCTGGTTCTCGGCTACCGGGAGTCGCTCCAGGTTCTGCAGGACGACGCCGGGTGGCCGAAGGGGCTGGAGAACTGGCGGGCCCGCTCGGAGGGCCGGGTGCCCGCCGACTGGCCGCTCGGACCGTCCCTCGAAGTCAACCACGTACTGATCCAGGGCGGTCCCGGATACCGGCCGTTACGGGTGGCCTGGGACATGGCGCTGAAACCGTTCCAGGATCCGGGCCACCCCCAGGCGAGGCGGCTCAAGAAGGCCGTCACCGACTACACCGACGAGTTGATCGGCCTGATGGGCCAGGGCGGCAATACGGGCCTGGCGGACCTGTCCGCCCAGTTCTCCCGGCCGCTGCCGCTGATGGTGGCCAGTCGTCTGCTCGGCTTCCCCGGTTCGCAGGGCGACGACGCGCTGATGGACATGTGGCGGGTACTGGACGCGGGGCCGGACGCGGGACCCGCCCTGGAGCGGCTGCTCACGACACTGGCCGAGCTGGCCGCGGCGAAACTGGACAGACCCGGGGACGACTTCCCGTCGTACCTGATGGCCGCGCACCCCGGACTCTCGGTCGACGAACTGGCCCGCGAACTGTTCATGCTGCTGGGCATGACCTCCGACCACGTCGGCATCCTCATCTCCAACACGGTGGTCGAGGTCATCTCGGGCGAGGGCGGTGTACGGGCTAGCCTGTCCGCCGGGATGGTCAGGGAGACCATGAACCGCGTGGTCATGCGCAAGCCGCCGCTGGTCAACTTCGTGCCCCGCTTCGCGGCCAAGGACATGGCGCTGGGTCGCTACACGATCCGGGCGGGCGACCCGGTGTGGGTCTCCTCCGCCGCAGCGCACGCCGACCCCCTCTTCGCCGGGAGCGTGTGCCCGAACACCACGGTCAGCACCCGGGCCCACCTGTCCTGGGGCGCCGGCCCACGCCAGTGCCCGGCGCGTGAACTCGCCTCGACGGTCGCGTCGGTGGCGGCGGGCCGCCTGTTCGAGCGGTTCTCGCACCTGGAACTGGCCCTCCCCGTCGACCAACTCCCGTGGCGCTCCTCACCGTTCATGCGCGGACTCCGGTCACTGCCCGTCCGGTACGAACTCGTCCCGGTGCCCGGCCGACGCCTGGCATACGACCAGGCCATCCCGTCCGCCAAGACGGACCCGCCGGACCCGCCGGACCCGTCGGCCCGTCAGCGCTCTTCGCTGTGGCGCTATCTGACGGGGCTGATCCGCACGGGCGGCTGAGTCGGCGGCTGGGTTGGAGTGGGCGGCTGGGCGCGCGCGGCTTTCGCGCGAGGGTGGCGTGGTGACTTGGTGGGTCCGGCGGGTCCGGTGGGTCCCGTGGGTCACGTGGGGGTGCGGGGGTCGGCTACTCGGCCATCGAATCGCCGGGTGCCGATCGCGCCGGGGCGCCGGCGCGCCGATTACGGAGCTGCTGGGCGCGCCGCAGGGCGGGGCTGGGCCGTGCCTATCCGTGTGCACCGGCATGTCCCTGTGCACGTGGGCGGACGGCCCCGCGACTGAGCACCGGGACTTTGCGGGTTCGCGCGTCCGCAGGTCGCCTTCAGGCGCCGTAACCGGCGCGCGGCGCTTTGGCTGGGCGCGCCGTAGGACAGCGGTGAACCGAAGTCTCCGTGGTCTCCGTGTGCGCCGGCTCGCCTTGCGTATGCGGGCGGGCGACTCCGTGAGTGAGTGCCAAGGCCACGGTCCGCGCATCCGCAGGCGCCGTAACCGGCGTGCGGCGAGGGCGCATTGGTTGGGCGCGCCGCAGGGCGGGGCTGGGCCGTGCCTATCCGTGTGCACCGGCATGTCCCTGTGCACGTGGGCGGACGGCCCCGCGACTGAGCACCGGGACTTTGCGGGTCCGTGCTTCCGCAGGTCGCCTTCAGGCGCCGTAACCGGCGCGCGGGGCGCTTTGGTTGGGCGCGCTGTAGAGAGGGGCTGGGCCGTCCCTTCCCGTGTGTACCGGGGCATGTCCCCGTGTACGTGGGCGGGACGGCCCCGCGACCGAGCGCCAGGATCGCGGGACCGCGCGTCCGCAGGCGCCCTCAGGCGCCGTACACCGGTGCGGGCGAGGGCGCTTCGGTGAGCAGTCCGTGTACCGCCGGGCCGATCTCGGCCGGAGTCCAGCGGCGGTCGCGGACCCGTCGGGGCCCGTGCTGCCAGCCGTCGGCGAGGCTGATCGTGCCGCCCTCGGCCTCGAAGACGCGGCCGGTGACGTCGCCCGAACCGGCCGAGGCCAGCCACACCACCAGCGGTGAGACGTTGCCGGGGTGCGGCGCGTCGAAGCCGGACTCCGGTGCGCGCATCTTCTCGGCGAACGCCTCGACCGCCTCGGTCATCGGGGTGCGGGCGGAGGGGGCTATCGCGTTCACGGTGACGCCGTACCGGGCCAGTTCGGCGGCGGCGATCACGGTGAGCGCTGCGATACCTGCCTTCGCGGCGCCGTAGTTGCCCTGGCCGACGCTGCCCATCAGCCCGGCGCCCGAGCTGGTGTTGACGACCCGCGCTTCGACCGGCCGGCCCTGCTTGCTCATCTCCCGCCAGTAAGCGGCGGCGTGCCGCAATGGCGCCGCATGCCCCTTGAGGTCGACCTTGAGGACGAGGTCCCAGTCTTCCTCCGTCATCGACACCAGCATCCGGTCACGATTGATGCCCGCGTTGTTCACCAGTGCGTGCAGCGCGCCGAACTCGGCGACGGCCCGGCCGATCAGCCGCTCCGCGTAGTCCCAGTCGCTGACGTCCCCCAGATCGGCGACGGCGACGCCCCCGGCCGCCCCGATCTCCTCGGCCACCGCCTTCGCGGCCTCGCCGAGGTCGTTGACGACGACCCGGGCTCCCTCGGCCGCGAGTGCGAGCGCGTGCTCGCGACCGAGACCCTGTCCCGCCCCGGTCACGATGGCGACCCGGTTCCGGCAAATCCCGCTCATGTGCCCGCCCTTTCACTCCCGATGCCGATGCCGATGCCGATGCCGGCGCTGATGCCGTCCACAGCCGGGGGGCCGTTCGCCGGGTTCTTCTCGGCCGCGAGTGCGAGGGCGTGTTGGTCACCGAGGCCGACGACGGCGCTCCGGTCCCGACGGATTCCGCTCATGCGCCCGCCCCCTCGCCGCCCCTGTCGGCCGCTCCGGTGAGGCCCAGCCGCCGGGCGATGGACTCCCGGTGTTCTGTCGGGCCGCCCCAGTCGGCGGCCAGGGCCCAGGCCCGTTTGGCGTACAGGTGGAGGTCGTACTCGGTGGTGTACCCCATGGCGCCATGGCACTGGAGCGCCGTACGGGCCGCCTTCCGGGCCGCTTCCGAGGCGAGCACCTTCGCCATCGACGTCCGTACGGCGGTCTCCGGGTCCCCGGCAGCCTGGGCCCAGCCCGCCGCGAGGACTGCCGGGCGGGCGAACCGTACCGCCAACTCCACGTCGGCCAACGCGTGTTTGACCGCCTGGAACGAGCCGACCGGTACGCCGAACTGGTGCCGTGCCCGGACATGAGCCACGGTCAGTTCGAGCATCCGCCCGGCGAGTCCGACCAGCAGGGCTGCCGTGGCCAGCACCCCGCGCCGGTACGCGACCGCCAGTTCGGCAGGCCCCTCGGCCAGCAACAGCCCGCCGCCCGCCGGAGCGCGCACCCGGGCCAGCCACCGGGAGCCGTCCACCGAGTCGACCGGCTCGGTCTCCACTTCGTCGCGCGCGTACAGGCGCAGCCCGTCGCCCTGACGTACGGCGATCAGGTCGGCGAGCGCGGCGAAGGGGACCGGGGCAGCGCGGGTGAGGGAGACGGTGAGCAGCGCCGACCCCCGCAGTACGGACGGGAGTTGAGGCGCGCCCGCGGTGGCCAGCAGGGGGGCGCCGACCGCCACTGTCTCGGCGGCGGGGACCGGGAGCCCGCTGCGGCCGAGGGTCTCCAGCAACGGCGGGAGCGCGTTCTCGTCGAGGCCGAGGCCGAGGCCGAGGCCGGTGCCGGTGCCGGTGCCCAGGCCTTCGCTGTGCTCGGGGACCAGGGCGCCGGTGACACCGACCCCGGCCAGCGTGCGCCACACGCCGTGGACGCTCTCGATGCGGCCACCCGGCCAGCCTGCCCGGATCTGTTCGGCACCGGCCTGTTTGGCCAGCACCTCACCGGCGGCCTCGGCGAGAGCCGTGTCCCGTTCGGTTACGGCGAACCGCATCGCTCCCGGTCACCTCCTCGGCAGGCCGAGCAGCCGCTCGGCGACGATGTTGCGCTGGATCTCGTTCGTGCCCGCGTAGATGGGGCCCGCGAGGGAGAAGAGGAAGCCTCGGCTCCAGGGGGCGTCGATCTCCGCCTCCGGCCCGAGCAGTTCGGCGGCTGTCTCGTGCAGGGCGATGTCGAGCTGGGACCAGAACAGCTTGTTCAGGCTGGACTCGGCGCCGATCTCCCGCCCTTCGACGATCGACGTGACCTGTTCCAGGGTGAACAGCTCGTACGCCTGGGCCTCGATCCACGACTGCACGACCCGGTCCCGATGCACCCCCACCCCCTCCGCCCCCTGCGCCTCCTTTGTCCGCGCCAGGTCGAGCAGCCGGTCGGCGGTGTGCAGGAAGCGGCCGGGGGAACGCAGGGTCAGCCCGCGCTCGGACCCGGTCGTCGCCATCGCCACCCGCCAGCCCTCCCCGACCCCGCCGAGCACATCGGCATCGGGCACGAGGACGTCGTCGAGGAAGACCTCGGCGAACCCCTCGTCGCCGTCGAGGCGTTCGAAACCACGGACCGTGACCCCGGGAGCGTCCAACGGAACGAGGAAATAGGTGAGGCCTCGATGACGCTCCGCCTCCGGATCCGTACGGAAGAGCCCGAAGAGGTGGGTGCAGAAGGCGCCTCGGGTCGTCCAGGTCTTCTGGCCGGTCAGGCGCCAGCCACCGGCCCCCTCGTCCCGGACCGCCCGGCTGCGGATGGCCGCGAGGTCGCTGCCCGCGCCGGGCTCGGACCAGCCCTGTGCCCACAGATCCTGGGCGGCGGCCATCCTCGGCAGAATGCGCCGCTGCTGCTCATGCGTACCGAACGCGAAGACGGTCGGGGCCAGCAGGAAGATCCCGTTCTGGGTGACCCGGGCGGGCGCCCCGGCCCGGTGGTACTCGTCCTCGAAGACCAGCCACTGCCACAGGGACGCGTCCCGGCCGCCGTACGCCTCGGGCCAGGACACCACCGACCAGCGCGCCTCGAACAGGGCGCGCTCCCACTCCAGATGGGCGGCGAACCCCTCGCGGGTGTCACCGGACGGCAGCGGGTCCGCCGGGACGTTCGCCGCGAGCCACTCCCGGGCCTCCTGCCGGAACGCCTCGTCCTCCGCACTCCAGGTGAGATCCATGGCTCACCCCTCCCCGTCCGTACGGCCGCCGAAGGTGTCGCGGACCTCGGCGGCGACGCCCGACAGGTTGATCTCGAAGGTGAAGCCCTGTTCGTAGCGGTAACTGCGCTTGACGTCCCACAGGTCGATGCCGTTGAAGGCCTCCTTGGCCGCACGGATCACCGCCGGGTTCTTCCCGGCGATGTCGGCGGCTATCTCCAGGGCCCGGTCCCGCAGTCGGCCGGCCGGTACGACGTCGAGCACCGAACCGAAGGCGTGCAGCTCGGCGGCGGACGCGGTGGCACAGGTGTACATCATCGCTCTGGCGCGGTGCTGCGGGACGAGACGGGACAGGTGCGTCGCGGCGCCCAGCGCGCCCCGGTCCACCTCCGGCAGCCCGAAGTAGGCGTCCTCGGCCGCCACGATCACGTCCGAGTTGCCGACCAGACCGATCCCGCCGCCCAGACAGAAACCATGGACCGCTGTCACGACCGGCACCGCACAGTCGTAGACCGCTGCGAACGCGGCGAAGCAGCCACGGTTCACCGCGATCACCGCGGTGTGGCCGGTGTCGGCCGTCAACTCCTTGATGTCGACACCGGCGTTGAAACCACGGCCCTCGGCACGCAGCACCACCACCCGTACAGCCGGGTCGCGGCCGAGCTGTTCGACGGTCTCCGCCAACTGGTACCAGCCCGCCACCGGCAGGGCGTTGACCGGAGGACAGTCGACGACGACCTCGGCGATGCCGCGTGCGTCGACGCCGGCCTTGACGAACTCATAGCCCATGGGTCCTCCTGTGTCGCGGTCACGGTCGCGGGGCCGGATCGCGGCGAGGTCGGCCCGGCCGCTGTTGGCCGCATTCACGGTTTTGCTCCGGCGGTCGTCAGGCGGGTGAGGACGGCGTCGGCCTCCGCGATGACGCGTTCGACGAGTTCGGCGCAACTGGGCAGGTCGTCGATGACACCGGCGACCTGGCCGGAGGCGAGGGTGCCCAGGTCGGTCCGGCCGTCGACCATGCTCGCGCGCAGCATCATCGGGGTGTTCGCCGCCATCACGACCTGGGACCAGCCCAGTTCATGCCCGCGCCGCATCGCCAGTCCCTCGCGGACCAGGTCGGACCACGACGTGCCGGAGACCTTCCGGAACGCGACGGCGTGCCGCAGCGAACGGACGAGCCGCGCGGGTGCCCGCTCCCGCAGCAGCCGTTCCACCGCGTCGGTGCGCAGTACGCGCTGGGGGATGCCGTCGAGGACGGGGGTGACCACGGTGTCGTTGACGCCCCGCCCGAGATACTCGGCCTTGACCGAGTCGCGCACCGTGCTGTCGCTGGTCAGCAGGAACCGCGTGCCCATCGCGATGCCCACGGCACCCTGGGCGAGCGCGGCCACCAGTCCCCGCCCGTCACGGAACCCGCCGGCCGCGATGACCGGTATGCCGACGGCGTCCACGACCTGGGGGAGCAGGATCGAGGTGGGTACGCCCCCGGTGTGTCCGCCGCCCTCACCGCCCTGCACGACGACCGCGTCCACACCCCACGCCTGGACCTTCTCGGCATGGCGGCGGGCGCCGACGGACGGGATGACGATCAGCCCCGAGTCCTTCAGCTCGCGGACGACGCGTTCGTGCGGCGCGAGCGCGAAGGACGCGATCTTCACGCCCTCGCGCACCAGGAGGCGCCCGCGCTCCAGGACGTCGGGGGAGTCGCCGCGCATGTTCACCCCGAACGGCGCGTCGGTGCGCTCCCGGACGGCACGGACGGCGTCCCGGGTCTCGTCCAGGGTGAGCGTCGCGCTCGCCAGGATGCCGAGCCCGCCCGCCGCCGCCGTGGCCGCCGTCAGCTCGGGGCCCGACACATACCCCATGCCGGTCTGCACGATCGGGTAGCGGACGCCGACCAGGTCGCACAGCGCCGTGTGCAGGGCGGGATGGAGAGGGCGGGCGGGATGGACCGGGCTGGTGGAGGCGCTCATACCGGGGCTCCTTTTCTCCTTCGCGCGCTGCTCGCCGGGGTGGGGACGATTCCCCGGGCCCGGCTGCCGAGGGGTTGTCGGTCGAGCCAACGTAACCTAACAATTGTTTGCTAGGTAAGACTCCGTATGGGTGAGAGCGTGGGAGGGAGCGGTCCGTGGGTGACAAGTCGATGTCCCTGGAGGACTTCGCCGGCGCCGTCGAGTCGGGCATGACGATCGGGATCGGCGGGTGGGGATCGCGACGCAAACCGATGGCACTCGTACGCCAACTCCTGCGCACCGGTGTGCGTGACCTGACCGTCGTCACGTTCGGCGGTCCGGACGTGGGGCTGCTGTGCGCCGCCGGGCGGGTCCGCAAGCTCGTCTACGGCTTCGTGTCGCTGGACAGCATCGCCCTCGACCCGCACTTCCGCGCGGTACGGGAACAGGGCGCCGTGGAGACCGCCGAGTACGACGAGGGCATGTTCGTCACCGGCCTGCGGGCCGCCGCGAGCCGCCTGTCCTTCCTGCCCACCCGCGCGGGCCTCGGCTCCGACGTTCTCACGATGAACCCGGACCTGGTGACGATCGCCTCGCCGTACGCCGACGAGGAGTACGTCGCGATGCGGGCCCTGCGGCTGGATATCGCCCTGGTGCACGTCAACCGCGCCGACCGGACGGGCAACGCCCAGTACCTGGGCCCCGATCCGTACTTCGACGACCTGTTCGCGATGGCGGCCGACCGCTGCTACGTGAGCACCGAGCGGATCGTGGAGCCGCAGGATCTGCTCACCGCCGGACCCGCCCAGTCACTGCTGATCAGCCGCCTCTTCGTCAACGGGGTGATCGAGACCCCCCGTGGCGCCCACTTCACCTCCTGCGACCCCGACTACGGACGGGACGAGGCCTTCCAGGCGCACTACGCGTCGGCGGCGCGGGACACCGACTCCTGGCGGCTGTTCCGCAAGACGTTCCTCGACGGCGACGAACAGGCGTACCACGAGGCCGTGGCGGAGTTCCACGCCAACCGCGAGGGACAGGAGAAGAGCCGATGACGGAGATCACCCGCGCGGAAGTGTGCGCCGTGGCCTGTGCCGATGTGTGGCGCGACGCCGGGGAGGTGCTCGCGCACACGGCCGGTGTGCTGCCCTCGGTCGGAGCGCGCCTCGCCCGTCTGACCACCAGCCCGGACCTGGTGCTGACCGACGGCGAGGCCTACTTCATGAGCGACCCGCCACCGCTCGGCCGAACAGCGGCGGACGGGGGCGTCGTCGAGGGCTGGGTGCCGTACCGCCGGGTCTTCGACATCGTCGCCAGTGGCCGGCGCCAGAGCATGATGGGGGCCAGCCAGATCGACCGGTACGGCAACCAGAACATCTCCCTGATCGGCGACTGGCGCCGGCCCACCCGGCAGCTCATCGGTGTGCGCGGCGCTCCGGGCAACACGGCCAACCACCGCACCGACTACTGGGTGGCCCGGCACACCCCGAAGGTCTTCGTCGAGAAGGTCGACGTGGTCTGCGGGGTGGGCAACGACCGTGCGCGGGGCGTCAAGGGGCTGCGCTTCCACCACCTGGGCGTGGTGATCACCAACCTCGCGGTCCTCGACTACGGCGACGACGGGCGCCTGCGCGTGCGCTCGCTGCATCCCGGCGTCACCCCCCAGGAGGTCCACACGAACACCGGCTTCGCGCTCGACGCGACCGGCGCCCCCGAGACCCGACTGCCCGACGAGACCGAACTGCGGCTGCTGCGCGAGGTCGTCGACCCGCTCGGTCTGCGCGAACGTGAGGTGAGCGGGGGCGCCAGGCCGTAGGACCCGGCACCCCGGCGCGATCAGGGCGTGGACAGCTCGAACCGTGCGACGCGGACCGAGCCGCCGAGTGCCTGGGTGGCGTGGTTGAAGATGGCGAAGCGGTACCCCATGAAGAACTGCCAGTTGTTGCCCATGGTGAAAGAGGGCCCCAGACGCGTGAAGTTGACGCCGTCGGTGCTGTAGGAGAACGTTCCCGGGCGCGGTGATCCGGGCCGGATGTCGGCGGTGGCGCGCAACCAGACGCGGCCACCGGAGACACCGGCGCCCGCGGCCTCCGTACCGGTACCGGTGGTGTTCCAATTGCCGTCCATGGTCAGCCCGTTGACCATCACCACCCGGGTCGCGCCACCGTCACGCCGAACGCCGATCCAGGCGGAGGAGTCCCGCAGCAGAGCGAGCCCCGCGCGGTCCCCGTCCCGCATCGCCGAGTAGTCGAGCTGGACGGTGGCCGTCGAAGTGGGGCCCTGGATGCGGTGTGTGAGGGTGTTGCGGGCCCAGTACAGGTCGTTGGTGACGGTCGCGGTTCGTAGAGTCAGCCCGTTGCCGACCGACCACTTGGTGTTGTCCGGGTTGTGGTTCCACTCCCACTTCGGCTTGAGCGTCGTACCGTCGAAGGTGTCGACGCCCGTCATCGGGGTCACCTGCCGCGTGGGCGCCGGGACGACCGGGCTGGGATACGACGACCCCCACCTGCCGTTGGCGAGCTGTACGACGGGCCAGCCGTCCGAGGTCCAACTGACCGGCGCCAGCACGGGGATCCGGCCGCCGGGGAAGGCGTCCACGAAGGCCAGGTAGTGCCAGGACCCGCTCTGCGTCTGCACGAGTCCGCCCTGGTGCGGGACACCGCCACCGGCGACCGGTCCGGGCAGATCGAGGAGGACCTGACGCAGGGTGTACGGGCCGAAGGGGCCGCTCGTCGACTTCAGGACGTACTGGCCGTTGGCCGGGCGGGTCACGAAGATGTAGTGGTTCCCGTTGATCCGGTAGAAGCGGGAACCCTCCAGGGTGCCGATGTTCGAGGGCGTGCTGAACACCTGCTGCGCCCGGACCTGCGTACGGCCGTCCGGCGAGAGCTGGGCCACGCTGATGGTGCCGTTGCCGTACGCCACGTACATCGTGTCGTCGGTGTCGACGAGCAACCCCGCGTCGTAGTAGGACGTGTTGAGCGTCGTGAGTCTGCTCCAGGGACCCTCGACACCGGTCGCCGTGTACACGTAGGTGCGGGCGAAGTCGATCTGGCCGAGCCAGTAGAAGGTGCGGTTGCTCGGGCGGTAGGCGAGCGACGACGCCCAGATGCCCCGGACGTAGCCCCGGGCGCCGTTCAGGTCGTACTTGGCCCCGAAGTCCAGGACCGGCACCGAGTGACCGGCGAACTCCCAGTTCACCAGGTCGTACGAGCGGAGGATCGGCGCCCCGGGGGAGTAGTGCATCGTCGACGCCGAGTAGTAGTACGTGTCGCCGACGCGGATGACGTCGATGTCAGCGAAGTCCTGCCAGAGCACGGGGTTCGCGTACTGCCCGGCGGCCGGGAGGGATCGCGCGGACGCGGACGTGGATACCGCTGCGGGCAGGGCCGCTCCCACGACCAGGCCGCTCGCTGCGGTCAGCGCGTTCCGGCGCGTGCGAGGTTGATGTAGCCATGACATGCGGGCGCTCCTCTTGTCTGGGGGCTAAGAGGTGTGCGGGGTAGGGCGGGCGGTGGTGCGGAAGCCGGGCTCTCGATGTTCGTCATGTCGAACGCGGGTCGTGTCTTCGGGCAACTTGGATACTAGGAGGCGCGCGGCGGGCGTCAATACCTCTCGTATCCTTCGCAGCATTCGCTTTTCAGATCAAAAGCTTTCGACGGTCGTCCCGTCCGGTGAGCAGCCGCCGTGGATTGGCGATACGGAAGGCGTACGCCGCCGCTCCGCCCAGGCCGAATCCGGGGTGCAGCGGGGGCTCCGCGTAGGGCCGGTCCGAGCCCTGGACGACGGCGTCGGCGCCGAGGACGCGAACGATCGCGTCGACCGCGCGGGGACCGTAGGACGAGGTGTCGACGAAGACGTCCGGGTCCGCTTCTCCGTCCGCGCCGTCGCCCCGGGCGGCGAAACGCTCCCCGTGCAGCGGGGCGAGCCCGGCCAGCAGGGCGAAGCACACGCGCAAGTGCGGATGGCGGGGCCGGCCGAAGGCGCGGAAGGCGAACCAGGCGGAGTGCATCTGCTGGACGTACGGGACCATCGCGGGCCACCAGCCCGGCCCCGCAGGTTCGCCCGCCGCCGGTCCCGGGTGCACGAACAGCGGCAGGTCACGCTCTTCGAGCAGGTCCAGGAGCGGGGCGCAGCGCGCGTAACCGGCGGCGTCGGCAAGGGCGTTCGCCGGGAGCTGGAGACCGGCGAACCCCCGGTCGAGGTCCTTGGCCGTCGCGTTGGCGTCGATGTCCCGCACGCAGGCGGCGGCCCAGGCGTCGAAAGGTTTCGGAAGGGCGGCCGATCCGTCGTGATAGGCGTCCAGCAGCGGCCGGGCCTCGGCGCCGGGCAGCCACTCCACGCCGATCGGGGCGGACAGCGAGACGAGCACCCGGCCGAGACCGTCGGCGGCGGCGAGTTCCGCACGGCCGGCGATGTCGTGATCGGCGGGCGGGATCTCGTAGGGCGGCTCACCGCGCAGATACAGGGTCCAGCCGTCGAGGAACGGCGGCTCGCGGCGCGCCCGCAGGGCCGCCAGCAGCGGTGGGGTCCACAGATGCTGGTGCACGTCGACGCTGGTCATGACGTTCCTCCCGCCGGGACTGACGATTCTTCCAGCAGCGCGCGCAGTGCGCCCCGGACGTCGTCGGACCCAAGGATGCCGTCACTCACCGCCTCCACGTCCACCCCGCAGGGCCGGTCGTCCTCCAGCCGGGGCACGGCCGCCCGGATCGCCCGGTGCAGCAGCCGGGGGCCATGGCCCAGGGAGGCGGGGCCCGCCAGGTCAACCGCCTGCGCGGCGACCACCGCCTCCACGGCGAGCAGCGGCCGCAGCCGGGCGAGGATCGTGGCCAGCCGCCGGGCGCCGAGCGCCGCGTTGGTCGAGTCGTCCTCGACGGCGTCCGCGCCGTGCCGGGGATCGGTGGACACCGGCACGGACAGCATGCGGATCTCGGCGACCAGTGCCTGCGCGGTCTTGGTCAGGGGCGCGAAGCCCGAGCGCTCCGGGCCGTACGGCGAGAGGTTCGCCGGCAGTCCGCTGACGGCGGGGTCGAGCAGCCGGCGCATCCGCTCGGCGGAGACCGCCGCGGTCTGGGTCAGGGCCAGCGCGAGCGTGTCGAGGGCGAGCGCCAGCGCCGGGGTGTGGAAGTTGCCGGAGGAGAGGATCTCACCGCTGTCGGGCAGCACCACCGGGTTGTCGCCGCAGCCGTTCAGTTCCGGATCCAGCGCGGCGCCCGCGAAGTCCAGGGCCGCGTACGCGGCGCCGTGCACCTGTGCGGCACAGCGCAGGCTGACGGGGTCCTGGACCCGCCGGGCGTTGCGCGGATCGCCCAGCTCACCCCCGGCGAGGAGGGCGAGCAGTTCGCGCGTGGCACGGGACTGGCCGGGGGCGGGGCGCAGACCCAGTACCCGGGCGTCGAGCGGACTCGTGTTCGCCCGGAAACCCTCGTAGGTCAGCGCCGTGACCGCCTGGGCCAGTGCGAGGAGCGCGGTGGCCTCGTGCAGCGCGAGCGCGCCCAGCCCGGCCGCCAGCGGGCTCGCGCTGCACAGCACATGCCCGTCCTTGGGCCCGAGCGCGGCCGGCGCCAGACCGGCCCGCCGCAGCGCCGTGGCGCCGTCCAGCACCTCCCCGCCGAACTCGGCGCGCCCCTCGCCGATGACGACCAGGCCGACATGCGCGAGCTGGCACAGATCGGAGGCGCCGATCGACCCCGTCTCGGGGATCACGGGATGCACGCGCGCGTTGAGCATCGCCACGAGCAGCCCGGGGATCTCCGGTCGCACCCCGCTGCCGCCGCCCGCGATGCCGTTCACCCGGGCGAGGACGGCGGCGCGGACGACGGGGACCGGCAGCGGAGCGCCGACCGCGTTGGCCCGTCCGCGTACCGTACGGACGCTGAACTCGGCCAGTTCGGCGCGCGGCAGGGCGTACGAGGAGCGGGTGCCGAGTCCCGTCGTCAGACCGTACGTCGGCACCTGGCGGTCGACGATGTCCTCGACGACGGCCCGTTCGCGCTCCAGCCGGGGCGACACCTCGTCCGCGAGGGCGACTCGGGCGCCGTGGCGGGCGACGGCGACGACATCGTCGTACGACAGTGTCCGCCCGTCGACGACGACCTCCGGGATGCCGGTGCCCGTGCCGGGATCCGTCATGAGAAGCGGAGTTTCTGGCCGAGGCCGCGCTCCTCGGCCTTCCTCAGCATGGCTGCGCCCAGCGCGATGTCGGAGAGGGAGAGGCCCCGGTGCCAGAACAGGTTCGTCTCCTCGGGGCTCTCCCGGCCGGGCTTGCGGCCCGCGACGATCTCCCCCAACTCCCCATGCAGATTGGTTCTGTTGAGCCTGCCCGAGTCCACGTGGGCGCGCAGCGCGCCGAACGGTCCGGCGTGTGCCTGGCCCCAGTCGTCGACGACGATCTTGTCCATGATGTCCGTGAGGCCGAGCTCCACCGCGCTGTTCGTCCCGTAGGGCACGACCAGGGCGCCTGGGGTGATCCACTCGGTCCTCAGCAGCGGCTCCGGACGTTCGAGGCGGGAAGCCTCCACCACGATGTCCGCGCCCTCCACACAGCTCTGCCAGTCCTCCGTGACGACGACCGGCTTGCCCAGGTCCCGCTCCAGGCGCGCGGCGAAGGCCTCGCGGCTCTCCGGGCGGCGCGAGTGGACGCGGATCTCGGTCAGGTCGAAGAGCCGGTCCAGAAGACGGACGTTCCAGTACGAGGTGGCGCGGGCGCCGATGTGGCCGAGCACCCCGGAGTCCGGGCGGGCCAGATGGCGTGCCCCGAGCGCGGTGAGCGCGCCGGTGCGCATCTCGGTGAGGGCGGTCGCGTCGACCACGGCCACGGGCATTCCGGTGCGCGGGTCGAAGAGGTTGAGCAGCGCCATCTCCGAGGGCAGCCCCGACTTGTAGTTGCCGACGAAGTCGCCCACGATCTTGACCCCGGCCAGCGAGAGCGGCGCGACATAGCCGCGCAGCACGTTGAAATGGCCGTCGAACGCGGCGTCGGGCACGAGGTGGACGCGCGGTTCGATCACCGTCTCGCCCTGTCCCTGGGCGCGCAGTCCGTCCTCGACGGCTTCGAGGATCTCGGCGTCGGTCAGCTCCAGCTGCTCGATGTCCGAGCCGTTCAAAAAGGTGAACCAGACCGGTTTCATGCCTGCCTATCCTCGTAATTCGGACATCTTGGCCTGATTTCGTGTGAATGTAACGCGCCATTCACAGATGGGCATTGACTGTCATTCAGCAGCAGATAACCCTGCATGACTATATGCAGTCAGGTAAGGGGCAGCTTTGATCAGATTCGACGCGGTGAGCAAAAACTATCCAAACGGGACTACGGCGGTGGACCACCTGTCGCTGGAGTTGGCCGAGGGCGGTCTCACGGTTCTGGTCGGTCCCTCGGGCTGCGGCAAGACCACCACCCTGCGCATGGTCAACCGCATGGTCGAGCCCACGGCCGGGACGGTGAGCCTGCGCGGCAAGGACATCCGCGAGGTCAACGCCCCGGAGCTGCGCCGTGGCATCGGATACGTGATCCAGCACGCGGGACTGTTCCCGCACCGCACCATCCTCGACAACATCGCCACCGTTCCGCTGCTGCTGGGCTGGAGCCGGAAGAAGGCGCGGGCACGGGCGGCGGAACTGCTGGAGCTGGTCGGGCTGCCGAGCGAGATGGCCAAGCGCTATCCGAACCAGCTCTCCGGCGGACAGCAGCAGCGTGTCGGGGTGGCCAGGGCGCTGGGCGCCGACCCGCCCGTGCTGCTGATGGACGAGCCGTTCAGCGCGGTCGACCCGATCGTCCGGGCGGAGTTGCAGGCGGAGTTCATCCGGCTCCAGAAGGAACTGCACAAGACGATCGTGTTCGTCACCCATGACATCGACGAGGCGATCAAACTCGGCGACAAGATCGCCGTCTTCCGTACCGGTGGCAAACTCGCGCAGTTCGACACCCCTGAACGACTGCTCGCCGATCCCGCCGACGACTTCGTCGCCGGGTTCGTGGGGCACGACCGGGGCATTCGCCGCCTGTCCTTCGTCAACGCGGCCGATGTGCCGCTGCGGGACGGCCCGGTGCTGCCGGTGGCCTCATCGGTGGCGTCGGCCCGGGCGGTGGGCGAGCCCTGGGTGCTGGTCGTCGACGCCGGCCGTCGGCCGCTCGGCTGGGCCTCGGTCGCCGGCCTGCCGGAGGGCGGCACGCTGGCGGACGTACCGCTGGCACCGCTCGGCCACACCTTCAGCCTCGTCGGCGACTCCGCACGGGCCGCCCTCGACTCGGCGTTGCTCTCGCCCGCCCGCCTGGCGGTGGGCGTGGACACGCACGGCGCGGTCGTCGGAGTCGCGGACGCCCACGAGCTGTCCGCCGGGCCGGCCGACACCGCCGGGACGGACGCGGATGCGGTCGGTGCGGTCGTGGCGGACGGAGCGGGCGGTGGGATCGGATGAGTGACAACGAGCCGCTGATCCGGTGGCAGTGGATCGGCGACCACGCCGGTGAACTGGCCTCCTACACGGCCATCCACCTCAGACTCGGGCTGCTGCCGGTGCTGTTCGGGCTGATCATCTCCGTACCGCTCGGCATCCTCTGCCACCGCTACCGCTGGCTGTACCCGCCTTCGCTGACGGTGTCCAACGTCCTGTACTCGATCCCCTCGCTGGCCCTGTTCATGATCTTCGTCCGCTACACGGGGCTCACCGAGCGCACGGTGATCATCCCGCTGACCCTCTACACGCTGTCGGTGCTGGTGCCCAACGTCGTGGACGGCCTGGCGTCGGTCCCCGAACCGGTCCGGCTCGCGGCCACCGCGATGGGATTCGGCGCCATACGACGGGTCGTCCAGGTCGAACTGCCGATCGCCGTGCCCGTCGTCATCGCCGGTGTCCGGGTCGCGGCCGTGTCCTCCATCAGCCTGGTGGCGGTGGGGCAGCTGATCGGTCAGGGCGGACTCGGGTACTACATCACCCGGGGTCTCCAACTCGACTTCCCGACCCCGATCATCACCGCGATCGCCCTGATCATGCTGCTCGCACTCGCCACCGACGCGCTCCTGGTCCTCGCGCAGCGGCTGCTGACCCCGTGGTCCCGGAGCAAGGTGACGGCCGCATGAACGACTTCCTGAACCAGATCCGGCTCGTGGCCGACTGGCTGACGTCCCCGGCCCAGTGGCACGGCGACGACGGAATCCCCCACCGGCTCGCCCAGCACCTCGTCTACAGCGGTCTGTCCCTGTTCTTCGCCGCCCTCATCGGGCTGACCCTCGGGCTGCTCGTCGGGCACACCGGCCGGGGGTCGTTCGCCGTGGCCAGCGTGGCGAACCTGGCGCGGGCGATCCCCACCTTCGGTCTGGTGGTCCTCGTCGTCACCGTCGCCGGGCTCAGCACGACGCCCGTACTGATCGCCCTGGTCGCCCTGGCGATCCCGCCGATCCTCATCAACACCTTCGAGGGCGTCCGGGGTGTCGACCCCGACACCAGGGACGCGGCGCGCGGGGTCGGGATGACCGAGTGGGAGGTCCTGCTGCGGGTGGAGGTGCCGATGGCGCTGCCGCTGATCCTCCTCGGGCTGCGGGTGGCCGCGATCCAGGTCGTGGCCACCGCGACCGTGGCCGCCTACCCCGGACTCGGGGGCCTCGGCCGGTTCATCGTCGACGGGCTCTCCCGCAACGACTACCAACTGGTCATCGGCGGCTCGACCGTCGTCGTCGCACTGGCACTCGTCGTCCAGGTCGCGTTCACCGCGCTGCGGCGCGTCATCGTCTCGCCGGGCCTTCTGGCGCCGGCGTCGAAGCCCTGAATCTCCTCGTCCTCGATTCTCCTCGTCCTCAGAGTTGCCGAGCCTGCGGGCTCCAAGAAAGGAAACACCCCATGAGCACCACCCGACGCATCTACCGCGGTGCCGCGTTCGGCCTGATCGCCGCCCTCTCGCTCACCGCTTGCGGCGGCGGCAGTGACAGCGACAGCAACCCGCTGACGGGCGACAGCGGCGACAGCGGCGGCAAGGGCAAGACCATCGTCGTCGGCTCGGCGAACTTCCCCGAGAACCAGTTGCTCGCCGAGATCTACGCCCAGGCCCTGGAGGCCAAGGGTCTGAAGGTGACGCGGAAGTTCGACATCGGCGCCCGCGAGGTCTACTACGACCAGATCGTCAAGGGCGGCATCGGCGTCTTCCCGGAGTACAACGGCGCCCTGCTGTCGGTGGCGGTCGACAAGAAGAGCACCGCGACCAGCACGGAACAGGTCAACGCCGACCTGAAGGCGAAGCTCCCCGCGTCGGTGGAGATCCTCGACTCGGCAGCGGCCGAGGACAAGGACTCGGTGTCCGTCACCGCCGAGACCGCCGCCAAGTACAAGCTCAAGACCCTCGCCGACCTCAAGTCGGTGGCCAAGAACCTGACCCTCGGCGCCGGTTCCGAGTTCAAGACCCGCACCCAGGGCTGGATCGGCCTGAACTCGGTCTACGGTGTCGAGTTCGGCAAGTTCCAGCCGCTGGACGCGGGCGCCCAGACCACCCTGGTGAAGCTCCTCAAGTCGAACCAGGTGCAGGCCGCCAACCTCTACACCACCGACCCGGCCATCGTGGAGGACAAGCTGGTGGTCCTCGAGGACCCGAAGCACCTCTTCTCCTCGCAGAACGTCACGCCCCTGGTCTACAAGTCGGCGGTCAACGACACGGCCAAGGCGGCGCTCAACGGTGTCTCGGCGAAGCTCACCACCGCCGACCTGCTGGAGATGATGAAGAAGCTCGTCGACGACAAGGAGGACTCCAGCACGGTCGCCAAGGAATGGCTCAAGAGCGCCGGCCTCGTGAGCTGACCGGGTTCTCCCCCCGCGCACACAGCCGCCCGGCTCTTCGAGAGCCGGGCGGTCCCCCGACAGGCACAAAGGTGCCGCAGAAAGAGTTCGCACCGGATGACACCGAACGGCACAACACCGGACGGGACGACACCCCGCCTCGTCGAGGGCTGCCCGCTCGGCGCCGCCACCACCCTCGCCGAACTCGCCGACGACCCGCATCCGCGGCTCGCACTGCTGCGCGAGCACGAACCCGTGTCCTGGCTGCCCGAGTTGAACGGCTGGCTGGTGACCCGGCGCGACCTCGCCCTGAGCGTGATGCGGGACGCCGCGACCTTCACCGTCGATGACCCCCGCTTCTCCACCGCCCAGGTCGTCGGCCCCAGCATGCTCTCCCTCGACGGGGACCGGCACACCCGCCACCGTGAACCCTTCAACGCGCCCTTCCGCCCGAGGGCTGTCCACGAGGGCTTCGCCGCCTGCATCGAACGCGAGACCGACCGCCTCATCACCGCACTCCCGCCGATCGGCGCCGCCGACCTGCGGCGCGCCTTCGCCGGACCCCTCGCGGTCGCCGTCGTCACCGAGGCGCTCGGGCTCACCGGCACCACCGCCGACACGGTGCTCACCTGGTACGACGCCATCGTGAAGTCGGTCTCCGACATCACCGCCGGACATATGGCGAGCCCCGCGGGCACCGACGCCTACGCGCGGCTCAGGGCCGCCGTGGAAGCCACCGTCGCCGACCGGGACACCGCCTCCCTCCTCGGCACCGCCGCCGAACGGCTGACCGTGCCCGAGGTGGCCTCCAATGCCGCCGTCCTGATGTTCGGGGGCATCGAGACCACCGAGGCGATGATCGCCAACGCGCTGCTCCACCTGTTCCGGAACCCCGCCCAACTCGCCCTCGTACGAGCCGACTTCGACCTCCTGGACGGCGCGATCGAGGAGTCTCTGCGCCTCGAACCCGGCGCCGCCGTCGTGGACCGCTACGCCACCCGGGACACCGTCCTCGGCCCGGCCGAGATCCGCCGAGGCGACCTCGTCACCGTCTCCCTGACCGGCGCCAACCGCGACCCCGCCGTCTTCCCCGACCCCGACCGGTTCGACGTCCGCCGTGCGAACGCCCGCCTCCAACTGGCCTTCGCCCACGGCCCCCACCACTGCCTCGCCGCGCATCTCGCCCGGCTGGAGACCCGTATCGCCCTCCACCGCCTCCTGGAACGCCTGCCCGGCCTGCGCCTCGATCCGGTGCACTCCGCCACGGTGAGCGGCCTGGTCTTCCGCAAGCCGGCCACCCTGCACGTGCGGTGGGACGCGGCGCCCGCCTGACGAAGGGCGTCCAGGCAACGAACCGGTCCAGGACAGGACATGACGAGCCATCAGGAACCAACAGAGTCCGACAGGATTATTGCTTCGGCTGTGTTCGAAGTCCTAGGGTGAGCCTGGCTCGGCAGCTCCCACTGTCACCAGCAGCTGTGTGCTGACCCAATTGCAACTCCCGCACCGCCCAGGTGAGTTGAGCCGTCACCGATGACCACAGCGCTGCCGGATTCCGGGTCGGTTTGTCAACAGTAACGAACAACATCTGACGCACCCTCAGTCCGTACAGCGCGCACTGTCGTACCGAGGAAGGCCAGGCATGCCGTACCCCCACGAGTTCGCCGTCAGCCGCCGCCGTCTTCTGGAGGGAGGAGCCGCCGTACTCGGCGCGCTCGCCCTGTCCGGATCGGCCGCCGCCCATCAGGCGGCCGCAGCGGACCCGGCCGACGCCACCCCCGAGTGGAACGGCCACATCGACGTCTTCCGCGTCGGCACCGAACCCGCGCACACCACGCTGATGCCGTACGCGACCCTCGCCCAGGCCCTCACCGCGGACCGCACCCGCTCGCCGTACCGGCTGAGCCTCGACGGCACCTGGAAGTTCGCCTACGCCGACCGCCCCGACGACCGGGACACCGACTTCCACCGCACCGACCTCGACGACCGGGGCTGGGACACCATCCCCGTCCCCTCGGTCTGGCAACTGCACGGGTACGACAGCCCGATCTACATCAACAGCGACTACCCCTGGTGGGGCGCCAACGGCCGGGGCGAGGACGTGCGGCCACCGGCCGCCCCGACCGTGCACAACCCCGTGGGCCAGTACCGCCGCACCTTCACCCTCCCGCGCGACTGGTCGGGACGGCGCACCTTCCTGCACTTCGAGGGCGTCAAGTCGGCCCACTACGTATGGATCAACGGGACGCTGGTCGGCTACCACGAGGACTCCTACGACCCCTCCGAGTACGACATCACCCCGCACCTGAAGCCCGGCACCAACCAGATAGCCGTGGAGGTCTACCGCTTCTCCGACGGCGACTGGATGGAGGACCAGGACATGATCCGGCTGAGCGGCATCTTCCGCTCGGTCTACCTCTACTCCACCCCCGCCGTACGTGTGCGCGACTTCCGCCTCGACACCCTGCTGAGCGACGACTACAAGGCGGCCGAACTGTCGGTCACCGCGAACGTCCGGGACTACGGCGGCAAGGGCGCCGGCCAGTACTCCGTCGAGACCCAGCTGTACGACGCGGGCGGACACCCGGTGTGGCCGCGTCCGCTCCAGCAGACCGTCACGCTCGGCGCCGGCGAGGAGAAGTCCGTAACCGCGTCGAAGGCCGTGCCCGCGCCGCGCCTGTGGTCGGCCGAACACCCCAACCTCTACACGGCCGTTCTCCGCCTGCGCGACCCCGCCGGCCAGGTGGTCGAGACCCTCTCCCACCGCGTAGGCCTGCGCGAATTCGCCCTCAAGGACGGGCTGATGCGCATCAACGGCCGGCCGGTCTCCTTCCGGGGCACCAACCGGCACGAGATGCACCCTGTCCATGGTTCCGCCCTCACCCGCGCGGACATGGTCGAGGACATCGGCATCATCAAACGGCTGAACATCAACACCGTCCGCACCTCGCACTACCCGAACAACCCGATGTGGCTGGAGCTCGCCGACGAGTACGGCCTGTACCTCGTGGACGAGACCAACCTCGAAACCCACGGCATCCGTGGCGAGTACCCCGGAAACCACGCCGAGTGGACCACGGCATGCGTGGCCCGCGCCCAGAACATGGTCCACCGCGACAAGAACCACGCCTGTGTCGTCATCTGGTCCCTCGGCAACGAGGCGGGCGGCGGCAGCACGTTCACCGCCATGCACGACTGGATCCGCTCCTACGACACCACCCGCGTCATCCAGTACGAGGGCGACGACCGCCCCGGGATCAGCGACATCCGCTCCGAGATGTACGACAGTCCCGCCCGCGTCGAGCAGCGCGCGAAGGACACCCGCGACACCCGGCCGTACGTGATGATCGAGTACTCCCACGCGATGGGGAACTCCAGCGGCAACTTCCAGAAGTACTGGGACCTCGTGCGCCGGTACCCGGTCCTCCAGGGCGGCTGGATCTGGGACTTCGTCGACCAGGCCCTGAGCTGGCCCACCCCGGCACGCAAACTGTTCACCGAGACCGGGCCCGCCGCGCTCCGCGGCGAGATCATCGCCCCCGCCGGCACCTTCACCCGCGACAAGGGCGTCTCCGGGGGCACCGTCTTCGCCCGCGACGAGAGCCTCGACCTCACCGGCTCCCTGACCCTGGAGGCGTGGATCACCCCGCACTTCCTCGGCTACCACCAGCCGATCATCGCCAAGGGCGACACCCAGTACGCCCTGAAGCAGTCGGACAGCGGCCTGGAGTTCTTCATCTACGGCGGCGGCCAGTGGGTCAGCGCGTGGTGGGCGCTGCCCGACGACTGGACCGGCAAGGAACACCACGTCGCCGGAGTCTTCGACGCGGCGGCGGGCCGGCTGACCCTCCACGTCGACGGCGTGGTGCGGGCCACCAGTACCACCACCCGGCGGCCTGACAACAACACCGCGTCCCTCTCCCTGGCCACCGACATCGACAACCCCACCCGCGAGTTCAGCGGCACCATCCGGCGGGCCCGTGTGTACGCCCGCGCGCTGAGCGCCACCGAACTGGCCTCCGACACCCGTGGCCCCGGCGACGAAGGCGTCCGGTTCTGGTTCGACGCGGCCGATGTCGGCCTCACCGAGAAGAAGCCCCGCGACAAGACGTTCTACGCCTACGGCGGGGACTGGGGCGACAACCCCAACGACGGGGCGTTCTCCGGCGACGGCATCGTCACCGCCGACCGCGGACTCACCGGCAAGTCCGCCGAGGTCAAGCGGATCTACCAGGCGGTGCAGATGAGTTCGGGTGCGACGACGGGCGCCGTCACCCTCACCAACGAGTACCTCTTCACCAACCTCCGCGAATTCGACGGACGCTGGGAACTGGTCGCCGACGGCGAGGTGGTCCGGCGCGGCAGTCTGACCCGGGCCCAGCTCGACGTGCCGCCACTGTCCACCAAGACGGTCACCGTGCCCGTCGAACTGCCGAAGGACCCCGCGCCGGGCGCCGAGTACTTCCTCCAACTGTCCTTCACCACCCGGGAGTCCACGAAGTGGGCCAAGGCCGGCTTCGAGGTGGCCCGGCAGCAACTCGCCCTGGACACGGGCAGCCCCGCCATCGCGCCCAGGCCACTGACCAGCGTCCCGACGCTCCGGTACGAGAACCGCGACGCGGCGGTCACCGTCAAGGGCAAGGACTTCTCGGTCACCGTCGACAAGGCGACCGGCACCATCACGTCGTACAAGGCGGGCGGCGCCCGACTGCTCGCCTCCGGGCCCACCCCGAACTTCTGGCGGGCGCCCACCGACAACGACCGGGGCAACGGCCAGCACACCCGCAACGAGGTCTGGCGCGACGCGGGCACCCGGCGCGCGGTGACCGGCGTGAGCGTCCGCGCCCTGCGCGACCGCGCGGTGGAGATCAGGATCGAGGGCACCCTGCCCACGACACCGTCATCGACGTACACCATCACCTACACCGTCTTCGGCAACGGCGAGATCAAGGTCGACAACACCTTCCACCCCGGGGCCGGTTCGCTCCCGTACATCCCGGAGGTCGGCAACCTGCTCCTCCTGCCCGGCCGTCTGGACAGGCTGCACTACTACGGGCGCGGCCCCGAGGAGAACCACTGGGACCGCAACAACGCCACCGACGTGGGCCTGTACTCCGGCACCGTCGCCGGGCAGTGGAGCGGCTATCTGCGCCCGCAGGAGAACGGCAACAAGACCGACGTCCGCTGGATCGCCCTCACCGACCGCAAGGGCTCCGGCCTGCTGGTCTCGGCCGAACCCCTCCTGGAGGTCAACGCCTCGCACTTCACCCCGGAGGACCTGTCCGTCGGGGCCCGCCACGACTACCAGCTCACCCCGCGCGCCGAGGTCGTCCTGCGCCTGAGCCACCGCCAGATGGGCGTCGGCGGCGACAACAGCTGGGGCGCCCACACCCACGACGAGTACAAGCTCTTCGCCGACCGCGACTACTCGTACACCTACCGGCTGCGCCCCCTGACGGACGTGGACGACGCGATGGCGGCCTCGCGGCGGCCCACGGCGGGGGAGTCCGCCGGGTAGCACCCGCCGCCGAGTAACGGCAGAGCGTGACTTCGGGGGCGTCACCCTTCACCAGGGGTGGCGCCCTCGCCCCCGCCGTCGCGCCGGTCAGGTCGCCCGGGAGCGGGCCGCGAGGACGGCGATGTCGTCCTCGGCGGGGGCGTCCGCGAGCTGGGCCAGGACCTCGTCGAGGATGATGTCCAGGGAGGCCCGCGGGGACAGCCGCAGCCGGGTGAGGCGGCGCAGTGACACGTCGATGTCCTCGCCGCGCCGCTCCACCAGCCCGTCCGTGTAGAGCAGGAGCACACCGCCCGGAACCGTCGGGCGGGTGAGCGTCGTATAGCTGCCGAATCCGGTGCCCAGGGGCGGGCCCGCCGGGACCTCGACGAGACCGACCGTGCCGTCCGGGTGGAGGAAGACGGGCGGGAGATGGCCGGCGTTCGCGTAGGACACCGTCCGGTGGGCGGGATCCTCCAGGGCCAGCAGACAGGAGGCGACCCGGTCGAACCCCGAGTCGGCCACCGTGCGGTCGGCGTGCGTGAGCACCAGATGCGGGGGAAGGCCCGCCATGGCCAGGGCGCGCAGCGCGGAGCGGTAGTGGCTCATCGCGACGGCGGCCTCGACGCCGTGCCCCATGACATCCCCGATGACCAGCAGATTCCGGCCGTCGGGCAGAGGTAGGGAGTCGAACCAGTCGCCTCCGATGAGGGCCACGTCGTCGGCGGGCAGATAGCGGAACGCGGTCGGCGAGTGCGGGTCGGACGGCGCGCCGGTGTCGGTGAGCAGGGCGTGCTGGAGCTCCAGGGCCATGCTGTGCTCGCGGGTGTGCAGGGTGGCGCGCTCCAGGGCGCGGGCCGCCCGCTGCGCCACTTCCAGGGCCACCGAGACATCGTCGACGGTGAAGCCCTGGGCATTGAACGCGCGTACGAGCGACAGGGTGCCCAGCGGACGGCGTCCCGCGATCAGGGGCAGCACGAGGACCGAGTGGACGCCGATGCTCCGGTGGGAGGAGGCGGAGGCTGAAGCGGATCGGTCCGCCCGCCCGCCCCCCGCCGGCCACTCCTGCTCGGAGACGCCGTTGCTCAGCCAGGGAAGGCCCGCGTCCAGACACGCCCGTATCTCCGTGCCCGGCGGATAGTCCACGGTGTCGCCGAGACCGGCCAGGGCCAGCATGGCGTCCTTGATACCGGGGACCGCCGCGAGGGCCGCCCGGCGCAGCCGCAGCACTCCCGGAGGCGGCCGGTGCGGACCGGCCTTCACCTGGAGGTTCAGCTCGACACCGGCCGCGTCCGCCAGGTCCGGCACCATGAACTGGGCCAGCTCGACGCAGGTCGCCTGTACGTCCGAGGTGGTGCCGATGCGCGCGGTGGCCGTGTCCAGCAGGGTCATCCGGCGGTGCGCGCGCTCCAGCTCGTCCACGTGCTGCTGCGGGGCGCTGATCTCCAGGAAGATCCCGGCGAGACCGAGCACCCGGCCCTGTTCGTCCTGGAGCCGGTGATAGGTGGCGTGCCAGGCGCGCCGGGTGAAGGGCATGTCCGCGCGCGTGTGCCCCGTCCCCACCAGCTCACGGGGCTGCCCGTCGTGCAGTACCGCCCGCAGCACGCTCTCCGGCCGGTCGACCTGCGGCGATGCCTCGGCCAGGGTCCGCCCCAGGAGCTCCGCCGCCGACAGGCCGCTGATCTCGACCATGTGCGGATTGACGTACTGGAAGCGCAGTTCCGTGTCGAGGACGACCACCCCGGCGGCTGTGCCCTCCAGGAGCTGGCGCAGCACCCCGTACTCCTCGACCAGCCGCGGCAGGTCCCCGGTGGTCGGTCCGGCGAGCAGCTTCTCGACCTCGTCGAAGAGCAGCGGCCGGAAAGCGTCCATGGCCACCGCACCTCTCATTTCTCGTCGGCACAGCGCTTGCCGCACGGCAGAGACAATGTTCGGCGACCCGGGGGCCGCGCGCATGTCGGGCGTGGGTGGCCCGGCAGTGGCCCGGGCGGATGTCCCGAAGGCTCCGGCCCGCCCCGGCCCGCCGTGGCTACCTGCCCTGGTTCGCCTGGCCGGCCCGCTTCTCCTGCTGCTCCTGGTGCAGCTCCTTGACGCGGGCCGCTTCCTTGCGGACGTCGACCTGCACGGAGCGCTCGTGCTTGAGCCAGTCGGGGGCTTCCTGCTTCAGGGTGTCGATCTGCTCGGTGGTGAGGGCCTCGGTGACCCCGCCGCGGGCGAGGCCCGCGATGGAGACGCCCAGCTTCGACGCGACCACCGGACGGGGGTGCGGGCCGTCGCGGCGCAGGTCGCGCAGCCAGGCCGGCGGGTCGGCCTGCAACGCGGTCAGCTCGGCGCGCGTGACGACACCCTCCTGGAACTCTGCGGGAGTGGCCTGGAGGTACACACCCAGCTTCTTCGCCGCGGTCGCGGGCTTCATGGTCTGGGAGGTCTGCTGCGTCGTCATGGTGTCAAGGGTATCGAGCGTATGAACAAGTGCCGACCACGGCCAGGTAGCCTGGCGCGGTGACTGGCTCGGAAGATTCCCCCGCGTTCCGGCTCGCGTACGTCCCGGGAGTGATCCCCGCCAAGTGGGTGCGGATCTGGAACGAGCGGCGAACCGACGTCCCCCTGACTCTGCTCCAGGTGTCCACCGCCGAGGCGCACGCCCTGCTGCTGGCCGGCGACGCCGACGCCGGCCTCGTACGCCTCCCGGTCGACCGTACGGTGCTCAGCGCGATCCCCCTCTACACGGAGACCTCCGTGGTCGTGGTCCCCAAGGACCATGTCGTGGCCGCCGTCGAGGAGGTGACCGCCGAGGACCTCGCCGACGACATCGTGCTGCACCCCCTCGACGACACCCTCGCCTGGGAGAGCCTCCCGGGCCTCCCCGCGATCGAGCGCCCCGCGACCACGGAGGACGCCATCGAGCTGGTCGCCGCCGGGATCGGCGTCCTCGTCGTCCCCCAGTCCCTGGCCCGCCTCCACCACCGCAAGGACCTCACCTACCGCCCGGTGACCGACGCGCCCGCGTCCCAGGTGGCGCTGTCCTGGCCGGAGGAGCGCACGACCGATCTGGTCGAGGACTTCATCGGCATCGTCCGGGGCCGCACCGTCAACAGCTCACGCGGCCGCCGCGAGGAACCGAAGACGGACCAACAGCCGAAGTCCAAGAAGCGCACGAGCACCCAGAACCCGGCCCGCAAGCCCGCAGCCGGAAGGTCCACAGCCCGGGGCGCCCGCAACGGCGGCACCGGCAAGAGCACCGGCACCCGCCAGGGCAAGCCCCGCCGCAAGTCGTAGACCGGCACGGGGGCGGCGGCCGGAGGGAGCCGCGCGCGGGAGATGGCGCGGGGAGGTGGCGCGGAACGCGCCCCGACAGGGGCGCGGGGAACTGCGC
>NZ_LIQQ01000120.1 GCF_001418565.1 Streptomyces graminilatus | reverse complement strand
CGGCACCCCCTGCACCCGCCGCGCCAGCCCCTCGCCCGACCGCAGCACCCCGAGCATCTCCCGCAACTCGGTCAACGCCTGCCGCCCCATGTCCCCCACAAGGGCGGCATTGCGCACCGCCTTCTCGGGATCCTTGCGCGCGACCGCCTGAAGCGCCGCCGCGTGCACGACCATCAGGCTCACCCGGTGGGCGACGACGTCGTGCATCTCGCGGGCGATCCGTGTCCGCTCCTCGTTCCGCGCCCACTCCGCGCGCTCCTCGGCCCGCTCGGCCAGCAGCTGGAGCTCCCGCTCCAGACTGTCGGCCCGCTCCCGAAGGCTCTCCATCAGGCGCCGCCGGGCACCCACGTACAGCCCGAGCAGCACCGGCGGCGCGGTCACGGCCAGCGACGTGGTGATGGCGACGACGGGAACCAGCCAGTCCCCGATCTTCAGTCCACCGTCCGCCACACCCTGATGCGACCGTACGAACGTCACGATCAGCGTCCCCACCATCGCCATCCCCGCCAGCGCCCCGATGATCCGCCGGGGCAGCTCGGAGGCGGCGAGCGTGTACAGCCCGACGACGCCCATCAGAAAGCCCATCTGGGCGGGCGCGACAGCGATGGACACCAGCACGACGGCGATCGGCCACGGCCGCCGCAACACCAGCAGCGACCCGGCGACAACCCCGAACACGACCCCCGCCACCAACGGGATCCCCGCGTTCCTGGCGAACTGGACCCCCTCGGCCGCGCACTCCCCCGCCGACAGCACCGCGAGCCCCACGTCAAGCGCCGCACCACGCCACCGGGCCCACCACAACGGCCCGGCCAGGGCCTCCCTGTGGTCTTCCCCCGTATCGGTCATGCGTCCAGCCTACGGGCGCCACCCCCCGCTTTTCCGGCGAGTTTCGACGACTGGCCTACACCACACCGCGCCTCCCGACCGATCTACACCGTCGCGTCGAGGGCCGGTGGTACGGCATAGTGGTGGGTGCCAATTCGGCGGCCTGACCAAATGTCCGGCTCAGTCGAATTATTCCCCTGTGGTGTAATTGGCAGCACTGTGGCTTTTGGTGCCATCTGTCCGGGTTCGAGTCCTGGCGGGGGAGCAACGCTCGGTTCGGGTCCTGACAGCACGGTCAGGACCCTTACTCATGTCGCCCACGAAACACCCCGGTATCCTGCGGATGTCCACCCCACCCCCCTCCGCAGCCGAAGGGCACCACCCGTGAGCGCCAATCGCCCCGCCGCCGTCGTCGTACTCGCAGCGGGTGAGGGCACCCGTATGAAGTCGGCCACACCCAAGGTCCTGCACGAGCTCTGTGGCCGTTCGCTGGTGGGTCATGTGCTCGCCGCCGCAGGTGAGTTGGACCCCGAGAACCTGGTCGTCGTCGTGGGGCACGCCCGTGAGCAGGTCACCGCGCATCTGACGGAGGCCGACGCCGGTATCCGTACCGCGTTCCAGGCGCGGCAGAACGGCACCGGTCACGCCGTGCGCATGGGGCTGGAGGAGCTGGGCGGGGGTGTCGACGGGACTGTCGTCGTCGTCTGCGGTGACACCCCGCTGCTCACCGGGGCGACGCTGCGCGCGCTGGCCGCCACCCACGCGGGCGACGGGAACGCCGTGACCGTGCTGACCGCCGAGGTGCCGGACGCGACCGGGTACGGGCGGATCGTGCGGGACGGGGCGTCGGGCTCGGTGATGGCGATCGTGGAGCACAAGGACGCGACCGAGTCGCAGCGGGCGATCCGTGAGATCAACTCCGGTGTGTTCGCCTTCGACGGGCAGTTGCTCGCGGACGCGCTGGGGAAGGTGCGTACGGACAACAGCCAGGGCGAGGAGTACCTCACCGACGTACTCGGGATCCTGCGTGAGGCCGGGCACCGGGTCGGGGCATGTGTGGCCGCCGACCACCGGGAGATCGCCGGGATCAACAACCGCGTACAGCTTGCCGAGGCGCGTCGGATCCTCAACGACCGGCTGCTGACGGAGGCGATGCTCGCCGGGGTGAGTGTGATCGATCCGGCCAGTACGTGGGTCGATGTGACGGTCACTTTCGAGCAGGACGCGGTCGTCCACCCGAACACCCTGCTCCAGGGCGCCACGCATCTCGCCGAGGGTGCCGAGGTCGGGCCCAACTCCCGGCTGAAGGACACCCGGGTGGGTGCGGGGGCGCGGGTCGACAACACCGTCGCCGACGGTGCCGTGGTGGGGGACCGGGCGCTCGTGGGGCCGTACGCCTATCTGCGGCCCGGGACGCGGCTCGGCACACAGTCCAAGATCGGTACGTACGTCGAGACGAAGAACACGTCGATCGGCGAGGGGACCAAGGTGCCGCATCTGTCGTATGTCGGCGACGCGACGATCGGTGAGTTCACGAACATCGGTGCCGCGAGTGTGTTCGTGAACTACGACGGGCAGGACAAGCATCACACCGTCGTCGGGTCGCACTGCAAGACGGGTTCGGACAACATGTTTGTGGCGCCTGTCACGGTCGGGGACGGTGCCTACACCGCGGCCGGGTCGGTGATCACGAAGGACGTACCGCCCGGTTCGTTGGCCGTGGCCCGTGGCCAGCAGCGGAATATCGAGGGCTGGGTGGCCCGTAAGCGTCCGGGGAGCGCGTCGGCGAGGGCCGCCGAGGCGGCGTCCCGGGAGCCGGCCGGCGAAAGCTGACCGGAAACAGTCCGGTCCGAGTCGGGCTACCGTGATAGATGCACACCCGCACACCCCCCAGCTGAGCAGGCCTCCCATGCCTGATCACGGCTGAGACACCTCCGAGGAGACAGTGCTGTGACCGGGAAGAAGACGACCCGCGAGAAGAAGAAGATGATGTTCTTCTCCGGACGCGCCCACCCCGAGCTTGCCAAGGAGGTCGCCCAGCAGTTGGGGGTCGGGGTTGTCCCGACGAAGGCCTTCGACTTCGCGAACGGTGAGATCTACGTCCGTTACGAGGAGTCGGCGCGTGGCGCGGACTGCTTTGTGATCCAGAGCCACACCGCTCCGATCAACCAGTGGATCATGGAGCAGCTGATCATGATCGACGCGCTGAAGCGCGCGTCGGCCCGTTCGATCACCGTGATCGTGCCGTTCTACGGTTACGCGCGGCAGGACAAGAAGCACCGTGGGCGTGAACCGATCTCGGCGCGTCTGGTCGCGGATCTGATGGCGACGGCGGGCGCGGACCGCATCCTGACGGTGGATCTGCACACGGACCAGATCCAGGGCTTCTTCGACGGCCCGGTCGATCACCTCTTCGCGCTTCCGCTGCTCGCGGACTACGTGGGCGAGAAGGTGGACCGGAGCAAGCTGACGGTCGTGTCGCCGGACGCGGGCCGGGTGCGTGTGGCCGACCGCTGGTGCGACCGTCTGGGCGCGCCGCTGGCGATCGTGCACAAGCGGCGCGACAAGGACGTGGCGAACCAGGTGACCGTCCACGAGGTCGTGGGTGAGGTCAAGGGTCGTGTCTGTGTTCTCGTCGACGACATGATCGACACCGGTGGCACGATCTGCGCCGCCGCTGACGCGCTGTTCGCGCACGGCGCGGAGGACGTCATCGTGACGGCGACGCACGGTGTGCTGTCGGGTCCGGCGGCGGACCGGCTGAAGAACTCCCGGGTGAGCGAGTTCGTGTTCACGGACACGCTGCCGACGCCGGGTGAGCTGAGCGTGGATCTGGACAAGATCACGGTCCTGTCGATCGCGCCGACGATCGCGAGTGCGGTGCGTGAGGTGTTCGAGGACGGTTCGGTCACGAGCCTGTTCGACGAGCACTAGGAGCGAGTGAGGTCAGCAGGTCTTCTATCGATCTCCCATCGGTCTTCCACCGGTCTCCCACCTGCGGATTTCATATTCACAGGATCTGCTGAATCGCTTCTGCATGATCAACTTTTCTGCGGCCTCCCCCGCCTTGTACTCTGTTGGAGTTGCTCGGCGAGGGAGGCCGTGTCCGTGTCGTCCACGGGCCGGTGATCCGTTATCGACGCGCTCTTCGTAGCAGGCCGTTTCGTGGCCGGGTGACCTGTCCGTCTCTCACCCGTACGAGGAGTGCTCAGCATGTCCGACGTAAAGCTCACCGCCGAGACCCGCACCGAGTTCGGCAAGGGCGCCGCCCGCCGCATCCGCCGCGAGGCCAAGGTTCCCGCGGTCGTCTACGGCCACGGCGCCGCCCCGATCCACATCACGCTGCCGGGCCACGAGCTCCAGCTCGCCCTGCGTACCCCGAACGTCCTGCTCACCCTGGACATCGAGGGCCGCACCGCGCTGGCGATCCCGAAGGCCGTGCAGCGTGACCCGCTGAAGGGCTTCCTGGAGCACGTCGACCTGCTCACCGTGAAGAGCGGCGAGAAGGTCACCGTCGAGGTCTACGTCCACACCGAGGGCGAGCTGGCGCCGGGCGCGTACCTGCTGGAGCACGTGCTCAGCACGCTGACCGTCGAGGCCGAGGCCACGCACATCCCCGAGTCGGTCACCGTGTCCATCGCGGGCCTGGAGGCCGGTGCCTCCATCCTCGCCAAGGACATCCCGCTGCCCAAGGGCACCACGCTGGCGATCGACGAGGACGCGGTCGTCCTCCAGGTCCTGGCCGCCCAGGCCGAGGAAGCCCCCGCCGAGGACGCGGCCACCGAGGCCTGATTTCCCCGGAGCCCTCTTTCGTCGGCCGCCGTTCCCACCGGGAGCGGCGGCCGACGCCGTATCTAAGGAGTGATGGACGTGACGACCGACGCGGGCGGCCCCTGGCTGATCGTGGGGCTCGGCAATCCTGGGCCGGAGTACGCGATGAACCGCCACAACGTGGGGTTCATGGTGGCCGACCTGCTGGCGGAGCGGATCGGCGGGAAGTTCAAGCGGGCCGGAAAGGCGCAGGCCCAGGTCGTCGAGGGCCGCATCGGCCCGCCGGGACCGGCGAACCGTCGCGTCATCCTGGCGAAGCCGACGTCGTACATGAACCTGTCGGGCGGCCCGGTGAACGCGCTGCGCGAGTTCTACAAGGTTCCGCTGGACCGTGTCGTGGCGGTCCACGACGAGCTGGACATCGACTACGGCGTGCTGCGGCTGAAGCTGGGCGGCGGCGACAACGGCCACAACGGCCTGAAGTCGATGACGAAGGCGATGGGCGCGGACTACCACCGGGTCCGCTTCGGCATCGGCCGCCCCCCGGGCCGTATGCAGGTGGCCGATTTCGTCCTGAAGGACTTCTCGTCGACGGAACGCAAGGAACTGGACTACTTCGTGGACCGGGCGACGGACGCGGTGGAGTCGCTGGTGACGGAGGGGTTGGAGCGGGCGCAGGGGGCTTACAACTCCTGAGCCCGGCTCCGTCGAGGCGCCGGCGGGGTCACTCCTGCGTCGATGCCGTCCTGAGGCGCCGCAGCGCCCGGGTGAACGCGCCGGTCTGTTCCTCCAGGGTTCCGAAGAACTCGGCGTCGCAGGCCTCGACCGCGACCACGGCGCGGTTCGCCAGCGCGCGCCCCTCCTCCGTCACGGCGAGCGCCCGTGCCCGGCCGTCCTGCGGGTGCGGGCGGCGCTCGACCAGGCCGCGGCCCTCCAGAGCGCGCAGGACCTGGGAGGTCATCATCGGGTCGGAGGCAGCCTGGTCCGCGAGCGCCTTCTGTGTCACGGGCCCTTCGGATCCGAGCCACGTCAGGGCCGCGAGGAGGACGAACTGGACGTGGGTGAGTCCGTAGGGCTTGAGGGTGAGGCGGATGGCCGCCTGCCAGCGGTTGGTGACCTGCCACAGGAGCAGTCCGGGGCTGTCGTCGGCGTCGGTGAACGCGGTGTCGAGGTCGCGCGGGGTCACATGGCCTCCATGGCGGAGCGGATACGGCGGAAGTCGTCCTCGGTCAGCTCCACCAGGCCGCGTCGCAGCTGGTGGCCCCAGTTCGCGGCGGAGGTCAGGTCCAGGGAACCGTCGAATCGGCGGATGGGTACCTCCGTCGCGTGCTCCGCATAGCGGGCCCGTCGGCGCCAGGGCCGGAAGTCGCCTTCGTCGGCCTGCCAGATCTCGTCGTCGGTGATCTCGCCGATCGCGGTGAACGCCTGGAGCGGCTCACCGTCCCGCAGGCTCGTGCGCGGTGAGTAGTAGACGAGCCGGTCGCCGGGGCTCAGCCGGGCGAGGCCGGGGCGCTTGCCGTGGCCCAGCTGGACGATGCCCGCCTTCGTGCCGCGCCGCACGTGGTCGCGGCAGACGACGCCCAGCCAGTACTTCACGCCGGGCTCCCGGACGCGAGGCCCTCGACGGAGGAAGCCTCGGCCACCGCCTTCAGGCTCTCCAGGTCTCGCTGGAGCGTCTCCTTGATGCCCTTGCCGAGGATCAGATTCCACAGGCGGGACAGCGGCCCGGCCAGGGTGACGGTCACCCGCACCTTCGTGCCGCCTTCCGGGGTGCTCTCCACGAAGTGGCTGAACGTCAGACGTGCTCCGGCGAGGCTGGAGACATCGATGAACCGGTCGTCGGTGAGCTCGGCGACGACGAACTTCGTTCTGGGGCCGCCCTTGGGCTTCAGGACGCCTGTCGCCCCGGTCTCGAAGAGGCCGTCGAGGCGGACCCATTCGGTGTCGGCGTTCCATTCCGGCCAGGTCGCCATGTCGGCCCAGCGGGCGAAGAAGGCGGACGGGGCGGCGGTCGAGGTGATCTGCGCGGTGCCGATGTTCATCATGTAATTAGTATGCGCGCTTACTATTCTGAGGTCAAGCCTTGGACCGGGGCTTGACCGATCGCAGGACCATGACCAATGATCCCGGCCATGCCAGCCACCGCCCACCGGCGCAAGCCCGCCCCCGCCGTCCTGCGGCTCGGGCATCTGGGGCGCCTGGGCCGGTTCGCCGCGATGGGTACGGTCACCGCGCTGATCCTGATCGCGGGTGTGTGGGCGTCCTGGGGGACGGCTCAGCACGTGATGCTCAGCAAGGGTCGCGAGCAGGGCACGATGACGGTCTCGGAGTGCGAGGACGGCGTCTGCACGGGGCCGTACCGGCCGGTGTCGGTGGGGTCACAGGCCCGGGACCGGGTCGTGCTGGACCAACCGGTCGGGGTCAAGGAGGGCGAGACGTACGCCGTGATCGTGAAGCCGGGCAGCCGCGATGTCGTGCGCTCGGGGACGGCCGGTTTCCTGTACGCGTGGGTGCCGCTGGGCGGCGCGCTGCTGCTCGCCTCGGTGGTGGTGGCGGGCGGGCTGGGGCTGAGGCGTACGGGGTGGGCGCTGGCCGGAAGCGGGCTGGCCGTGGTGACGGCGGCATGGATGGCGTTGTGCAGGACATGACGGAACCGACGGACATGACGGTGCCCTCGTACGCGTGACCATATGTCCGCCTACGAGGGCACCCTCATTCGTGTCCGGCCGTTCGGGTCAGCCGGTGTTGCGCAGGCCCGCCGCCACCCCGTTGACCGTGAGGAGCAGGGCTCGGGCGAGGAGGGGGTCGGGGTCCGCTCCTGCTGCCGCCGCGTCGCGTTGGCGCTTGAGGAGGGTTACCTGGAGGTAGGAGATCGGGTCCAGGTAGGCGTCGCGGATGGTGAAGGTCTGCTGGAGGACCGGGTTGGCGTCGAGGAGCTTGTCCTCGCCGGTGACGCGGAGGACCTCGCGGACCGTCAGTTCGTGTTCCGCGCGGATGGTGTCGAACACGTGCTTGAGTTCGGCGGGGACGAGGGTGTCGACGTAGTGCTGGGCGATGCGCAGGTCGGTCTTGGCGAGGGTCATCTCGACGTTGGAGATGAAGTTCCGGAAGAAGTGCCACTGTCCGTGCATCTCGTCCAGGACCGTGTCCAGGCCTGCTTCGCGCAGCGCCTTCAGGCCCGATCCCACGCCGAACCAGCCCGGCACGATCTGCCGTGACTGGGTCCAGCCGAAGACCCATGGGATGGCGCGCAGTCCGTCGAGGCCGGCGCCGGAGTCGGGGCGGCGGGACGGGCGGGAGCCGAGGTGCAGGTCGGCGAGCTGGTCGACGGGGGTGGCGGCGAAGAAGTACGAGGGGAGGTCCGGGTCCTCGACAAGCCTGCGGTAGGCCGCGTGGGCCGCGTCGGAGACCAGGTCCATGGCCGCGTCCCAGCGGGCCAGGGACTCGTCGGACTGGCGGGGCGAGGTGTGCAGGGCGGAGGCCTGGAGGGTGGCGGCGACCGTCAGTTCGAGGTTCTCGCGGGCGAGCGAGGGGACCAGGTACTTGTCGGAGATCACCTCGCCCTGTTCGGTCACCTTGATCTCGCCCTCCAGGGTGCCCCAGGGCTGGGCGAGGATCGCGTCGTGCGAGGGGCCGCCGCCGCGGCCGACGGTGCCGCCGCGGCCGTGGAAGAGCCGGAGGCGTACGCCGTACCGGTGGGCGACGTCGCGCAGGCGGCGCTGGGCGCGGTGGATCTCCCACTGGCTGGTGGTGATGCCGCCGAACTTGGAGGAGTCCGAGTAGCCGAGCATGACCTCCTGGACGTCGCCGCGCAGCGCGACGAGGCGCCGGTACGACGGGTCGGAGAGCATGTCCTCCAGGATCGTGTCGGCGGCCTTGAGTTCGTCGGTGGTCTCCAGCAGCGGCACGATGCCGATCTTGGCCCAGCCGGCGTGCAGGTCGATGAGTCCGGCCTCGCGGGCGAGCACCGCCGCCGCGAAGACGTCGTCGGAGCCCTGGCACATCGAGATGATGTACGACTCGATGACCTCGGGTCCGAAGACGGCGAGGGCCTTCTTGACGGTCTCGAACACGCCGAGCGTCTTGGTGCCGGCCGCGTCGAGGGGGGCCGGGGTGGGGGCCAGCGGCCTGCGGGACCGGAGTTCCTTCGCGAGGAGCTTGTTGCGGTACTCGCGGGGCATGTCCTCGTACCGCCAGGACTCCTCGCCGAGCCGGTCGAAGAGCTGGCCGAGGGTGTGGTGGTGGGCGTCGGCGTGTTCGCGTACGTCCATGGTGGCGAGCTGGAGGCCGAAGGCGGCGAGGGTGCGGATCGTACGGTCGAGGCGGCCGTCGGCGAAGAGGCCGCCGCGGTGTTCGCGCAGGGAGGTCTGGATGAGGGTGAGGTCCGCGAGGAACTGGCCGGTGCCGAGGTAGTCGCGGCCCGGCGCGTGCGGGGTGCCCTTGGCCAGGCGCTGCTTGGTGTTCTCGAGCTTCTGCCGGATGCAGGTCGCCTTGAGCCGGTAGGGCTCCTCGGCGTTGAGGCGCTTGTAGCGGGGGCTGATCTCGGGCAGCAGTTCGATGTCGGCGCGGAGGGAGTCGAGGAGTTCCTCGGTGGCTCCGGTGTAGCGAATGGAGTTGGAGAGGAAGCCGCGCAGTTCGTCGATCAGTTCGAGCGCGTCGTTGATGCCGTGCTCGTGCTGGAGGATCAGGACGTCCCAGGTGACCTGCGGGGTCACGTTGGGGTTGCCGTCGCGGTCGCCGCCGATCCAGGTGCCGAAGGTGAGGGGCCGGGTGTCGTCGGGGAGCTTGACCCCGACGCGTTCGAGTTCGGCGGTGAGGTCTTCGAGTACGTCCCCGACGGCGCCGGCGTGCAGTTCGTCGAGGTAGTAGATGGCGTTGCGGGCCTCGTCGGCCGGTTCGGGGCGTACGACGCGCAGTTCGTCGGTCTGCCAGACGAGGTCGATGTTCTCGGCCAGACGGGTGTCGTAGCGGCGCCGGTCCGACTCGATGACGGGGGTCTCCAGCAGGGCGGCGATGCGGCGCAGCTTGTTGAGGACCGAACGCCTGGCCGCCTCCGTGGGGTGGGCGGTGAAGACCGGGCGAACGTTGAGGTTCCTGACCGTGGCGTTCAGGTGGTCGGGGTCGGCGTCCTTGAGGCGGTCGGCCGTGCGGGCGAGGAGGCCGCCCTCGGCGGCGCGCCTGGCGCGCAGTTCGCGGCCCCGGTGGACCTGCTCGGTGACGTTGGCGAGGTGGAAGTAGGTGGAGAAGGCGCGGACGAGCTTGGCGGCGGTCTCCAGTTCGATGCCGCGCAGCAGTTCGGCGGCGGCGACACCGTCCTCGCGGGTCAGGCGGCGGACCTTCTCCACGAGTTCCAGCAGCTCAGGCCCCTCCTGGCGGACGAGGGTCTCGCCGAGCAGGTCGCCCAGGCGTCGGATGTCGGCGCGCAGCTCACTGCTGGTCGTGGTGGCGGCCAGGTCGTTCTGGCGAAGGTCGTCGGCACTGCTCACAGGTGCGGCTCCTTGCAGTGTGGAGTCTCGGCGGGAGGGTGTCCGGCCGTTGTCCGGGCGGGCTGGCCGCGCCGGAACCGGCTGTCGGGCGGCATAGGGGCTGGGCATCCGGAAAGAAAGGTGAGCGGACCGCGCTGTCCGACCGACTCAAGGATAGGTGTCGGGGAGGACGCGCAGAATTTTGGGCTCTTGCCGCCGGGCGACGCGCTGCCATACTTACGACGCCGTAGGTTACGCAACCGTAGGGTGTCCGGATCCGAAGGCGCCCTCGGATTCCGTACCCCGGTATCTGCCTAGACCCACCACCCCCCAGGGGACACGCATGACCACCTCACCTTCCGAAGCGATCGAAGACGCCGGGACGACAGCCGGCGACATCCCACTTCCCTCGGCCACGCTGGGTGGCGAACAGAAGCGTTCGCTCGAACAGATCACGCTTCTCCTCTTCATCACCGTCCCGTTCCTCGCGGTGCTGGCGGCGGTGCCGCTGGCGTGGGGCTGGGGGGTGAGCTGGCTGGACCTGGGTCTGCTGGTCTTCTTCTACTACCTGGGCTGTCACGGCATCACGATCGGCTTCCACCGCTATTTCACGCACGGCGCCTTCAAGGCGAAGCGTCCGCTGCGCATCGCTCTCGCCATCGCCGGTTCGATGGCGGTGGAGGGTCCGCTGGTGCGCTGGGTGGCCGACCATCGCAAGCACCACAAGTTCTCGGACGCGGAGGGCGACCCGCATTCGCCGTGGCGGTTCGGCGAGACGGTCCCGGCGCTGGTGCGGGGCCTGTGGTGGGCGCACATCGAGTGGATGTTCGACGAGGAGCAGACGCCGCAGGACAAGTACGCGCCCGATCTGATCAAGGACCCGGACATCCGGCGGATCTCCCGTCAGTTCATCTGGTGGGCGATGCTGTCGCTGACGCTGCCCGCGGTGATCGGCGGTCTGGCGACGATGTCCTGGTGGGGCGCGTTCACGGGCGTCTTCTGGGGCTCGCTGGTCCGGGTCTGCCTGCTCCATCACGTCACGTGGTCGATCAACTCGATCTGCCACGCGGTGGGCAAGCGTCCGTTCAAGTCGCGGGACCGCTCCGGGAACGTGTGGTGGCTGGCCGTCCTGTCCTGCGGCGAGTCCTGGCACAACCTGCACCACGCCGACCCGACGTCGGCGCGGCACGGGGTGATGCGCGGCCAGATCGATTCCTCGGCGCGGCTGATCCGCTGGTTCGAGAAGCTCGGCTGGGCCTATGACGTGCGCTGGCCGTCACGCTCGCGTATCGATTCCCGTCGAAACACGGACCTGGACGGCTCTCGGCGCCGGAAGGAGCCGGCGAAGGCGGCATGATTGACGGCGTGGTGACCGACTCCAGCAGCATTCCGAGCAATGAGAAACCGCGGCGCCCCCGCCGCACCCGGATGACGGGTGCCGAGCGACGGGCCCAGTTGCTGGAGATCGGCCGCACGCTTTTCGCCGCGAAGGGCTTCGAGGCCACGTCGGTGGAGGAGATCGCGGCGAAGGCCGGCGTCTCCAAGCCGGTGGTGTACGAGCACTTCGGCGGCAAGGAGGGCCTGTACGCGGTGGTGGTCGACCGCGAGATGCGGCGCCTGCTGGACATGGTGACGAGCTCGCTGACGGCCGGCCACCCACGCGAACTGTGCGAACAGGCCGCCTTCGCCCTCCTCGACTACATCGAGGAGTACACGGACGGTTTCCGCATCCTGGTCCGCGACTCCCCGATCCCCCAGTCGACGGGTTCCTTCGCGTCCCTCATCTCGGACATCGCCACCCAGGTGGAGGACATCCTGGGCCGCGAGTTCAAGAGCCGGGGCTTCGACCCGAAACTGGCCCCGCTGTACGCGCAGGCCCTGGTCGGCATGGTCGCCCTCACGGGCCAGTGGTGGCTGGACGTGCGCCGCCCGCGCAAGGCGGAGGTGGCGGCCCACCTGGTGAACCTGGCGTGGCACGGACTGGACGGGATGGAGGCGAAGCCGCACCTGATAGGGCGGCGGAAGGCTTGAGCCCGGCTTCGAGGCTCAGGGGGCGGGCGCCCCTCGGGCATACATCAGGCATCAGGCCCGGGTGATCGCCTCGTCGATGAGGAAGCCCTTGGCGGGGCCACTGGGGATGACGGCATCGGTGCCGTAGGGGACTCGGTGCTCGTCCTCGTAGGTGGCCTTCTTGCGGTTCGGCGCGGTGAGGACGAGTACGGCGCCGTCGCCGTCGAAGTCGTCGATGATCACATAGGTGGCGATCCCGGCGCGGGCGTATTCGCGGCGTTTGCGCACTCGGTCGCGCTCGATGCTCCGCGCGCCGGGTGAGACGACCTCAATGACCATGGGAACACCTGCCGCGTCGACGCCGAGACCTTCCTCGTCAGGAATCTCGTCGAGATCCTCGGGTCCGAGGAAGAGATCGGGGATCCAGGACTTGCGCCGGTGGATCACATTGGCGTCCTGGTGCGTGACGTACTCTCCGCCTGACAGGTGGGCTTCCAGGGCACGCCGCGTGCGGCTGATGAGTACGGCATGGCGACGGCGGCCTGTTGGCGACACCTCGATGGCTCCCTCGATGATCTCGGCGCGGTAGCCCTCGGGGAGCTCCATGGCCTTCCAGGTCTCCCAGAGGATCTCGTCGACCGAGACCGACTCGTTCGTCACCACCGGGATCACCTCATGCGCGAGAGCGGTCATCAAGAAGCACCTCCTCCTTCAGTGTGGGCGCGGGCGCCACTGCGGCACAAGCGACACCCGAACGCTACGGAGGCGAAACGCCTGGTGCGGCCGCTTCTCACCTGATCATCCGAACGAGTGATCGCGCCGGCAGACAATGCCAATGGCTCCGCCCCTCCCTCAGTCACCCTTCCGCGCCACGGCGAACAGCCGCTGGAAGGGCAGCACCGTGCCGTACGGCTCCGGCGGGTACGCCGTGCGCAGGAGGTCGCGGTACTCGGTGACGAACGCGTCCCGGGCCTCCGGGTCGTCCGCGAGGGCGGTGAGGACAGGACGCAGGCCGGTTCCCTTGGCCCAGTCCAGTACCGGGTCCTCGCCCTGGAGGACGTGCAGGTACGTCGTCTCCCACACGTCGGTCTCGCAGCCGAGCCGGGCGAGGTGGTCGAGGTAGACGAGGGGGGCGTGGACGGAGTCGTCGCCGCGCGGTACGTCGCCGAGGCGGCCTTTCCAGCGGGCGCCGGTCGCCAGTTCGCGCATCAGGGCGTGCAGGGGCGCGTCGAGGTTGTTCGGCACCTGGAAGGCGAACGTCCCGCCGGGTGCGAGCGCGTCCAGCCAGGCCGGAAAGGCGTCGAGGTGCCCCTCGACCCAGTGGAGGGCTGCGTTGGAGACGATCAGGTCGTACGTCTCGGCCTGGGCGCCCTCCGAGACGTACGACCTGATCGTCTCCAACGCAGCCCTCCACTGGGTCGAGGGGCACCTCGACGCCTTTCCGGCCTGGCTGGACGCGCTCGCACCCGGCGGGACGTTCGCCTTCCAGGTGCCGAACAACCTCGACGCGCCCCTGCACGCCCTGATGCGCGAACTGGCGACCGGCGCCC
>NZ_LIQQ01000012.1 GCF_001418565.1 Streptomyces graminilatus | reverse complement strand
ACCTATCGCGCTCAGGCTCAAGTGCTCTGGCAATCCCACACCCGAGTGACCCCCTCCCCCTTTCGAACGAGTTTGAAGAGCGCAAGCCGCAGCCCCCGCACTCAACCGGCCAGATCGGAACATGTGTTCGCCAATTGCTTCCGAAAGGGCCGTGACGCCCCCGGATCTGACGCGTTTTTAGAGCACCAGTGCCACACCGGCCCCCATATGGAGGACACCATGCATCCCGTACCCGCCCCCTCGCCCCAGCCCGTCGGATTCGAACATCGGCGGCCTGTCGAGCTGCCTCGTGCCGTCGTCGTGCGCCGTGTTGACGTCCGTGCCCGCCGCGGGGCGAAACCGGATACGAGGTGGGCGGCATGAGTGAGCCCACAGATGCAGATATCGCGGGCGAGGTTCCGGCGCCGCGGTCCGCCCCGCTTCCGCTGCCGCCGGCGACTGTGCCGGCCGGTCCACAGGACGGTGATGTGACCGATGAGCTGAAGGAGGCGTACTGGTCCGTCCACGACGGTGCCGCCGCCAAGGCCAGCGTGCGCCAGGTGCTGGCCCGTCTGCCCCAGATCACGCGACTGATCGGTGGGCTCGCCTGGCGCGCCGACCGGGCTGCGACCACCGCGGTCGTCGTCTGCGAGCTGATTTCAGCAGCCATGGCGGCCTTCGGTCTGCTCGCGTCGGTCGCGGTCCTGCAGCATCTGTTCGGCGAGGGCCCCACATCCGATCGGGTGCGCGCCGCCGTGCCGCAGATCCTCGTGGTCGTCGGGTTCCTGGCGGCCCGCGCGCTGCTCGATGCGGCAGTTTCCGTCGCGCAGGCCCGGGTCACGCCCAAGATCCGCACCGCGCTCGAGTGTGAGTTCCTCCGCCTCACGGCGCACGTGAAGCTGGAGGCCGTCGAGGATCCCGACTGGCATGACGAGGTCCACCGTGCCAACGACCGCGGCCTCTTCTACGCGCGCCAGATCGTCGGGCAGGTCGTCTCCCTCGCCTCGGCCGCCCTCCAGCTCGTCGGCAGCGCCGGCGTGCTCAGCATCCTGCACCCGGCGCTCCTGCCGCTGCTCCTGCTGTCCGTCCTCCCCGTCGGCTGGGCCGCGGTCCGCAGCGCCCGGGCCCGCTTCCACTCCTTCAAACGGTGGAACGCGCTCCAGCGACGGGTGCGGATCTTCTCCTACCTGCTCCTGGATGTGGACGCAGCCCCCGAGCTGCGCTCGGACACCGCCCAGGGTGCCCTGCTGGACGAGCACCACCGGCTGACCGCCAAGATCGCGGAGGAGGACACCCGGCTGGGCCTGCACGCCGCGCTGCTCAACCTGGCCGGCCGGGCGGTCGGTGGGATCGGCACCGGCATCACCTACACCGTGCTCGGCGCCATGCTGATCGCCGGATGGCTGCCCCTGCAGGCCGGTGCCGGCGCCGTCATCGCAATCCAGGCCGGCCAGGCCGCCCTGACCCGGCTCGTCGACGTCGCCCACCTTGTCTACGAGCACGCCCTGTGGGTCGGGGACCTCCTCGCCGTGCAGGAGCACTCCCGCAAACGCCTGCAACGGGAAGGCGGACAGCAGGCACCTGAGCAGGTGAAGACGATCACCGTGGAGGACGTCCACTTCTCGTACCCCGGTAAGACCACGCCGGCGCTCAACGGGGTCAGTATGACCCTGAATGCCGGTCAGACGACGGCATTCGTCGGTCTCAACGGTTCCGGCAAGAGCACCCTCGCCAAGCTCCTCGCCGGCCTGTACGAGCCGCAGGAGGGCGGCCGCGTGTGCTGGGACGGCGTGGACGTGTGCGAGATGGACGCGGCATCGCTGCACCGTCAGGTCGCCTGTGTCTTGCAGGATCCGGTGCGTTTTCCTTTCAGCGCCCTGTCCAACATCACCATCTCCACTGGCACGCTCACCGAGGCCGATCCGCAGCGGGTGATGGATGCCGTGCGCGCCTCCGGTGCGGACCGGGTCATCGCCGAACTGCCCGGGCAGTGGCGGACGCTGCTGTCGAAGCGGTTCAAGGACGGCCAGCAGCCCTCGGGCGGGCAGTGGGCGAAACTCGCGGTGGGCCGCGGCCTGTACAACAACGCGCCGCTGCTGATCCTGGACGAGCCGACCGCGAGCATGGACCCGCCGTCCGAGCACGCCGTCTACGAGGCCGTGCTGCGCGGCCGGCTCCGTGAGGACCAGATCACGGTCTTGATCTCCCACCGGCTGGCCAGTGTCGTCGACTGCGACCAGATCTACGTGTTCGAGGACGGCCGGATCATCGAGTCCGGCACCCACGACGAGCTCATGGCGAACGGCGCCTCCTACGCGGACATGTTCACCCTTCAGGCCAACGCCTACCAGCCCCGGCCCACCGTCAAGGAGGAGGCGGTGCGCAAGTGACCCCCGCCTCCACCCGCCCCGCGGACCTCACCTCCCATACGAAAGGCGCCGCCATGCCGCCCGCCGTCACCGGCATCCAGCGAAGCGTCCACGCCTACCTGGAGCAGCACCCGGACGAACGTCCCCTGCTTCAGGGCCTGTTGGACCTGCTCAGCACCGCCGAGGATCCGACAAGCCGGTCCGTGCTGCCCGGGCACATCACGTGCAGTGCGGCGGTGATCGACCAGGACCTGCGTGTGCTGCACGTCCGCCACAAGGCCACCGGCCTGGTCCTCGCTCCCGGCGGCCACGTCGAGCCCGGTGACCGCACCCTGCTCGCCGCGGTACTGCGGGAGGTGCGTGAGGAGACCGGCATCGAGCCCGGCGCTCTGTGCCTGACCCCGCAGTTCCTCGGCACTCCTGTCGACATCGACGTCCATGCCATCGACGCCCGCCCGGACAAAAGCGAACCGGCGCACCAGCACTACGACATCCGTTTCGCGTTCTACCTCGCCTCCGGCCGTCCTCCGGCGATCGTCGTCCAGGACGAAGAGGTCTCGGGGACCGAGTGGCGTCCGCTCGCCGAGGTCAGCTCTCCGACGCTGCGCGCCAAGCTCCTTGCTGCGCAACTGGACGGCCGGCCGGAGCCGGTGAACGCGTCCGCCCTGATCCACGACGGAGCCGGCCGCTATCTCCTTCATCTGAGAGATCACCTTGAGGGCGTATGGGAGCCGGGGGCGTTCGCGTTGCTCGGCGGCGGCAAGGAGGCGCAGGACCCCACGCTGAGGGCCACCCTTCTGCGCGAGCTGTCCGAGGAGGTCCCCGGTCTGCACCTGTCCGACCTGGTGCCCTTCGCCGTAGAGGAGGCCACCTCCGTCGAGGGGTTGTGCGTGCCGATCCAGGTCTTCGCGGGCAGGTGGACCGGCGACCCGGACGCACTGCCGCTGCACGAGGGCGTCCTGCTGCGCTGGTTCGCACCAGAGATGCTGCACCGGTTGCGGCTGAGCCCGTCGACCGCCGACCTCCTGTACCGGCATGCCGCCCTGGCCGGATCCTCACAACCGGTCACCGCCAACGCGACGGTGCCCAATGTGATCGGCGTCCATCTGTACCTGGAGGACGACCGGGGCCGGGTCCTGCTCGGACTGCGGCACCCCGACTCGCCCTACGCCGGAGGGATGTGGCACTTCCTGGCGGGCCATTGCGAGCGCGAGTCGGCGATCCAGTGCCTGGTGCGCGAGGCGCTCGAGGAGGCGGGCCTGGTCATCGATCCGGCCGACGTCACCCATGTGCACACCGTGCACCTGCGCGACACCCCCGAGGCCGAGCCCCGCATGCAGATGGTGTTCCGCGTCCGCATCTGGACGGGCACCCCGCAGCTGCTGGAGTCCGACAAGTGCCTCGAATGGCAGTGGTGGCAGCCGCAGGACCTGCCCGAGCCGATCGTCCCCTACACGCGGCACGCCATCGAGCAGATCCGGGCCGACAAGTCGTACTCAGAGATGGGGTGGTGAGCCGTGACCTCCCTAGACACCGGCCCTACCCCGACGGCGGGGACGCCAACGCGGACGAACCCGCCCGCCGCCTCGGACTCGACCGCAGTGTTGGATCCGGGCGCTGCGCGCGCCGCGATGGTCTCCCAGCTGGAGGCCGACGGTGCGCTGCATCCGGGCGCGGTCCGCGATGCTCTGCTGGGCCTCCCGCTCGAGGCCCTGATGCCGCAGGCGTACGTACGGCGCAGTGCTGACGGTGAGAGGCCGCCGCGCTGGGCGCTGCTGGACTGGTCGGCTCCGCAGGACCGGCCCGAACTACAGAAGCTGCTGTACGGCGGGGGCAGCGTGCCCATCCAGCACGACGGGGAGCCTCTCCTCGGCCGGGCGCGCGGGTTGCGCTCGGGCGCGTCGATCACGTCGATGTCGACGCTCATGAGCCTGACGGCCGCGCTGCTGGAGGAGCTGGATCTCCAGCCCGGCCAGCGGGTACTGGACGTCGGCACGGGCGCGGGGTTGACCACCGCGGTGGCCTGCCGGGTGTGCGGCGAAGCCGGGGTGGTCACCCTCGACCGCGACGAGCACGTCACCGACGCCGCTGCCGTACGGCTGGCCGCACTCGGGCTGCGGCCGACGGTGGTGTGCGGATCGGGCGAGGCGGGATGTCCCGGCCGGGTGTTCGACCGGATCTTCGTGTCGTACGCGGTCTCGCAAGTGCCAGCCGCGCTGGTCGATCAGCTCGCTGCCGGGGGCCGGCTGCTGGCCCACGTGACCTCCGCGTCGCCGTCGTGGCCCGCGCTCGCCATCGTCGAGCGGGACCTGGGCGAGCAGGTGCGGGCCGAACTGCGCGCGGTGGAGTACGCCCACCGTGCCGGGCACGGCATGGAGCGGATCTACCTCGCCGACGACTTCCGCACCCAGATCGCCACCGGCCGGGGGGACTGGACGCAGCGGAGCAAGCTGCCCCCGCCCGCGGACACCGACCGGGGGCTGTGGCTGGCCGCCGACCATCTGCTCGGCGGCAACCTCGTACGGGACTTCACCGCCGAGCACCTGGCGATCGGCGCCCCCGGCTGCGGCTCCTGGCTACGTGTCGAACCGGTCACCGCTCATCGCTGGAACGTCACCATCGCCGGGCCGCGCGACCTGTGGAAGGAGATCCAGGACCTCGCCGCCCGGTGGCGGGCGGCCGGCTCCCCCGACCGCTACCAGCTGGCGTTCACCGCCGACGGCACCCAGCGGGCCGCATCGCCCTGCGGCCGCCTGTCCTGGCACCTGCCCGCACCCCGTCCGTCCGATAAGAGAGCAACCTCGTGACGACCTATCCCGACCAGCCCTTCCCCGGCCCGTCCCCGGAGGAAGAGGCGCTTTTCGCCGCGGCCGCCGCCGACTACGCCCACTACCGGCCCGGGCTGCCGGACGCAGCAGTGCGCCTGCTGGCCGACACCCTCCACGGGCGGCCCGCTCCCACGCTGCTGGACCTCGGCACCGGCACCGGGCAGGTCCCCCTCGCCCTCCTGGCCGCCGTTCCCGGTCTCGCGCACATCGAGGCCGTCGACGTCAGCCGGCCGATGCTCAAGCAGGCCCGCGCTGTCCTCACGCCGGCGCTCGGGCGCTGCACGCTCACCCTCGTCCACTCCACGGCTGACATGTACGCCCCGCTGGCCACGCTGCCCGGCGAAGACGTGTGGGAACCGGATTTGGTCACCTGCTGCCGGTCGTACCACTGGATGAGCGGTCCGGACGTCCTGGCAATGGCGGACCGGGTCGCCGCCCCCGACGCCACGATCGCCATCATGGGCGACGGCAGCCTGTGGACGCACCAGGCGGACTGGACCCGGGCATTGCGCGAGCTGATCCAGCACTACCTGGGCCCCCGCCGCCGGGCAGGCGCCCACGGCGACTACGCCGAGCCCCGGCGCTCGTTCGAGGAGGACCTCGCCGGATCCGCGTGGAGCGAGGTCACCCACCACCGCTTCCCCGTGGCCCGCACCTGGACGCCCGAGGACGTACTCGGCTACCTGCGGACGACGTCCTTCGCGGGCGCAGACCTCTTCGAAGAGCGGCACTCCGCCTTCGAAGCCGACGCCCAGGCACTGCTGGACGCTCATGCAGGCGAAGGACCGCTGGTGGAGGACGCGGTGTTCACGGTCCTGCTCGCCCGGCGCCCCGGTGGTGCGTCATGAGCGGAACGGATCTCACGCCGGTGCCCGCGCAGGGCAAGGAGCTGCTGCCGACCCGGATCGCTGCCGTGATCCACGGCCGCATCGAGGACGGCACGTACCCGGCGGGCTCGGTGCTTCCTCCGCGCCCTCGTCTTGTGGAAGAACTCGGGGTCAGCCGCTCGACAGTCGATCACGCCTGCCGGGCACTGCGGGAACGCGGGCTCCTGGTCAGTGTTCCTGGGCGAGGGCGCGGGACGGTGGTCGTTGATCCGCTGAACCCGCCGACTGGACCGGAGGTCCTCGCGCGACGGGGCGAGGGCGCGTGCGAGACATGGCCCGGCCGTGGCTCGACCCGTGACACGGTCGACCGCATCACGGCGGCGGTCAGGAAGCGGATTGCCGACGGCACGTACCGGCCTGGTCGGCGGATACCGAGCGTGGCCGAGCTCGCCGAGGAGTTCGACTGCCGAACATGGCTGGCCAGAGAGGCAGTTGACGTGCTCAAAGGGGAGGGACTCCTGTACTCCCTCAGGCCCAAGGGGCACTTCGTGTGCCCAGATGTCGCAGGAGCGAGGAACGCTGTGAAGACAACGCGCCGCCTGGGTGGCGGCGAGTGAGCGGGGGGCGGCACACGGAGCCGCTGGACGTCCATTTGATTCTGCGCCGCGACACGGGCGAGGGGCCGGAGGTGTTGCTGTCTCGGCGGGCTGGCGGCGTGTACGCGGCGGGCCTGTGGCACCTTCCGTCCGTTCACTAGGCAAGCCACATGTCGAGTTTCAACTTGTCGAGTTTCGCTTCGCGAGCGTACTCCGTCCCTACTTCTGACAGCGGGAGGTCGACGTTCCCCGATGGATACCTCTGACGATGTGCTCATGCTGGGCGACGTCCTACTCGGGATGTGGTCAGCGCGTGACCGGCTCCAGAAGGCCGGGCTGGCGGCGGACCGAGGCGACCCGATCGGCGGCCTGGCGCAGTCCTTGACTGCCGCAGCCCTCTGGCCCAGCGTGTCAGTGCCCTCGGCCTACGGGCGAGCCAGAGCCGTTCGCACTGGATTCGACGAATCCGGTGCGTTCGGCCCAGCCGTGGGCGGTTGGGAGGGTCCCGCAAGCGCTCTCGGGGTTGACCTGGCGATTCCGTGGACCTCCATCGTTCAACGGGTGCCTGCCCTGTCTGCGTTTGCGCAGCAGCGCCGCGGCGAGAGATGGGCGTGGGACGCGAGCGCGGGCACACCACCGTTCGTCGGTGGGGAGGGACCGTTGGAGGACCGGTACGGCGGTCTGGCTCGTGTGCGGGTGAAGGCGCGATTCGCGCCTCGCGCCCCGGACGAAGGCTCCTTGGAGGCGATCACTTATACGGACGTCCGCGCCGGGACAGTTCCCCTGAACGATCTGTATGTCCTGGTCCTGTTCGCCCGGGTGGACGAGGAGTACGGCGATCTCCGGGAGGCGAATTTCGTGTGGTCGGCGGCGATCTTCACGGAGGAGTGCCTGACCCGCATGGCGCGGGAGGCGAGTTCAGACGTGCTCCGGTGGCGTCAGATCCACGCCCAATGGGATTGCTTGCCTCGCGGTGCACATGACGTTTCTGGGCTGCTCCGCGCTGTCCGGGTTGCAGGATGGTGAGGATTCGCGTGTGGAGCCCCGCGCAGTTCCCCCGCTTCGCGACGAGGCGGATGCCATGGCGCAAGTCGCTGTCAATAGGAGTAACGGCAGTCCAGGCGGGGGTACGTCTGTTCCCAGCAGGCTCGCATCCCCCTGATGGGGTCGGGGGGATCCGAGCCCGCCCATTGATCACTTTCCGTCACAGGGCGCCGGCGATGATGCCCTTGACGAAGGCGTCCCACTCTGCGGCGGTAAACCGTGAGGCGGGCAGGTGGGTGTTCTTGGAGTCGCGCAGGGCCTTCCCGCCGCCGGGCAGGTCGGTGATCTCCACGCACTGCTCGCCGCCGTCGCTGAACGGCGACTTCCGCCAGGTCGCGCCGCTTAGGTCGACGGAGTACAGATCCGTCTTGCGGTCGGTGTTGCTCACTCGGTGTTCCTTTCCAGGTGTTTCTTCAATCTCTGCCGTGAGTCGTCCACGGAGAGAGCTGCGGCAACGATGCGCTCGAAGGCAGTCTCGAAGACCTTCGCGTCGGCGGTGCCCTCGACGAAGTAGCCGCCCCGCAGGTTTTCCAGATTGATCACGGTCGGCCACGGCCGCGGGAAGCGGATCACGTGGAAGCCGCCGACCAGGCCCGGGTGCGGGGTGGCTTCGAGTTCCATCAACTGGATAGTGACGTTCGGCAAGTCGGCCATGTCGAGCAGGTGGCGGATCTGCTCGCGCATCATCGACGGGTAGGCGGCCGACCGCTTGTGCAGAATCCCCGAGTCGAGAACCGCCCACAGGTTCAACGGGTTCTGAGGCCGGGTGAGGATCGACTGACGAGCCTTGCGCACTTCGGCGAGTGCGGTGACTTCCTCCGGAGTGCGGGTCAGCGCGGTCGCCGAGATGATCTCCCGTGCGTAACTGCCGGTCTGCAGCAGTCCAGGGATGAGTTGGGGCGCCCAGATGTGCGTGGACTCCGCGTCCGACTCGAGCGTGAGGTAGTCCTTGTATCCGAGTGCGACGACGTCGCCGAAGGTCTGCCACCAGCCCTGTTTCCCGGCGTCCTTGGCCAGGCCCTCCAGCGCGGTGATGACGCTCTGGTCGGTGACGCCGTAGACGTCCAGGAGCTTGACCACCTCGGCCGGCTTGATGCGGGCCCGGGCGTTCTCGATCCGCGACAGCTTCGACTCGTCCCAGCCCATTGCGAGAGCTGCCTTCTCCTGGCTGAGGTCCGGCTCGATCGCCTTGCGGGCCGCGAGGAGGGCCTCGCCGAGCCGTCGGCGGCGAAGCGTGGGTACTGCTCGCTGATTCGGCATGGTGCGGTTGAACACCCCCTGGGTGCGCATTGGACTGCAGCAGGTGCAGTTTTGCAGCATCCGGTGCGCAAGTCGATGGAACGTAGGTTCTACTTTCTGCCAACTGGGGTTACAAGGTTGCTAGTTGGCGACGCAGGGGTGCATCCTGCATAGAGTCTCGAAGGTGACTGCTCGTCACGTGAAGATCGCTGTGTGACGTGCGGTCCCGTCCACTCCGGCCCGAAGGCCCTCATGACGACTCCTGCGACCGCCGCGCTTGCTGCGGCGACCGGACTGCCCGAGTACACCGAAACCCTGCCGTGTGAGAAGGCCAGCGCACGGAAGGCCCGCATACTCATCGATCAGGCGCTGTCCGCGTGGGATCTCGCCGAACTCATCGAAGACGGGCAAGTGATCGTCTCGGAGCTGGTCGCCAACAGCGTCGAGCACACCGGTTGCCGCCTGCTGCGGGTCACCATCAGTCGCCTCGCTCAAGGTCGGGTGCGCGTCGCCGTCGTCGACAAGTCCACCAGGCAGCCCACTCCTCGCACGGCCGCCGTGGATGACGAGGACGGCCGCGGCCTGGCCATCGTTGCCGCCCTCGCGGAGAAGACGGGCACCGACACCTTCGGCTGGGGCAAGCGCGCCTGGGCCGAACTGGCCATGGCGGACGCTGGTCAGTAGGTATTTGCCCTGTTCAGATCTCCGCCCCGTCCGGGGAGGGGAAGCGCCGATCGTCTCCGTTGCGGAGAGGAGTCCACCCCGGTCTCCGCAGAGAGGGGCCCAGGTCTGTGATGAAGGCCAATCCAGTGGGACAGCTGCACCAGGTGCAGTCGGGCAGGCACACCCGCTGCCCGGCCCTGACTCTCCGCGGACGCCACCTGTGGGCCGAGATGCGGGATGCGGCTGGCGATGCTCCTGCGGGATGCGGCTGGGGGCCGAGGCCGGGCGGTGGCGATGACATCGAGCAAGCGGCAAGTAGCCACTGTCCGGCGGGCGTTCGACGCAAGGGGCCGTGGGCCGGTGCAACCGGTCTGGTGGCTGGCGTCCTTTCCGGCGGCCACGAGGCGTACGGGATCGGGGCCTCGCGTGATCGAGGGGAGGAACGTGCTGTCGGCATCGCTCCGGAGTATCACCGCCTTGTCGTCGCGCCCGGGCTCGGGGTTGTTGGCGGAGCGGTCAGCTGGGCGCGACGCAGGCTGCGAGCCTGGCGTCCTGGCATCATCGCGCCAGATGAGGATAGGGATCCCGCCAATGTGATCTCTCATGTGGCGTGGCTGAGCCGGAGGACCGAACGGCCACACGGTTCGATCACGCTTCCGAGCTGCGAGAACACCGCGGCTTACAGGGCCGCGGAGTGTGGCAAACGCCCGTGTACGCCGCCCTTATTACCGTTGCGGCGCGCCATCGGCAGCCCGATGATGACGGAGTTCTGCCCGGCTTTACGGTGCCGTCCCCCGCCTATAAGGTCCGCAGCCCCACCCTGCTCGACCAGCAACGACCGTGAACCGGACAGGTCCGCGTCTCATCGACCCCCTGTCCGTCCGGGCGGCGGGAGCGGGTCCCTCGGCCGCATGCCACTGAAGATCCAGACCGGTGCCGTGAGCACCCTTCGGAGGGTGAGCTGATGTCGGAAACTGCACCAACGGATGTGCGAGCGAACGGGGAACGAGCGTTACCTCGGCTATCAGTGGAGTGCCTGACCGGAGCCTCGCCTCGGGATCGTTCGCGCATCCTGCGCGAAGAACTCGACCGGCAGCCCGGATGCGTCGTCGTTGAGGGCGTCCCCGTCGATGGCAACGAGGCGCTGCTCAGCTTGGCGAAGTCCCTGGGCAGCGTGACGGCGCGTGGGACCACGATTCCCGGCCATCCCCTGGAGGACGGCAGGGTGTACCGGGTCGAGCCGGTGAACGCCGGCCAGGGGGTGCGGGACGAGGACGACCTCCTCATCTTCTCGACGACCGGTCAGGTCTTCGAAGGGCATACCGACGGCTACCACAACGTGGAGCCTCCCGCCTATGTCCTCTTGCTCTGCGTCCGGCCGGATCACGGCTTGTTCGGACGTACCTCGGTCATCGACGCGGCCGAGGCCCTGCCCCGGCTGGATCCCCGGACAGCGGCACTTCTGTACGACGAGGACTACCCGTGCGCCTTCGGCCGCACCTCGATCCTGTCCGGCCCGCGAGCCCGGCCGAGGGTGCGGTTCAACTTCAAGGAGATCCAGCGCTTCCACGCGGCCGGGCACGTCGTGGACGACGCCCATCTGCGGGCGGCGCGGGCACTGCACGAACTCGTGAGCGGCCCCGCCCTTGCCTGGCGGCATCTTCTCCAGGCGGGCGAATGCCTCGTCATCGACAACAGCCGAGCACTCCACGCGCGTGAATCGCTGAGCCCGCAAAGCACCCGGCTCCTGAAGCGTGTGTGGGTCGATCCAGTGGACATGGAAGGAAGCAGCACATGAGGGTTGCCGTCGTTCCTGGGCTCTACTTCAAGAGCTACTCGCGCTACACGGAGGCACGGATCCCGTTCGAGACGCTCGCCCTGTGCGGCGCGCTCGAATCGGTCGACACCGTGGCCTGCCGGATCGTCGACTTCAATCTCAAGGGCGAAGGCGTCACCGTGGGAGAGGGCCGGGCGGTCTTCCCCGGCGTCCCCCTCGACCAGGACTTCTACCGGAACGCGGCGGACATCCTGGCGGACCAGGCCGCCCCGGTCTGCGTCTTCAACATCTCGATCCACACGAACGGGAACTTCTTCCATTCGATCAAGATCGCCCAGGCGCTGCGGGAGTCCGGCAGCCCGGCGCTGATCGTCTTCTGCGGGCTGGGGCCGTCCAGCCGGCACACCGACGTGCTGGAGGCGTACCCGCACATCGACGCGGTCGTGCGCGGCGAACCGGAAGCAACCGCCATCGAGCTCGCCAGTGTCCTCGCCGCGCTGCCGGGCCCGGAGCCGGATGGCACGGCCTGGCGCGAGGAGGCACTCGCGGCCCTGGAAGACATCCAGGGCCTGACCTACCGGCATGCCGACGGTATCGAGGTCAACAGCGACCGGCCGCTGATCCAGAATCTCGACGAGCTTCCGATGCCCGCCTCCCAGTACTACGCCGGCGTCATCCGGCGCGCGGCGGAACAGACGCAGGACCTGAAGTACCTCTCGGTCGAGGAACACATCCACCTCGAAGCGGGACGTGGCTGCCCCTTCAGCTGCACCTTCTGCTCCAACACCTACCTGTGGCGCAGGCGCTACCGGCTGAAGACCCCAGCGCGGATCGTGGAGGAGATGCGCCAGTACCACCAGGACTACGGGGCCCGGAAGTTCCTCCTGCACCAGCAGCTCTTCACCGTCAACAAGGCCAAGACGCGCGCATTCTGCGAGACGCTCATCGCCAGCGGCCTGCAGGTCGAGTGGTCCTGCTTCACGCGCAGCGACTGCGTGGACCCCGAGCTGCTGACCCTGATGAAGAAGTCGGGCTGCAACACCGTCCTGTTCGGCGTGGAAAGCGGCTCCCAGCGCATTCAGGACGTCGTCCGGAAGAAGACCCAGGTCGACCAGGTGAGCGAGCACATCGCCCTGGTCATCGAGCACGGGATCAAGCCGCAGCTCTCCTACATCATCGGCTTCCCGGAAGAGACCAGGGAAGACCTCCAGGCGACCATCGACATGTACTTCCAGTACAAGTTCGCCGACGACGTGGAGTCCCAGATCGGACTGCTCGTGCCGGCCGGAGGGACCGAGGTCCTGTCCGCCAACATCGACGACCTCGACTTCGACGGCGTACAGACGACCACCTGGTACACGCGGTTCTTCGAAGAGGACTCCTACGACGAGATGGCCTCCCTGCCGCTGGTCTTCCCGCACAACCACTACGTCAAGACCAAGGACCTGCCGCGCGATCTGTTGCTGTTCGTCAAGTCCTTCGACATGGCCGCGAGCTACCTCAACAAGAGCTGTAAGTACGCCGTGCTGCGCGGACTGCTGGAGATGCCCTTCGGGGCGTACGAGGACTACCTGGACTGGCGTGCGCACACCCAGCCGTCCGAGCGTAAGGCCACGCACTGGGACGGGAAGATCACCTGGCGAACCGACGTCTCCAGCATCGTCGCCGAGTTCGCCCAGTTCCTGGCCGAGCGCATCGCACCGAAGGACACCGGCCCCGAGGTGCTGCGCGACCTGCTGCAGTTCGAGCTGCACTGTTCGATGCTCAACCTGCGGCTGAGGGAACGCAGCTGGGACGAGCTGTGCGCCGCTGCCCCGCCGGTCGCCGACGACAACTTCGTGGCCAACCCCAGCGAACCCCTGCGGTTCGAGACCACGCACACGCTCGCCGACGTCACCGCCTTCCTGGCCAGCGGATTCGCCCCCTCCACGCAGCCTCGCCCTGTCGGCAGTCACGCCAACACGCTCACGGCGGCCGGGAGTACGAGTCTTTCGCTCGTCGAGGAGGTACCGGGCGCATTCCGGGAGTCCACCTTCCCCGTGTTCCGCCAGATCGAATTCTGAACCCTCACAAGGCCCGAGGAGCCGCATGACCACGCAGGCAGACGCACACGATTCCCAGCCGCACGTACCGGGCCCGGGGCCCGTATCCGCGAGTGAGTTCGCGGTCGCCCCCTCGGCGATCATCGTGCACGACCCCGTGGAAGCCGGTGCCATCAAGGCGCTGGGAGCCGTGGCCGACGAGGAGACTCTGCGTGAGCAGTACCTCTTCAGGCAGGTCCCGGACCCGGATCTGTTCGCCGAGCAGCACCGGGCCTTCGTGGAGCTCATCGGCCGGAACGTTGACCAGGTCCACTACCTGGCCGACCTGGTCGCCGGCGAGGGGGTATTCGAGCAGGCCCGTACGAATCCGAACCAGGTCTACACCCGAGACGCCCTCATCACGATCCCCTGGCTGCCGGAGAAGTACATCGCCGGAAGCATGCTCGCCCCCATCCGCAGGGCAGAGACCGCCACCATGGAAGCGGCAGCCCATGCTCTGGGGATGGAACCACTGCTCCGGCTTCCCGAGGGCCTGTTCCTCGAAGGCGGCGACGTGATCCCCTTCTCCCGCGAGGGCCGGCGAACCCTTCTGGTGGGCTACGGCCGACGCACCCAGCTGCCCACGCTGGAGTTCCTGGCCGCCGAACTGATCCCGCAGGGCATCGACGAGATCATCGGCGTGGAACTGGCGCCCTGGCGGATCAACCTCGACGGCGGGCTGGTGCCCGTGGCCGAGGACGTGGTGATCGCTCACCCCGACAGCGTGCTCCGCACGGTGCGAATCGACGCACGCGGAAGCGAACCCATCGACCTGCTGGGCATGCTCCGCGACGTCGGGATACAGGTCATCGCCGTCACCCAGGAGGAGTCGCTGTACAAGCAGGCATGCAACTGCCTGTGCCTGGGAGACCGGCGGCTCATCTGCTACGACATGACCGCCAGCGCCATCGAGCGGCTGACGGCGGCGGGCATCGAGGTGCTGGCGACGCCGGGCAGCGAGCTCGTCAAGGGAACCGGCGGCCCGCGGTGCATGAGCCGGCCGCTCTACACCTGACACGTGAACAGGACCCGATGACTGTCGACATTCCGGGCGTGGTCCACCAGAAGTACGACGGGCCGGGCGGGGACTTAGACCTCGCCCGGCACCGCCGGGACGCCCTCCTCGCCGAGGGCGTCAGCTTCCCCACCGCCCGCCCCGGCACGCTCCCCTGGCTGATGGCACTGAAACCTTTCACCATGGACCGCTCCCTCACCGCGAAGGTGGCTGCCCTCGGAACCGCGGTCTTCGCCTACATCGACGCCGTGCAGGACCTGTACGCCCAGCGCCATCCGGTCGTGCGAGCCCACCTGGATCCCGGCACCGAACCCGACCTGCGCGGACTGGACCTTCACCGGCGCATCCAGACCTTCCGGCTCGATCTCGTGGTGGAGCAGGGAAGCCCGGTCATCACGGAGATCGAAGAGATCTACGGCAACGCGGGCAAGGCCCATGCGATGCAGAGCGCCTACGGAGTGTCCTACGAGGGGCTGTTCCAGTCCTTCGCGAACCTGGGGCTCTCCCACGTTCTCGTCGACGACCAAGTCCGCACCTACGACTCGGAACTGGCGATCGTACGGCGCAGGCTGCGGACCGCATACGGGCAAGACCTCGCGGTGCAGTTCTTCTCCGAGGCCAAACTGAAGGAGGTCAAGGCGGCCTGGCGGTTCTGCTACACCCTTGACTTCGGGCAGTACGACATCGACCGGCGAGCGGCCATCACGCAGTCCGGTATCGCCTTCGCCAATCCGCTGTTCCACGGCTACGGCACCAAGGCGCTGACCGCACTGGCCTTCCACCCGGATCTCACCCCTGACCTCGAAGGCATGCTCGGGGCCGCCACCCTGGGCACCCTGCGGTCCGGGATCGCCGAGAGCCGGCTGCTGACCGGCACGGAAGACGTGCCGGCCCTGGCCGAACAGCGCAAGGGCCTGGTCATCAAGGTCACCGACTCCCCCGCCCAGCGCGCCGCCACTTGGGGCAGCAGGGGCGTCTACTTCGGCGAGAGCTCACGGGCGAAGTGGGAATCGGTGCTCGACGCCGTACGGGGCGGCCATCTGCCAGGGCGCCCGTCCCTCCCGGCGGCGTACCTGCTCTCGCGGCTGATCGACAGCGATCGCTTCGATATCGCATTCCTGCACCCGGACGGCGACCGCCTGGGGGTCATGCCGCGGGCACGGATGAGACTGGCGCCAATCTTCTTCCGCCAGGCGGGCCGGGTCGAACTCGTGGCCGGACACGCAACCTTCGTCAATACCAGCCGGAAAGTCCACCTGGGGCAGCACGCCGTGTGCGCCCCGCTGGACTGGTGGCGCGGTGGGGGGAGAAAACATGCTGGATCCGACTCTTTTGCGTGACGGCGGCGCGTTCAGCGCGGACCAGGGCACCGACGCGGATCGCCCTGCTGCATCGCCGTTTCCGCCCGATCGACCGCAGCAGGGCAGCGGCATCGCCTCCCACTTCCCCCGGGGTGTGTCAGCTGGGCTTCACCAGAGGGAACAGGATGGTTTCGCGGATGTTCTTGCCGGTGAAGGCCATGATCAGCCGGTCGATTCCCATGCCCATACCGCCCGTGGGGGGCATGCCGTATTCCAGGGCGCGGAGGAAGTCCTCGTCGAGTTGCATGGCTTCCGGATCGCCGCCCGCGGCTAGCAGGGACTGCTCGGTGAGGCGGCGGCGCTGCTCGACTGGGTCGACCAGCTCCGAGTAGGCGGTGCCCAGTTCGGCGCCGAAGCCGATCAGGTCCCACTTCTCTGCCAGGAGCGGCTCGGAGCGGTGCTGGCGGGTCAGCGGCGAGGTCTCGACCGGATAGTCCATGACGAACGTGGGCTGCATGATTGTGTGCTCGACGAGTTCCTCGAACACCTCCTGGACGAGCTTGCCCTGACCCCACTTGGCGTCCCAGTCGATCTCCCGGGCATCAGCGAACTTGCGGACGTCCTCGATCGGGGTGTGCGGGGTGATCTCCTCGCCGAGGGCGTCCGAGACCAGGCCATAGACGGTCCTCCGCGGCCACTCGGCGATGCCCAGGTCGTACTCGACGTTGTCGTGGACGACCACGGTCGTGCCCAGCGCGGCCACGACCGCTTGCTGGACCGACCGCTGGGTGAGGCCGGCCATGTCGTTGTAGTCGAGGTAGGTGCTGTAGGTCTCGAGCATCGTGAACTCGGGGTTGTGCGTGGAGTCCGCACCCTCATTCCGGAAGTTCCGGTTGATCTCGAAGACCTTCTCGATGCCGCCGACGACGAGCCGCTTCAGATACAGCTCGATCGCGATCCGGAGATACATCTCCATGTTGTAGGCGTTGATGTGAGTCTTGAACGGTCGGGCCGCCGCGCCGCCATGGATCGGCTGGAGCATGGGCGTCTCGACTTCGAGGTAGCCCTCAGAGTGCCAGAAGTCCCGGATCGCGCGCACGGTGTCGCTGCGCAGGTGGGCCATCTTGCGGGCTTCGTCATTGACGATGAGATCGAGATAGCGGTAACGGACGCGCGCCTCGGGATCGGTGAGCCCGGCGTGCTTCTCCGGCAGAGGCCGCAGGCACTTCGACGTGATCGCCCAGCTCTCCGCCATGATCGACAGTTCGCCGCGCTTGGACGAGATGACCTCGCCCGTCACGCCGATGTGGTCGCCGAGGTCAACGTCGCGCTTCCATGCCTTGAGCGCCTCCTCACCGACGCCGGCGAGCGAGACCATGACCTGGATGTCGGCGGTCCCGTCCCGAAGAGTGGCGAAGCAGAGCTTGCCGCCGACCCGCGACAGCATGACCCGGCCCGTGATCCCGACCTTCTCCCCGGTCGCGGTGTCGGCTTCCAACTCGGGGTATTTCGCCCGGATCTCGCCGATCGCGTGCGTGCGCGGGTAGGTCACCGGGTACGGTTCGATGCCGTTCTCACGGAGCCGCGCCACCTTCTCCAGACGGACGCGCATCTGCTCCGGGACGCCTTCGTGGATCTCGTCACTCATGGCAGCAAGGATAGGCAGAACTGACCCGTGACTCCGTCGCGATTAGTGGCCCGGATCTTAAGATCCAGATCCACCGATGCCGCGAAGTCCGCACCTCCCGTTACCGCCGCCGTCATGGTCGATCGCACCGCGCTCAGATGGGGCCAGGCCGGCCGGAAATACTTGCTCTGACCGGCAAGACCAGGCTCTGGGCGCCGTGTTGGCTGGGGCTTCGCCTGTTCGCCGCCACCGCGCAGATCGTCGCCACCGGACGCCGCAGGCAGTTGAGATTCACCCGTCACTGGCCCTGGACCGATGTCATCACGATGGCCAGCCCCCTGTCGCACCGATGCCGCCGCGGGCCGCTGCCACGAGCCGGAGATACGGGCCTTCGACGAGGAATTCTTCGACAGGGCAACGGACCTGCTCAAACCTCTCGAAGAGTGGCTCGAAGCCGCTGCCCAGGGAGCGATCGCCCCGACCACCTACGCCCCACGGTCGACCAACTCGAAGATTTCCTTGGGAAGTTCGATCCGGCCAAATACTTCATCATCGTGGGCGGCACGCACGCGACGCTCGCACCGGCATTCGCAACTGCCTCACCACATCCAGTTGGACGTGCTCGACCTCCTCGCGGGGTTCCAGACCCCATGGTTCTGCTTCGCTCGGGGCGACGCAATGACCGACGAACCTCCGGACCGCATGGCCGCCGCCGGATGCCGACGGGGCTTTCCCGGCCTGGAGTCGATGAACCAGCACTCCCTGGACTACTACAACAAGCAGACCGCGATCGACGAGAACATCAGCGCAGTGCACGGCCTGTCACGGACCGGGATCGGGAGCGTTACGGGGTTCATCATCGGTGCGCCGCACGAGACCGTCGACATGATCCTGGACACCTTGGACGCCTACCTCGACTTTCCGCTGTTCGGCCTGAGCTGCAGCATCTGTCCCCGGACCCGGGGACGCGGGAGTTCAACCGCGCACGCAAACGCGGTGGAGAACTACTTACCGTGCTGGGACCACCCGGATCGCACCAGATGCGGCTGGACATGTGGCGCTTCGGCTCGGCTGAGCCAGCCAGCATGCCGACCCTGTCTGAGCACGTCCCCAAGGACGAGCTCAACCGGCTCGTGGCCCTCATCGAGGCGGAATTCTATTTCCGGGCCGAAATGCACCGGGAATTCGTGAAAGACCGCGCCCCCGAAGCGGATCTCCGATTTCTATGACTTCCTCTGGGATCGGCTCTGCGGGTTTGATTCTCTCGTGCGCGTCCTCGGGGCGCGGGCCGCATCAACGCTCTGGGCGCGGGCGGCGGCGATCCCAATCAACCGTGGTGCAAGGCCACCTCCGCCTGTATCAGGGTCGGCTGGGCACGGTGTCACGAAGCCGGACACACCCCTACCTGGCCCTCTGAACCTCGGGATCCAGCCACCGGCGACAAGCCTGCCCGAGCAGGCCCACTGCGCTGTCGGGTGACACCGCGGGGGCGGCGTACGCGCGGCTGTGCGCTGTCCCCGCCTGGGCTCGTCGAGCCTTGAAAAGGCTCGCCGACGGCGATCCGCCCCGTGAACCGCGACGGGGCGGCGTTTGCCGGCGGTCAGCTCGCCGACGGCTTCGTCCGCGCTGACCTGTGGCGAGGCCCACCACCGGGGGCTGGGCCGACTGTTATCGGCGAGAAGCCAGGAGAATACCTACTAACATGCAGCAGCATGGAGCACACACCTCGGCAGCCCGACGTCCCGCAGAAGCCCTCACTCGAAGGGCTGGAAGAGAAATGGTCGCGACGCTGGGACGAGACCGAGGTATACACGTTCGACCGGTCCAAAACTCGCGAGCAGGTCTTCTCGATCGACACCCCGCCGCCGACGGTCAGCGGCTCCCTCCACGTGGGCCACGTCTTCTCCTACACCCACACTGACGCCATCGCCCGCTACCAGCGCATGCGGGGCAAGGAAGTCTTCTACCCGATGGGCTGGGACGACAACGGCCTGCCGACCGAACGGCGCGTGCAGAACTACTTCGGTGTGCGCTGCGACCCCTCGCTTCCGTACGACCCCGGCTTCACCCCGCCCGAGCACCCGGGCAAGGACCAGATCCCCGTCTCGCGCCGGAACTTCATCGAGCTGTGCGAGCAGCTCACCGTGGAGGACGAGAAGGTCTTCGAGGACCTGTGGCGCAAGCTCGGCCTGTCGGTGGACTGGTCCATGACCTACCAGACGATCGACGAGGCCGCCCGGGCCGCTTCCCAGCGCGCGTTTCTGCGCAACCTCGCCCGCGGCGAGGCGTACCTGGCCGAGGCGCCGACGCTGTGGGATGTCACCTTCCGCACCGCGGTGGCGCAGGCCGAGCTGGAGGACCGGGAACGGCCCGGCGCCTACCACCACCTGGCCTTCCACCGCCCGGACGGCGAACGGGTCATGATCGCCACGACCCGGCCGGAGCTGCTGCCGGCCTGCGTGGCGCTGGTGGCCCACCCGGACGACGAGCGCTACCAGCCGCTGTTCGGCACCACGGTGCGCACACCAGTCTTCGGCGTCGAGGTGCCGGTGGTCGCGCACCGCCTGGCGGACCCGGAGAAGGGATCCGGCATCGCCATGGTGTGTACCTTCGGCGACACCACCGACGTGGTGTGGTGGCGGGAGCTGCAGCTGGCCACCCGCCCGGTGCTCGGCTGGGACGGCCGATTCGTCGCCGACCCGCCCCCCGGGGTGGACTCAGCCTCGGCCCGCGAGGCGTACGCCCAGCTGGTCGGCGCGACCCCGCACACCGCTCGTCTGCGGGTGGTAGAGATGCTGCGCTCCAGTGGCGAGATGGAGGGCGAGCCGCGCCAGATCAGCCACTCGGTGAAGTTCTACGAGAAGGGCGACAAGCCCCTGGAGATCGTCACCACCCGCCAGTGGTACCTGCGCAACGGCGGGCGTGACGAGGTGCTGCGCGAGAAGATGCTGGAGCGCGGCCGGGAGCTGTCCTGGCACCCGGAGCACATGCGGGCGCGCTACGAGAGCTGGGTCGGGGGCCTCAACGGTGACTGGCTGGTCAGCCGCCAGCGGTTCTTCGGCGTGCCGATCCCCGTCTGGTATCCCCTCGACGGGGACGGCAACCCGGTGTATGACAAGCCGCTGGTGCCGGAGGAGTCCGCGCTGCCGGTGGACCCGAGCACGGACGTGCCCGACGGCTACAGCCAGGACCAGCGCGGCGTGCCCGGCGGGTTCACCGGCGACCCGGACGTGATGGACACCTGGGCCACCTCCTCCCTCACCCCGCAGATCGCCGGCCGCTGGGGCCGCGACGACGACCTGTTCGCGAGGGTCTTCCCGATGGACCTGCGCCCGCAGGCCCACGAGATCATCCGGACCTGGCTGTTCTCCAGCGTCGTGCGCTCCCACAGTGAGCACGGCGTGCTGCCGTGGAGGCACGCGGGCATCTCCGGGTGGATCCTGGACCCGGACCGCAAGAAGATGTCCAAGTCCAAGGGCAATGTCGTCACCCCGAACGACCTGCTGGTCCAGCACGGCTCCGACGCGGTGCGCTACTGGGCGGCCAGTGGCCGACCGGGCACCGACACCGCCTTCGACGTCGGGCAGATGAAGATCGGCCGCCGTCTGGCCGTCAAGCTCCTCAACGCCAGCCGGTTCGTGCTGAGCATCGGCGGGACCGCCGAGTCGGCGACGGTGACCGAGCCGCTCGACCAGGCCGTACTGGCCGAGCTCGCCGAGGTCGTCCAGGCAGCGACCGACTCCTTCGAGGCGTATGACTACGCGCGGGCACTGGAGCGCACCGAGCAGTTCTTCTGGACCTTCTGCGACGACTACGTCGAGCTGGTCAAGGCCCGCGCCTACGGCGAGTTCGGCGAGCAGGGCGCCGGGTCCGCCCGTGCTGCCTTGTCGCTGACGCTGTCCACGCTGCTGCGGATGTTCGCGCCGTTCCTTCCGTTCGCCACCGAGGAGGTCTGGTCCTGGTGGCAGGAGGGCTCGGTACACCGCACGCAGTGGCCCGACGCCGAGGAGCTGCGCCGGGTGGCCGGTCCTGCCGACCGGGAGGTGTTCACTACTGCCCGCGAGGTGATCGCCGGAGTGCGCAAAGCGAAGTCGGCGGCACAGGTGTCGATGCGCACCGAGGTGCGGAAGATCAAGGTCACCGGCTCCGGCGCACTGCTGGAGCGCGTGAACCTGGTCGAGGCCGACGTGCGCGGCGCGGGCCGGATCGGCGATGTCGAGCAGGACATCACCACAGACGCTGAGTTGCGTGTGGAAGTGACGTTCTGACCTGTCCAAGCCATGAGTGCCTGGATCTGAGTCGCCGGGGCGGTCCCGCCCGATCAGTTAGATCGGGCGGGACCCTCGCATTCCGGCTGGACTCCTGGAGAAGCGACCAGACCTGCCATCGCTGTCCGCTTCCTCCTCGAAGACGCACTCGCTACCGATGACCCCCTGGTGAGACAGCGTTGCCGCTCAGGAGCTGTCGGGGTGGAAACTCTTTGATCATGAAGGTGCAGGCATCGGTAACCTGATGCGTCACGCCTTCGACGTCCCGGTAGGACCAGCGGTCGAGGTATGGAGCAGCAGGGTGGTAGCCCAGTCGGGAGTAGAGAGCCGTCGCCCGAGGGTTTTTCTCGTCCACTCCCAGCCCAATGCGCTTACCGCTGCGCTTCCGCACCAGTTCCTCAGCCGCGCGGATCAGGGCTGTTCCGATCCCTTGGGACCGGAAGGACTCCGGCCACACTCCCAGACCGTTGATCTCCGGGCAGTCCCCGTGAGCTGCCTGGACTTCGGGAGCAGCACACCCGTCCCACCTCACCTCGCAGCTTCCGACCGGCTGTCCATCGCGCCAGGCAACGAGAAACGTACTGGACCCGGCTTGCTGTCTGGCGTATCGACGAGCGTGGGATGACATTACGCCCGGAGACGGAATGTGCCGATCGAGCAGTGCAACCTCGTGTTCCTGACACTCAGCGATCCGCATAGACCGAATCTTGCCGCCCGCAGCAGTGCGTTCGCCACCCAATTCGCATCCGAGGAACGGGTCGCCCGAGTGACTGAAGAAACCACATGCGTAACGCGTTCTGGATACCGATAGTGGCTGCATGGATCCGGTTGTCGTTGCCCGCGCCGTTGTAGAAGAACGTCACCCTGCCGCTCGAGCGGCATTTCTGGGAGGCAGCGTGCTGACGGAGCACCGCACGGCCTTGTCCGACCTGGACATCGTGGTGCTGCTGCACGGTCTGCCGGCTCCGTACAGAGAGAGCCTCCAGCACGGTGACTGGCCCGTGGAACTCTTCGTACACACCGAAGAGACCTGGCACGCATTCGTAGACCGGGAAACCCGCAAGCGCCGGTCCCCACTGCTATGGATGTGTGCGGACGGCGAACTGCTCTTCGACGCAGATGGGCTCGGCGAGCGTCTGGCTGCGGAAGCCAGAAAACTGGCCCTCGCGGGTCCACCTGCGATGCCAGCAGAAGAGATCGAGGACTCCCGCTATGCGATCACGGATCTCCTGGACGATCTCGCTGGGAGCACCGATCAGGGCGAACAGCTGTTCATCGCCTCAGAGCTGGCGAGGCGGACAGGTGAGCTCGCGCTGGCCCTCGGCGGGGCATGGGGTGGCGGCGGGAAGTGGCTGGCACGCCGCCTCGATGCCGCAGCACCTGGACTCAATGCCCGCCTGCACCATGCTGTCCGTGGGGCATTGGATGGGCAGACCGACGCCCTTGTTGGCGTCGTTGACGATGTCCTGGCTCGGGCTGGCGGACGATTGTGGGCCGGGTATCGGCGCAGTGGAACTCCGTGACGGGTAGGACAGGCTGAGATGTAGGCCCATCGGCACCGTAGGCGGCCCAGCGGCACTACCGTGGAGCGATGGCTGAAGCCGTGGAGGGTCGCGCTCCGTTCCAGGTGTTGGTGCTGCCGTACCGGCAGACTGAGGAAGGGCTGCTCTACGCCTTGTTCCGTCGCTTGGACGGCGCCTACTGGCAGGGGGTGGCTGGTGGTGGTGAGGCGGGTGAAGCACCGCTCCAGGCCGCCAGGCGAGAGACCGCCGAGGAGGCCGGCTTGGCCGGCGACTTCGAGTTCATCGAACTGGATGCGCGGGCGTCGATTCCAGTGGTGAGTGTCACTGGCGAGTGCACGTGGGGGCCGGAGGTCCTGGTGATTCCTGAGCATGCCTTCGGTGTCCGAGCCGACGCATCGGAGTTGGCGCTGTCCAGCGAGCACACCGAGTACAGCTGGTTCTCCCTCAATGAGGCAATGTCGGCGGTGCGTTGGGATTCCAACCGGACAGCGTTGTGGGAACTTGACCACCGTCTCCGCCGCAGCTAGGTGGCCGGAGAGTCTTGATGGCCATGGGGACGGCGGAGTAGTTCCGCCGTCCCCATGGCCGTGGCGGCTGTAGTTCCGCCGCCCCGATGGCTGATTTCCGTGGTCTTCAGGTGGGCGAGTGGCCCGTGATCTTCCCGATCGCGGTGTCGATGTGGGTCAGTGTGCGGTCGTGGCCAAGGATCTCGACCGACTCGAACAGGGGCAGTCCGACAGTTCGGCCTGTCACCGCGACTCGCACCGGGGCCTGCGCCTTTCCAAGCTTGAGCCCGCACTCGACAGCCGCCTCCTCCAGCACCGCCTAATTGGGTGGTCGCGTGCCTGTGTGCTCGGCAGTGCCGCGGGCCATGCGCATGTTCGGCAGTCGTCCTTTCCAGAGCTCTTGCTCGCCGGTGGGCGTGAAGCCGTAGCGTTCGTAGAAGCGGATGGCCCGCTCGTTGTAGGCCGTCACCCACAGGCGTATGGGTGCGTCCTCTGCCCAGTCGAGGAACTCGCTCATCAGCTGGCTTCCGGTGCCGTGGCCTTGGGCTTCGTTCAGGAGGTACATGGGTCCGAGAGTGACCCATTCGTCTCTGCGGCCGCACATGAGCCCGACGATCTCTGCCGTGGAGCGAACGGTACGGCAGAAGAGCCTGTCTGGCTGGTTGTTCGCTTCCTGAATGAACTCCCGCCACTGGGCAATGCCCTCAGCGGTGGTCGTGGAGCCACGGTGGTCTCTGATCCACGCCTCGTCGATCCCGGCCTCTTTGTTGGGGTATGTCTGGAGCCAGGCTTTCAGCTGGATTTGACTGATCGCTGCGGCGTCACCGGTCTGGGGTGGTTCGATCAGGTGGGTCATGGACCTTTGCCTCTCTTCGGACTGAGGACCAAGAGCGGAAACCTTCGAGCGTCCAGCAGCCGTGAAAGATCGATTGGAGGGAGCGGCTGGCAACCCGGGCTCGGCGGTTGTCAGCGAACGTCTTCCGATCAGAGCTTCCAGTCGCGCCGGGTTGCCAGCCAGCACAGAGTGACCTCGCCGCACCAGGTCTGGTGCTGGCGAATGTGGGGCGACCAGTCCGCCGGGGGCTGTGCGCCGGAGACGATAAAGAAGCCCGCGAGGGCGGCCAGAGCCGCATCGAGCTGCTCCCCATCGACTCCGTGGGCGGTGGGGTGCTCCGCAAAGAGGGTGGTGGCGTCGTGGCCGTCTGCGTGTGCTGTGGCCAGGAGCAGCACGAGGTCGAACCAGCTCGCTGCGAGGCAGGGCCAGTTCCAGTCGCAGATCCAGGCAGCGCCTCCCGTGTCGATCAGGACGTTGTCCTGACGCAGGTCATGGTGGAGGACTGCATCGCCGGCCACGGCTTGTCGCCAGTGGGATTCCAGTTCGGCCAGGGCGTCGAGCCTGTTGGTGGGCACCCATTCCGGCAGGATGCTCGGGCTGGTGGCGCCGCCGGTGAGGTCACGCCAGTCCGCGAAGTCGCTGCCGTCACCGATCGGCTTGAGCCCGACCTTCTGGAGCGCCGCCGAGGGCGTGGAGAGCGCCTCGGCCTTGATCGTGCAGGCGTCGAGGGTCGAGGCAAGCTCGTCAGGCCGCCAGGGCGCGGCAGGCATGCGGCCACCGTCGATCGCGTCGAAGCCAAGGACGATCCATCCGTCTTCCGTCTCCTCGGTCCACCGCAGGCGGGGTGCCGGAACCTCGATCGGCAGGGCCTGGTTGATCAACGCCTCGCGCTGGTAGCTGTCGGCGATCACCGCATTCTCGTTGGCGTTGACTGCCTTGACGAACTCGGGCCCGCCAGCTCCACGGAGCGCAGCGGCGAAGCCGCTGGTGAACCCGCTTCCGGCGCTCGGCCCTGCGACCACTACACCACCCAGGCGCCGGGAGATGAGCCGACGGATGTCCTGGGGGAGGTCGTCCCAGCGCGGGCGTACGGCCGTGGAGCTGTACTGGAGGCGCGGAGTGTTGATGTTCGGCATCCCCTCACAGTGGAGGAAGGCATTGCCCCTGCGCGACGGATTTCTCGTACGGGACTGGGCTGATCCATCCGGTGGTGGCCACTACCTGGCGCGCGATGTCCACGACGGACCGGCTGTCGGTCACTACCCGCGCGATATCCGCAGGTGCTTGCTCATCCAGCAGACGTGCCTTGTAGACGCTGCTCTCAATCTCTTTCTCAAGCTCCGAGCCGAGCTCCCGGCCCGCCAACCGTTCGCCGGCAGTGGCGTCGGTGGCGGTGAGCAGGACCCGCACGAGCCTCACATCCGACCCCATCACGCGCTCGAACATGCATACGGCATCGGACAACACGCTGAGGGGATTCGTATAGATGAGCCGCCTATACCCGAGTTCCGTATAGTTCGTCCACATGGCGGCAAGGTTTCGCTCGACGATTGCCGAGCGGCGCGGATCGCCCTCCGGAGCTGGATGCACCTGCCCCAGGCAGTCTCCTTCTACGACCACGTGAGCAATGTCCGCGGCGCGCAGCTGTGCGGAGACCTCCCACCCGACCGTTGTCTTGCCGACGCCAGCACGCCCACCGATTAGCAGCACCTCGTTTTGCTTCACGGAGGCAGCCTGCCAGCGTCCGGCGGCGCTCCGCCACAGAGTTGCTTCACCGCGGGCCTTGCTGAAACCACCCGCTGCGTGGCAGATGACGGGATTCGCCATGGCCGCTGAAATTGATTCGACGCAACACGACCAACCCGCTTTCCTTTCAGGATAGTTACTCCCATCGAGAAGGACGGGCATGTCCAGTAGAGGACTCTCCGCAACGCAGGTGAAGGAGTTCGTTGACAGCGGCTTCGTCCGGGTGGACAAAGCCTTCCCTGCCGACGTGGCGGCTGAGTGCCGTGCCATTTGCTGGCAGGAGACGGGATGCGACCCGGACGATCCTGCGACGTGGACGGAGCCGGTGATCCGGCTGGGCTCCTGCGCCCAGGAGCCCTTCCGTACCGCTGCGAACACTCCCCGCCTCCTGCGGGCATTCGACCAGCTCGCGGGGTCGGGCAGATGGATACCGCGCACCAGCATCGGGTCAATCCCGATTCGATTCCCCCACCCCCGCAGCCCCGGTGACGACGGGTGGCACATCGACGGCAGCTACCACCCCGAGGAGCAGAAGAGTGGCCCTCCGTGGGTGAATATCCGCTCGCGCAGTCGTGCCTTGCTCATGCTGTTCCTCTTCTCCGACACCGCGGAGAACGACGCTCCCACGCGGATCCGCATGGGCTCGCACCTGGACGTCCCCTCACGTCTGGAGGCCGCTGGGGAGGATGGGATGAGCACTGACGATCTTGCTGCTACCGGCCTTTTCGAGGTGACCGCAGGCCGGCCGCAGGTACTGGCCACGGGCGAGGCGGGCGACGTCTACCTGTGTCACCCGTTCCTGGTGCACGCTGCCCAGCCTCACCGCGGGATGTCCCCGCGGTTCCTGGCGCAGCCGCCGCTTTACCCGGCTGAGCAGTATCGGCTCGAACGCCTGGATGGATGCTATTCGCCCGTGGAGCTCGCCATCCGGCGCGGTTTGGGAAAGTGAATCCTCGGAACCGGACCGGATCCGAGTCCTCCTCCCCACCTGCAGAAAGGTGCACCGACGTAGCCCGTCCGACCTGCTCTGGAACTTGCGCCTTCGGCGCTTGTTCCCGGGACTGAGACAGTCCTTTCCCCTCGCCGGGCCCGATTCTCGTGCGCAGCCGAGCGGCTGAGGGGAAGGTGTACTTCGTGAGCAAGTCAACGATGAAGGATCGCCAGTTGGCCCGGCAGAGTCGGGCGGAGCGGGTACGGGCGTCCATTGAGGCTGCCGTCAGCTGTCCGCTGTGCCCGGAAGTGACCGTCGATGTGGGGCTGGAGGCTCGGCGCCCCCGGCTGTCGGCTCCTGGCTACGTGTCGAACCGGTCACCGCTCATCGCTGGAATTTCGTGTGGACCGCTGCCGTCTTCACGAGCGACTGTCTGAAGCTCATGGCGCGGGAGACCGGCTCGGGCACGCTCCGCTGGCGGGAGATTCACTCCTGGTGGGGTGACGGGCATCGCTTGCCCCGCGGTGCGTACGACGCCACTGGGCTGCTTCGTGCCGTCCAGATCCCGGGCTGGTGAGGGTCTCGCCCTCAGGGGGCGCCTCCGGTTGTCCGTATTGGGGCTGACCTGGCGAGATACGTCACGTAGGTGTCCGGGACTGGCGCTGGCGGTTCGTCAAACAGGGCCTGCATGTGACTCGTTCGTTCTACCGTTGATCGCATGAAGCAGCAGGAGGCCGTCCAGGGACCGTCGGCGGAAACCGACGATGAAGCAGCGTGGGTAGTCCGTGGCTATGACGCTTTGCTTGATGAGTGCGACATGGACATCGCGAACCTGAGAGAAGCACTCCGACAGAAGATCGACAAGCGCGAGGACCTCGCCGCCGCGCGGGATGATGCGGCGAAGTTGATCAACGTCGGGCCGCGCCTGGAGCGGTTGCGTCAGATTGCTGTCGACATGCTCGGCCCGCTCGACGACCTGGACGTCGACTCCTTTGTGGCCGGGGAGCCGGTGCCCCGGCCAGCTCTGGACAAAGTGCCCATCCGAACGACAGGGCAACGAGATCTTCTTGCTGTTATCGGCTCCCGAGCCGAACTCTGGTGCAGCGAGCAGCTCGCCACGGCTCTCGGCATTCCGCTAAGGGACGCGAAGGCGCGCAAAGGTCTTCGCAACCGCCTGGCTTCCCTCGTCGGGAAAGGCGTGCTCGAACGCGTTGACACAGACTCAACCCGGGCCGCCGGCCGGGTCTTCTATCGCTTACGCGCGACGTGGGAATACGCCGGACCGGACGGAACTCCTTGAACCGCGGCATGATCTCGACATAGCGGGCAGGTTTGCTCGACATTCGGCCCCTTCAGCCCCCGGCGAGGCCAGAACGCTTCGGTCAAGAGGTCGACTTGGGTGTGCTCGTGGGCAGCAAAGACGGTGGGAGCGATGTCGCGGGTGTGGGTCTCGTGCCACCGGTCGCTCTGCCGCTCGGCCCAGGAGACGGGGCCACGGCCGATCACGAACGAGTCGGCGCCAGCGACGCCGGAGTCCTGTTGGATGACGATCAGAGCGGGCTCGCCGGGGGTCTCCTCGGGATTCGGGGCGACGAAAGGCAGGTACCGCATGTTGCCGTCCCATCGGACGGCCGGTGCTGCGTCGGCCTCGCCACGTCAACATGCTTACCGGATCGCACGTTCCAGGAGGTGTGCTGCCCGTTGGCGAAGTGGTTCGGCGAGTGGAAGGTTGCCGCCGCGTTCGACGCCGTGCAGGAGTTCGGTGATCGTGACGAGTTCGGCGAAGTGGCCGGCCGGGGTGTCGAGTACGTCAGCGAACTCGGCGCGGACGCGGGCTGCGATGCTGGGCGTGAGGAGGCTGTAGCTGTGGAGCATGGCGGCGTCGTAGCCGGTGGGCGCCAGGCCCCAGCCCTCCCAGTCGAAGATCGTGAGCTGGGGCGCACAGACGTTGGCCCAGTGAAGGTCACCGTGGGCTGTGGCCCAGTCCGGGGCCCGGGTGTCGATGGGGGTTCCGAGGAACTTGGGCATGGCCCAGTCGAGGTACTGCTGTTCGATGGTGCAGCGGTCGGTGGGTATGTCAGTGACGGTGGCGAGCGCGGCGTGCAGTGCCGTCCACCAGGCAGAGGGCAGGTCAGGCACTGTGGTCAGGGTCGGAGACTGCGCGATGGAGCGGGCGTCAACGTGGTCGTACAGCTCGGCGCGGTATTTCCACTCCTGGTCGGTCCAGTCGCGGATCTCGCGGAGGCGAGGGCGCGGGACCGATGAGGGGATGGCGTTTTCCGCGTCGCGGGAGCCGTCCCAGAAGGTGTTGTCGGCCTGCCCGGTGGGCGCGGAGGCGAGGCGGAGCCAGGCGGAGCCGTCGGCTGCGGTGACGGGTCGGCTGAGGGTCCGGCCGCGCCAGCCCCACGCCTCGAATTCGTCCGGTGCGGGCTCTACGCGCAGCGCGGTGCGGGCTCGATGGTGGGCTGCGCGCATCCGGTCGGTGACCTCGGAGTTCTCCGGTTTGGGGTACATCACTTCCCCGAGTTGTCGTGCGAGGGGTTGAGCAGGGCCTCGCGGGCGGCCCGCGCCAGGACGGCCTGGGAGTCGGCGGGTAGTCCGAGGCGGTTGAAGTGGAAGATCACGTGGTGGGCGAGGACATCGCGCAGACCGCGCTCAAGGGTGCCGTCGCGGGCGGCGTCGGCCAGGTGTCGGCCCGCCACGGCGAACGCCTCGGCCCAGGTGACGGCGAGCGGGAGCGGCCCGTCTGCGGCGAAGAGCGTGCTGGCGGGCGAGGTGTCCAGGGCCATGAGCCGCTTCAGGCCGGGGATCATGCCGCGTATCCGATCCGAGGGCGTCTCGGCTGCGAGGGGGCGCAACTGAGCGACGCGGTGCCAGATGTCGCCCTGCTCGTGGTCGTCCTGCCGGGCGCCGCGGAACAGGGCGGTGCACAGCAGGATGGACATCTCGCGTCTGCCGACGGTCTGTTCGGATGGCGCGGTGGGGTCGTGGTGCCGCAGGTAGGTCAGGGTGCCGTGGCTGTCGGCGTGGAAGAGGTCGTGGCTGATGTCCATGGTCGGGGCGCCGCCGAAGGCCAGCTCTTCCGGCTCGTAGATGCTCTCCTGCCACCGATCGGCAGTGCCGTCGGTGACGAAGTCGTCGAGCACGGAGCTGATGGTGGTCCGCATGTCGGCTGCGGTGCTCTTCGGGCCGGGTCGGCAGCGGAGCCGCCAGTACGGGTACTTGCGCAGGAACCACCAGTCGGTGAGCAGCCCGGCTTCTTGGGCTTGTTGCAGTCGGGGTCCGAGGCGGGCGGCGGCGGTCTCCTCGGCGGTGTTCCAGTTGGTGAACTGGATGCGGACCTGGAACCACTCGCGGTGACGGACCTGGGTCTCGAGCGCCGCGCGTCCGGCGGCCCGGTACGCCTCGACGGCATCGGCGAGGTCGGCGGGTTCCATGGGGATCTGGGCGGCCGTCTGTTCCAGCGGTGTGCCGGTGAGGACGGCCAGGACATGGCTCTCGGTGACGTGATGGGGCGTACTCGGCGGCATGAGATTCCCTCCTCGGCGAGCCGTACGGGAACGGGGCGGGGCAGTCAGCCGGACAGGAGGCACGCGTCCCAGCCGGTGGCTGTGGAGCTCTCCGTCTCGTAGGCCATGGCCGCGAGTTCGCGGCCGGCCCGGCCGTCGAGGAATCCGTCCTCGTCGGCGGGTTCCTGGTCTTGGAGCAGGGCGTACAGGCGGGGCAGGTGCTCTTCGAGCCCCGTCTCCGCAGCCTCGTGGGCGATGCGGCGGGCGGTGTGAAGCAGCCCGGCGGCGCCATGGCAGATACCGGCGTCGCGGATGCGGGCGAGCTGGGCGGGGTCGGCCAGGCAGGAGAGCAGGGCTTGTTCGGCCATGTGCTGCCGGGCGGTGTCGCCGAGGGTGAGGGCGGCGAGTCGCTGGGCGGAGACGAGTCCGGGGGTCCCGTAGCACCAGCTTGGCCGCGCCGGGCCCTTCTGCGCCACCGTCTGGGTGCGGTGCTCGCCGAGCGTGACCCACTGCGGCCACCACACTCCGGTGCCGGTGTCCTGGCGGTGGTCGTCCAGGTGGGTGCAGATTCGTTGCATCGCCGCGATCTGGCCGTCCACGACGGTCCCCCGGCGGGCGGAGATGGCCAGCAGGGACAGAATGCCGGACACCCCGTGGGCCATCCCGAGGTTTCCGTGGCCGCCGGGAAAGTCCTGCGAGAGGCTGCCCGAGGGGTCGAACTCGGTCCACCATCCGGGGAGTTGCTCGGCATCTCCTTCGAGCGGCCAGGTTATGCGCACCAGGTAGGTTAGGACTTCCCGCAGCGTCTCGCCGTGCGGGTCGCGGCACAGCAGGTAGGAGCCCAGCCCGGTCAGTCCGTAGAAGAGGTCGAACTCACCGAGGCGGGGCCGTTCGCCACGGTCGATCCGTGCGTGGGCGGCTGCGATGCGCCGCCGGGTGAGCTCGTCGATCTGGGCGTCGAGGGTGTGCAGGGCTTTGGTGTAGCGGCCGGTGCCGAGCGACGCGGTGTGCAGGGCGAAGGCGACGGCGGGTGCCCCGAAGTACAGCGAGGCGTCCTCGTCGGCGATGAGTCCGTTCGCACAGGAGGCCAGCACGGTGTGGGCGTCGGCCCACGAGCCGGTGCCGCGCTGGGCGCGTTCGACGTGCAGCAGGGCGATGCCGGCGGCGCCCCGTGCCAGCGACTGGGCCCGCAGCCCGTGCGCGGCTCCGCCGTGGACGGTGCCGGGTGAGAGACCAGCACCGGTGGTCGAGCTGCTCACGCGGGGGCTCCTTCGGTTCGGGCTCTCCAGGCCAGGGCGGTAGAGCGGGCGAGCCGCGAGCACGTGTCCTCACCTTCCTTGTCGATTCCGGCCGTACGCAGGAAGTGCAGGTGCATCAGGGACGGCAGCACCGACTCCGGCGATCTACTGTCGGCCGCGAGGACACTCCGGTAGTTCTCCAGCGTGCTGCGGCGGGCCACCCACGCCGCGACGAGACGTTCACCGCCGGGCACGCCACGCAGGTTGGCGAAGCCGCCCCGGGGGTTGGCCAGGCGCATCGTCTCGGTATGGAGGAGACGTGTGGGGTGAGGGGCGGTGCGGGTGTCGATGTGGTCGATCAGCCAGCGCATCGCGGCGGGGGCGTCACCGGTGAAGGACACGACGAGGTCGACGAGGCTGGCGGTGGCGACGGCGTGCAGGTGCGCGCCGCTGTGCGCGGTGAACGTCAACTGGGCAAGGACGGCGGCGGAGTCGACGGCGAAGACCGTCTCGGCGGCGGCGAGGGCCTCGCCGGTGCCGAAGCGGCCGGTCTCGGGGTAGTAGGTGTCCCATTGCATCCGTCCCAGCAGACCGCGCTGGCGCAGGTCTGCCGCCCACGCGCCGGCCCTGGCCGCGACGTCGCCGAATGCCTGCGGGTGCGGGAGGCGGAACCGTAGCCGCAGGTGGTCGTGCGGGTCGCGGTAGCGCAGGAACCACCACTGGGGCGCATCGTCCCAGCCGTCGAAGAGGCGCGGGAGGTGCTGGGTGAGGATGGCGGGCACCCTGTCCGGGGGCCCGTACAGCTTGAGGTACGCCCACGGCGAGGCGCCGGGCAGATGCCCGTGGTCGCGGCCTACGGCCGCCCTGGGGGTCGCGCGCCGCGGCAGCGGGGTGCGGGTGGAGGCGAGGGCCAGGGTGATCTCGTGGGCCCGCCCGTTGAACCAGCCGTACGCCGTCGCGTCGGGCGCCTCGCGCACGGTGGCGTGCCCGGCCCTCTCCAGCTTGGCGCGCAACAGCGCCGCATCGGTGCTGCGGTCCAGGTCCAGGCGGAGGCGCTTGTCGTCGTCACCGAGGTGAACGGCGCCGGTGAGGCCGAAACGCCGCCGCCAGGCGCCCAAGCTTTCGGTCCACTGGGCGAGGGTCGCGTCGGGTCCGGGCAGCTCGGTGGCCGTGATCCGCCAGGAGGCCGGGACGAGGACGGCGCGGCCATGGCGGACGCGGGGCAGGAACGGCATCCGGGCGGCGGCGCCCCAGGCGAACGGGGCGAAGGCAGCGGCGCGGGAGCGCGGCAGCTCGCACAGCAGCCGGGCCAGGGGGTGGGTGAAGGTGGACAGGTCCACCGCGTTCAGCGCGACGGGCTCGACGGTCCGACCGGTCGAGAGCTGGACCAGGGACAGCCGGGTGGCGTCCGCGGTGACCGCCAGATCGTGAAGCGGCAGGGTGGGGCCCTCGGGGTGTTCGGCCACGGATATCAGGTGCGGGCCCAGGGCCGGGGCCCTGGCTACGTTCTCGGTCCGCACGTGCAGCGGTGGGCTGGAGACCTGTGCGCGGATCGCGGCGGCCTCCAGGGTGGGCAGGCGGGTGTAGGCGGCTGTCATACGGTCGCGGTCGGCGGCGTCGAGGAGGTCCAGGAAGCGTCCCGAGCTGGCCCCGGCGGCCGGGGTCACTCCGTTGACGACGAGCGTGAAGTCCCCGCCCGCCAGGGCCTGGCGGGTTGGGGCCTGGAGGTGGAAGCGCAGGTCGGCATGGGGCAGCGGCAGGTCGGCGGGACCGTGTTCCAGTTCGGTCAGGGCCTCCTCAGTGAGGTGCACCTCGCGGGTGCCGTCGAAGGCGGCGCGCTGGGCGAGCGCGACGAGCTGTTCGTCCCTGCCGGTCAGGGTCGGCGTCTGGCGGGCAAGGAGCGAGCCGCGGTATCCGGCGGGGAAGTCCAGTCCGGCGTCGGGGTCGGTGAGTTGGGCGACGGGTACCAGTGCTCCGGTTCCGTAGCGCTCCAGGAACCGCGCGTGATAGTCCTGCCAGGCCGGCGAGCCGGAGGGGAACGGGGTCAGGCGGGCCAGTGCGGTCGCTGCTTTCTCGGCTTCGCGGGCCACCTGGTGGGGCAGGGTCATGGAGCAGTCGAGCCGCAGGTCGACGGACAGGGGCTGTTCCACGACGCTGGTTTGAGCCGTCATCGCCTCGATGACCGAGGCTCGCATCGCTTGCCTCTGCTCGGCGGGGGCCGTGGTGTGCCGGGTCAGCGTCGTGCGGATCTCTCGCAGGGCGCGCACGGTGGGCGCTACGGCGGTGATGGTCTCGGCGTCGGCGGCGTCCAGCTGGTCGAGCACGTGGCCCAGGGGGTCGGTGACCGTCATCGGCGGGCGCAGGGCACTGATCAGGACGCGGCGGGCCACCAGTTCGGCCAGCAGGGCCTCGATGGCCCCGGCCGGGGTGTCGGGGTAGTCGGCGGCGAGTTTCCCGGCCAGGTCGGCGACCGTCACGGGCGCGGTGGCGGCGCTCATGACGGTTTTGACGGCGCGGGTGTATCGCATGCTCACTTCACCGGGTCCGCGTCGGCTGTCGTGGGCCGGCTGCTGGCAGGGCACCAGGAGGCGTTCGTCGCGTACGGAGCAGGTGGAGTCCGCTGTGACCGGCAGGCGGCGCAGGAGTCCGGGGCAGGTCTCCAGGCGGGTGATCACCTCCGTCAGCCATACGGCGTCCACCCGCGCGGTGGGACGGTGTCCGTCGCCCCAGCGCAGGGTCAGGCTGTCGCCGATGCGGGCTGGGGCGATCCCGGCGAACAGTCCGAACGGCGTGGAGCGGTACTGCCATCGCAGCAGATAGCGGTGCAGTGAGAACGCGCTTCGTCGTACCTGCCTGGGGTGCCGGACCTCGCCGGTGCAGATGTTGTGGAGGTGGCGGGCGAGGACGGGGCTGGCCAGCTCGATGGCCTCCGCGACCGGCTGCTGTGCCCATATCTGCCCGATCCAGTGCCGCCAGTGCTCGGTGTCCGTCGCGGCATCGCCGGACTCCGGTGGAAGGGGCGCCAGCGTCAGCCCGCTCGGATATGCGGCGGCCCGTATCAGGGCCGCGTCCACGTACCGGTACACCGGCTTTACCCCCTCGATCGTGTGCGGTGCCGGGCTCGGCCCGGTGCCGGAGCCCTGTGAAGGGGGTCCGGCACCGGGCCTGGTGTGCCCGTGATCAGTCGGTGATGCAGCCGGCACAGGCACTCTCGTTGGTGCTGCCGCAGTTGTCGCTGGTGGAGTTCATGAGCTCCGCGATGACCGTGCCCTTCGCGGCGAAGGTCACGTCCAGATCGAACTCCGTGGTGCTCTCGCCAACGGTTTCCACTGTTGCCTCCAGGTGGATCGGGGTGGATGTGCCATTGCGCCTGTCCCGCGGGCGTTACCGCTTGTCGGGCCAGGAGATCGTGAAGCGGAACGACGCCTCTCCGGGGGCTTCTGCCGGCCGGGCCCGCAGCTCAGGCTGCTGGCCTTGGTGGTCGCGGCCCCATGCCTGGATCTCCGCGATCAGCCGGTCGGCCACCTTGGCGGCCTCGGGCCCGTGAGCGATCGCCCCGAACTCGAAGAGCGTTCGCTCGGGGCTGGTCGGCCGCATCGTCAGATAGGCGAAGGATCCGGAACTGCTGTCGAGGAGAGTGGCGACCCCTCGGCGCGACCAGGAGGCGACCACACCGCGGTCCCGCGCGGCCCGAGTGGCGGCCAGCAGCGCGAACTCGGGCAGCGTCGAGACCAGCCACAGCTCCAGGTCGTCGTACGGCAGGCCCAGCCCCAGGGTCACCCCCGACCACGCCTCGGTCCGGGGCTTGGACAGCGCCTCACGCAGTTGGCCGGCGTCCACCTGCTCACCGTCCAGGCGGAGGCCGACCTCTTCGCCCTCGCCGTCGTGCAGGATGACGAGCTCCATGTCCCGTGCGCCCGCCCCGCGCATGGGGACGAAGCCGCAGACCTCGAAGTCCCGGGCCACCAAGTGGTCTTGTTCGCGCTGCAGAGCGACCGACCAACTCAGTCCTCGCAGCCGCAGCGGCACCACGATCCGCCCGTTCTCGGCGAGCTGGTCCACCCAGGCCGGTGCGAGATCGGCCGCCTCGACGGTGACCACGATGCGGTCGTACGGGGCATGCTGGGGCTCGCCCTCTTCGCCGTCGACGACCAGAGCCTGCACGTGTCCGTACCCGGCGGCGGGCAGCAGGGAGCGGGCCCGGTCGATCACGACCGGGTCGATGTCGATGGTGATGACCTCGCCGCTCTCTCCGACCAGTTCCGCGATCAGTGCCGCGTTGTAGCCGCCGGAGCCGACCTCCAGGACCCGCATCCCGGGGCGGATGTCGGCCTGTTCCAGCATGAACGCCTGGATACGGGAGGCAGACACCGAGCTGAGCGAGACCCCCTGCTCGTTCCGCACCGTGGTCAGTGAGTACTCGGAGGCGTACGCCTTCTCCAAGGACACCTCGGGCATGAACAGGTGGCGGGGAACCGCTCGGACGGCATTCTCGACAGCTTCGGTCCGGATCGCCTTCAGCTCACGCAACTCGGCGATCATCTGCTCTCGCAGCGCGTCGACGCGGGCAGGGGTGGGGGTTTCAGTGTCCATCGGCCGGAGTGTAGTCACGCCGTTACTCCTTGGTGGTTCTCGTGCGGAGGGGTGGTGGCCTGCCCTGCCGGGTGTGCGGACATCCGGCCGGACATACGGTCTTGGCGGGTCAGCCCGTGCTGCCCGGATGCCGCTGCTGAGGTGCGGCGCCGCGCAGGATCTGGCTGACGGGGACGGTGCTGGTCGGGTCGGCCAGGGCCTTGACGGCGGCGTCCAGCCGGACGGGGTCCACCCCGAGATGCTGGACGGCGGCGGTGGCCAGGTGCTGGGCGAGCCGGGTCTGGAGGAACGCTTCGTGGCGGTGCTCGGCGATCGCGACCGCGAGGGCCTCCAGCGACGGTATGGCCTTGCGGCGCATCGTCTGCTGCGGCGGGACGCCGTACGTCATCGCCACCACTATCTCTCCCTTGGCGGCGTCGAACTCGACCCGGAACGGCAGCTGTTCGGGGGCTGGTTCAGGCACAGTTCCTCCCCTCGTAGGGCAGTTGGCAGCGGATCTGCTTGCCGATCGGGGAGGGCTCCACCGTCCATCCGGGCGCCAGGACGTCCAGGATCCACAGGCCACGGCCCGACTCGGACCGGTCGTTGTCCGGCGGCTCCTCCCCCCGGTTGGGGACGGCGGCCGGCTCGGGATCGTGGACTTCCACCAGGACCTGGTCCGGGAGACCGGCCACCTGGACCACCACCGGCGTCCACGGACCGCACAGC
>NZ_LIQQ01000119.1 GCF_001418565.1 Streptomyces graminilatus | reverse complement strand
CCGTGGCGCCGCCTCACACCCGCACGCCCGCCCGCTCGTATCGCTCAGCGGGGCGGCTCCGGTGTGGACGGCCGCCCGAGGCCTTCCCGCCGTGCCGTCTCACACCGCGCGTACCGTCGTTCCGCTGTCCGTCACCGTGTGGGCGCACGGGCGGGGGGCCGCGGTGCGGCGGCGGAGGATGCGGGGGAGGGCCAGGTTCACGAAGCCCTCCGCCTGCATCGCGGCCAGGCCGATGCGGGGCAGGTCGCCGGAGGAGCGGTAGACCACGAAGCGCGGCTCCCAGCGGGGCTGGAACTTGGCGTTGAACTTGTACAGGGACTCGATCTGGAACCAGCGGGACAGGAACACCAGCAGGCCGCGCCAGGCGCGCAGTACCGGGCCGGCGCCGATCTTCTCGCCACGGGCCAGTGCCGAGCGGAACATGGCGAAGTTGAGCGAGACCCGGGCCACGCCGAGGCGGGGAGCGGCCGCCAGGGCGGCCACGATGAGCAGTTCGTTCATGCCGGGGTCGGCCGCCCGGTCGCGCCGCATCAGGTCCAGGGAGACGCCGTCGGGGCCCCAGGGCACGAAGTGCAGGATCGCCTTCAGGTCGCCGTACGGGCCGGGCTCCTCGTCCGCCTTGTGGGCGGTGGCGATCAGACAGTCGCCGTCGTCCGGGTCGCCGATGCGGCCCAGCGCCATGGAGAAGCCGCGCTCGGTGTCGGTGCCGCGCCAGGCCTCCGCGGCGAGCCGGACGCGCTCCAGCTCGTTCTCGCCGAGGTCACGGATGCGCCGGACCCGGGTTTCGTAGCCCGCGCGTTCGATGCGCTTGACCATCTGGCGCACGTTTCGCATCGCGCGCCCGGAAAGGGAGAAATCCGCGACGTCCACCACCGCCTCGTCACCCAGTTCGAGGGCGTCGAGCCCGGTCTCACGGGTCCAGACCTCGCCGCCGGTCTCCGAGCAGCCCATGACCGCGGGGGTCCAGGAGTGGGCCTTGGCCTCGTCCATGAAGCGTTCGATGGCGCCCGGCCAGGCCTCCACGTCGCCGATCGGGTCGCCGCTGGCGAGCATCACACCGGAGACGACGCGGTAGGTCACCGCCGCCTTGCCGCTGGGGGAGAAGACGACCGCCTTGTCGCGGCGCAGGGCGAAGTGGCCGAGGGAGTCGCGGCGGCCGTGCTTGTCGAGGAGCACCCGCAGCCGGTTCTCGTCCTCCTCGGTCAGGCGCGCGGCCGGGTGTTCGGGCCGGAAGGCGAAGTAGATCGTCGTGATGGCGGTCAGCAGGCCGAGGGCGCCGAGCGAGTAGCCGACGGTCCAGGAGGTGGGCCCGGAGTAGCCGACGGGGCCCTCGAAGCCGAACAGGCCGTACAGGACGTGGGTGATGAGGTCGGCGAGGCTCGGGTCGCCGTACATGCGGTCGCTGTGCGCGCCCACTATGACCAGCCCGAGGCCGAGCGAGCCGGCGCTCATCAGGACGAAGTTGGTCAGTGCGCGCCAGCGGCTGCGCGGGTCGGGCAGCGCCTCGAACTCGCTGCGGTGGCGCAGGAGCATCACCAGCAGGAGTACGGAGATGACCAGCCCGACGATGGAGTGCCGGTAGGTGAACTGGGCCACGGCGCCGGCCGGCAGCAGGGCCACGGCGGCGCGCCAGGCGCGGCGCTTGCGGCGCCGGAGGCCGTGCGCGAGGAGCAGCAGGAGGACGCCGGTGCTGAGGGAGAGCGCGGCGGCGAAGGGGCCGAGCGCGCCGGGAAGTACCTCGGCGATCGTGTGCATGCGGCTGTGCCTGAAGCGCGGGAAGACTCCCGCGGCGATGTCGACCAGGCCCACGAGAGCACACGCCCGGGCGACCACGGCCGGAACGGCTTCGGGGCGCGGGCCGCGCAGTATGCGCCGCACTCGGCTCGATCGTCCCGGAACCTCGACCGACATTTCCCCATCTATCCTGACAGACATCGCATCCTGTAGTTCCGCGAGAGACCTGGGACCCGGAGCCAATCCGGCATCCGGCGACATTGCGCCCTCTAGGACGGTGTCCCAGGGGAAGAGGTTCACTCCCCCGTGGAAAGCCGTATCAAAGGACAGCCAAAGTCCGGGGCAAGCCGCAGTGAAGGAAGCGGGTGCGTCACCGGCCGAGAGAGTGGGCGACTGCAGTCATGGGTCTCACGAGCAAGACGGTGCTGGTGCTGGCGATCGTGGCCGCCGGCCTGCTGTTCATCGGCACAATCGTGTTCTGGTCCAGACTGGCGCGCCGCAACTGGTGGGCGATCGGAGGCCGGGTCGTACTGCTGCTGGCCACCCAGCTCGCGGTGTTCGCCTCGGTCGGTCTCGCCGTGAACCAGAGTTTCGGTTTCTACGCCTCCTGGGACGACCTCCTGGGCAAGGAGACCGACGAAGGAGTGATCATCGACCAGAGCACCGGGGCGCACGGCGGCCTCCAGGTGGTCTCCACCCAGTCGGTGAGCGTGCCGGGCGGTCATCTGCCCAGGATCGGCGGCCAGATCCAGAAGATCGGCATTGTCGGCAAGAAGACGGGGATCACCTCACCGGCGTACGTCTATCTGCCGCCGGAGTACTTCCAGAGCCAGTACGCGAAGCGCACCTTCCCGGTGGTCGTCGTGCTGACGGGCTATCCGGGGACCGCGAAGTCCCTCATCACCAAGCTCAACTACCCGCACACCGCGCACGAGTTGGTGAGCAAGGGCAAGTCCCAGCCGATGATCATGGTGATGCTGCGGCCGACCGTGGCGCCGCCCCGGGACACCGAGTGCGTGGACGTGCCGGGCGGGCCGCAGACGGAGACGTTCTTCGCGCGGGACCTGCCGGCGGTCATCGCCGGCCACTACCGGGTGGGGCCGAGGCCGGGCAGTTGGGGCGTCATCGGCGACTCGACGGGCGGCTACTGCGCGCTGAAGCTCGCGATGCACCACCCGGGCGTGTACACGGCGGCGGTGGGTCTGTCGCCGTCCTACAAGGCGCCGGTCGACGCCACCACGGGAGACCTCTTCCAGGGTGACGAGACGCTGAAGAGCCACGCGGACCTGAAGTGGTACATCAGGCACATGCCGCCGCCGAACGTCTCCCTGCTGGTCACCAGCAGCAAGCACGGAGAGTCCAACTACGGTCCTACGATGAAGTTCGTGGACCTCGTCAGGACCAAGTCCCCGACGAAGATCTCGACGCTCCTGCTGGAGAGCGGCGGCCACAACTTCAACACCTGGCGCCGGGAGATCCCCGGTTCGCTGGAGTGGCTGAGCGCGCGGCTCACGGAGCGCTGACGCCCCACGGCCCCCGAGGCCCGGCGCCGCCGGGTTTTTACCACGCGGGGCACCAGGATTCGCCTACGCGCGGTAAGTTTCTGGCCATGCCACGTGGACGTCATCGCCATTCACCACCTCTGCACCGGCTGCTGCCTCCTGCGGCGATCGCGGGCGTCTCGCTCGTCTGCGCCCTGGGACCATGGGTGTTCAGGGATACCGGCGTCCTCCGGATGATCGCCGCGTTCGCCGCGGCGGTCACGGTCGTGGGCGCGGCCGTCATGCGCCGCTGGGACGGGGAGGCGGGCAAGCAGGTCGCCGACCTCACGCGCGCGCGTGCGGGCGACGAATGGCGGCACGAGGAGCGGGTCGCCGAGCTGGAGACCGACCTGGAGGAGTCCCGCGAGCTGCGCGGCAAGCTGGAGCAGAAGCTTCGCGCCAAGCGGGCCGAGCTCCAGGGCCTGCGCAACGAGCACGCGGCGCTGCTGCGGCGGTACGCCACGGCGGAGACCGAGCGGGCCAGCGCGCTGGAGGGCAGGCGGCTGCTGGAGCTGGAGACCCTGGTACCCGCTCAGGCCACGGCCAGGGACGTCGAAGCCGACGCCGACGCGGACACGGACACGGGTACGAAATCCGTCGGGACGACGGTCGCGGCCAAGAGTTCGGCGCGGGCGCTCACGGCCGGGTCCGGCACTGCGGCGGCCACCGCCGACTCCGACGCGGCGGCGCTGGACGCGGCGGCGGCCGGGGTGTCGGCGGCGCTCGGCGCGGCCGCCGCGCGAACCCCGGGCGGCACGGACGACGCGGACGGCAAGGGGCACACGGGCCGTACGGGGGCCACGGACCCGGAGGAGGGCCCGGCGGCACAAGCGGTCTTCTCCCCGGAGGGTTCCTCGCTGTTCCTGCGGGCCCGGGCGGCACTGGCCAAGTTCGACGGAGAGGTCCCGGCGAGGACCGGCCCGGCCGAGGGCGTCGCGCGGACATCCGCCGAGGTCCCGAAGACCCCCGGGGCGACCCCTGGAGGCTCCGCGAGCCCGGCCCGCGCAGGCAAGGCGGAGGCCGCGCCGCCGGAGGACGAGGCGACGGGGAAGCCCGAGGCGGCCCGCGACCATACGCGTGCCGCCGCCAACCCCGCCGACCCGGAGCCCGCGGACGCCGGTCCCGCCGACCTGGAGCCCGCCGACCTGGAGCCCGCCGAGACGGCGTCCACCGAGACGGCGTCCACCGAGCCCGAACCCACCGGGCTGGAGCCCGTCAGGCCCGTGCCCGGTCCCGGGCACTTCACCGTGCCGACCGCGGTGGCCGTCGTACCGGCGGCGGCGCCCGTGCGCAGGCCGGAGGTCCACGGCGGGTTCGACTTCTTCGGCACGCAGAAGGAGACGGCGTCGGCCGCGCTGGACGCCGTGCAGAACGAGGACCTCGCCGATGTCGTCGGGCAGGAGGCGCTGGCGCTGCACAAGGCGGAGTCCGAGGCGCGGTTCAAGCCCGTGGACGAGGAGTCGCGCGGGCTCGGCGCCGGTCAGGTCATCGACCTCACGGCCCACGACGAGACCGAGGTGTTCGACCTGAAGGGACTGCGAAGCGCGGTTTCCTGACAGCCCACAGGCCCACAGGCCCACAGGCCCACAGCCGGTCACCCCGTGCCCCGCATGCATGCACGCGTGCGGGGCACGCGCGTGTGCCCGTTACGCCATCCACCGGTCCGGTCGCGCGTCCCGCCGTCCCGTGCGGGACCGCTCCGCCTGCCCGCGAAGCAGCTCCGCGGCCTCCTGGGCGTCCCGCAGACCGGCTGTGACGGTCTTGTTGGCCCCCGTGTCCACATGGACGTCCGCAAGGCCCTTGAAGCGAGCCCAGGGGCCCTGTTCCAGCCGTACGCTCTGGACCTTGGCGTGCGGGACCAGGGCCAGGCTGCGGCGCAGCAGCCCGTGCCGGGTGACGAAGACGCTGTCGGTGACGGCGATGCCGTAGCCCCGCCACCAGAACGGCAGGCACCAGCCCGCCCGGCGCGGCGGACGCGACAGCGAGGCGGGCACGGTCACCCCGGGCAGTACCTGGCCTATCACCGTCTCCGCGATCTCCCGGGGAGCCGCCGGCACCAGCACCGAGTTCGACGAGCCCGCCACGTCCAGCTCCACCCGGACCCACCCGCGCCGCCGCCACAGCATCGGTTCCACGATCCGTACGGTCTGCACGCGCCCCGGGGGCACCGTCTCGTGGGCGCGGTCCAGGAGGCCGTGGTCGATGCGCAGCCCGTCCGGGGACTCGCCGACCGTCCAGTCGTACTCGGCGACGAACCGCCCCACGCTTCTCGCGCCCGCCGCGCCGACCAGCGGAAGGCCCGTCGCGAGCACTGTCCACAGGCTGTGGGTGGCGAACCAGAGGAACGGCGGTACGACCAGTGCGGCGGCCAGCGTCCCCCAGGTCGCGCCGGTCAGCACCAGGGAGACGGCGAGCACGCGCGGGGGGACGTGCAGCAGTTGCCGGACCGGTGCCTCGCCCACCTCGTGGGCCGTCTCGGGCGCGAACCCGGCCGCGCGGGCGAGCAGTTCGGCCCGCAGGGCACGCGCGTGCCCCTCGCCCAGATAGGCCAGCTCGTCCTTCTTGTCCGTGCCCACGACGTCCAGCTTGAGCTTGGCGACGCCCGCGACCCGGGCCAGCAGCGGCTGGGTGATGTCGACGGCCTGGATGCGTTCGAGCCGGATGTGGGCGGTGCGCCGGAACAGCAGGCCGGTACGGATGCGCAGTTCGCTGTCCGTCACCGCGAAGTGGGTGAACCACCAGGTCAGAAAGCCGTACAAGGCGCCGCCGACGAGGCATGCGGCGAGGCCGAGCAGCAGGGTCGTGGTCGTCAGCCGGGTCAGCTGGTGCTGCGCCTGGTCGGGGTCGTGCACACCCCACCCGATGATCACAGCGACCGGCGCCCACGCGCGCCTGAGCGGTGTGACGGGATGCAGCCGCTGCTCCACGACCGGCCGCCCGTCGTCCTCCACGGGTACGTCCGTCTCGGTGTCGGGAGTCGTCACAGCCCCGCCGATCGCGCCTGGCCGAGCTCGGTGAGCCGGTCCCGCAGCCGCTCCGCCTCCGCCGGTTCGAGGCCCGGGATGAGGGCGTCGCTCGCGGCGGCCGCCGTGTGCAACTGCACGCTCGCCAGCCCGAACTTCCGTGCGACGGGCCCCGAGGTCACCTCGACGAGCTGCATCCGCCCGTACGGCACGATCGTTTCCTCGCGCCACAGCACACCCCTGCTGATCAGCAGGTCGTCGGCGCGCTCGGCGTACCGCCAGGAGGCCCAGTTGCGGCCCAGCAGCCGCCAGCCCCACAGCAGCAGGGCCAGCGGCAGCAGCGCGAAGGCCGCCCAGGCGGGCCCCACGAGCAGGCCGAGCAGCAGCCCCGTACCGAGCGTCAGCGGCACCAGCCACACCACCAGCAGCAGCCGGCGCATCCGCAGCAGGTCCCTCGGCAGCCCGGTCCACACCGGCTCGCCCCGCTGCTCACCGTGCTCTTCGCCGCGTGTTTCGCCCGCCGCCCGCGGGCTCCCCGTCTCCATGCCGCAAGCGTACGTACGACAGACTGTGTCCATGAGTCCCACGGAGACGATCGTCGGTATCGGCGGAGCCGCGGAGAGCACCGACATGGTGCTCAACATCGGGCCCCAGCACCCGTCCACGCACGGGGTGCTGCGGCTGCGGCTGGTGCTCGACGGGGAGCGGATCCAGAGCGCGGAGCCGGTGATCGGCTATATGCACCGGGGGGCGGAGAAGCTCTTCGAGGCGCGTGACTACCGTCAGATCATCATGCTGGCCAACCGGCACGACTGGCTGTCGGCGTTCTCCAACGAGCTGGGCGTGGTCCTCGCCGTGGAGCGGATGCTCGGCATGGAGGTCCCCGCGCGCGCGGTGTGGACGCGGACGCTGCTCGCGGAGCTGAACCGGGTGCTCAACCACCTGATGTTCCTGGGCTCGTACCCGCTGGAGCTGGGCGGGATCACACCGATCTTCTACGCGTTCACGGAGCGCGAGGAGCTCCAGCACGTCATGGAGGAGGTCTCCGGCGGGCGCATGCACTACATGTTCAACCGCGTGGGAGGCCTCAAGGAGGACCTGCCGGCGGGCTGGACCACACGCGCGCGTGCCTGCGTCGCGTCCCTGCGCTCACGCATGGACCGGTTCGACGACCTGGTGCTCGGCAACGAGATCTTCCGGGGGCGCACACGCGGTGTGGGCGTGCTGTCGCCGGAGGCCGTGCACGCGTACGGCGTGAGCGGGCCGATCGCGCGCGCCTCGGGCGTCGACTTCGACCTGCGCCGCGACGAGCCGTATCTGGCGTACGGCGAACTCCAGGACACCCTGAAGGTGGTGACCCGGCAGGAGGGCGACTGTCTCGCCCGTTTCGAGTGCCTCCTGGAGCAGACGCACAACGCGCTCGACCTGGCCGACGCCTGCCTCGACCGCCTCGCCGACCTCCCGCAGGGACCGATCAACCAGCGCCTGCCCAAGGTCCTGAAGGCACCCGAGGGGCACACGTACGCGTGGACCGAGAACCCCCTCGGCATCAACGGCTACTACCTCGTCAGCAAGGGCGAGAAGACCCCGTACCGCCTGAAGCTCCGCTCGGCCTCCTACAACAACATCCAGGCGCTGGCCGTACTGCTGCCCGGGACACTGGTCGCGGACATGGTGGCGATCCTGGGGTCGCTGTTCTTCGTGGTCGGGGACATCGACAAATAGGGCGTGATGACCCTGGTGGCATGTCCTCAGAGGACGAGCGGGTCGGGGATTCCCGACGGTTCCACCAGCCATCCGAAGTCCCCCAGGCCGCCCGTCGCCGTCAGCTCGGCGGCCTCGCCGGCGCCCGCCAGGGCCCGTACGTACGCCGCGGGGTCCGTGGACGCCAGGGACAGCGGAGGGCGCCCGCCGGTCACCCCGAGGGCGCGCAGGGCCTCCCGCTGGGTCAGCAGGCGGGACCCCGGCCCCGCGCAGGCGTCCAGCGCCGCGTGGGCGGTCAGGTCGCACGAGCCGTCCGGCACGGGTGCCGTCTCGCGTCCCGCCCGGAAACCGGTGAGCGTCCCGAAGGGCGGCCGGGCGCCGGCCGTGTGCGCGTAGTCGACGGCGACGGCGAGGCCCCGTTCGACGGTGGCCCTGGCGGCGGCCCAGGCGGTGTCCCTGGGGAGCCCGATCTCGGCCCGCAGACCCGGCTCCGGCGGCAGCGGCCACCACCGCGCCAGCCACTCCGCGTCCGCCCCGGCGACCGGCTCCCCGAGCCGCTCGGTCCCGTCCCGCCGTACGAGGACCACGCGCGGTACGCCCGCCGGGTCCACCTCCGCCACCTCCACGGGGACGTTGTCCAGCCACTCGTTGGCGAACAGCAGGCCGGTGAGGCCGCCGGGGGGCTCGGTCAGCCACTCGATCCGGTGATCGAGGTCCACGGGGCGGCCGGCCAGCTCGACGGCGTACCCGCGCGCGCGGGAGGCCACTTCCGGGGGCAGGGCGGCGAGGACACCGGTGACGAGTTCGCCCCGGCCCGCGCCCATGTCGACGAAGCCGATCGAGGCGGGGCGGCCCAGCGCCTCGTCGACCCGGCACAGCAGCCGTGCCACGGCGGCGGCGAAGAGCGGCGAGGCGTGGACGGACGTACGGAAGTGCCCGGCGGGTCCCTCGGGGCGGCGGTAGAACCCGTGTTCGCCGTAGAGCGCCTCGTGTGTCGCCGCCCGCCAGCTACGCCACTCGCCGGTCGAACGGCCCGCCGTCCCGCCCGCTGTCTCTCCTGTCACGAGGTCAGGCTAGGGGTTGGGCACCCGCCGCCCTGGGGAGAGGCTCTCCACCTTGCGGAGTACGCGGGGGCGTCGCGGATCGGCCCTCCGGTTGACCCCGGCACACACAACGCCTGCCTACGCTGGGTTACGTGCAACGCGTCTATGACTTCCTCCGCGGACACCCGGCATGGGTAGACGGCTTCTGGGCCGTCGTCCTGTTCGGGATCTCCATGCTGGGCGATACCGTCCGGGCCACGCCGGACGCCGTGTCCCTGACGGGGATCACCGTGGTGACGGTCCTGCTGAGCGTGGTGGTCGCGCTGCGGCGGCGCATGCCCGAGCGGATGCTCTTGCTGGCCGGCGCGGTCGGGGTGGCGCAACTGGTCCTGGACATCAAGACGGTGCCCGCCGACTTCGCCTTTCTGGTGATCGTCTACACCGTGGCGGCGAGCGGCCCCCGCTGGGCCTCACGGTACGCGCTGATCGGCGGTCTGCTCGCCTCCCCGCTGGCCCAGTTGCGCTGGCCCGAGGACGGGCCGAGCGGCGCGGGCCGGCTCGCCCTGATGATCTTCACCGCGGTGCCGTACGCCCTCGCCTGGGTGCTCGGCGACTCGTTGCGCACCCGCCGCGCCTACTTCGCCCAACTGGAGGAGCGCGCCGCCCGTCTGGAGCGGGAGCGCGAGGCGCAGGCCAAGGTCGCGGTCGCCGCCGAGCGCGCCCGGATCGCCCGTGAGCTGCACGACGTCGTCGCGCACAACGTGTCCGTGATGGTGGTCCAGGCCGACGGCGCCGCCTACGTCCTCGACACCGCCCCCGACCAGGCGAAAAAGGCCCTGGAGACCATCTCGGGCACCGGCCGCCAGGCCCTCGCCGAGATGCGCCGGCTGCTCGGCGTGCTGCGGACCGGCGAGCACCAGGAGGGCTGCGAGTACGTTCCGCAGCCCGACGTCGAACAGCTCGGCGAACTGATCGAGCAGTGCCGTACGTCGGGCCTGCCCGTCGACTACCGGATCGAGGGCACCCCGCGCCCGCTGCCCAGCGGCGTCGAGCTGACGGCGTACCGCATCGTGCAGGAGGCGCTCACCAACACCCGCAAGCACGGTGGCCCGAACACCGGAGCGAGCGTGCGTCTGGTCTACTTCGACGACGGTCTCGGCCTGCTGGTCGAGGACGACGGCAAGGGCGCCCCGCACGAGCACTACGAGGAGGGCGGCGCCGACGGACGGGGGCACGGCCTGATCGGCATGCGCGAGCGCGTCGGCATGGTGGGCGGCACCCTGGACGCGGGCCCGCGCCCGGGCGGCGGCTTCCGCATCAGCGCCCTGCTGCCGCTCAAACCCGCACACTGACACGTGCGCGCTCGATCGACGCACAGTTGTTCGACTTGATGTGTGGCGCTTGTGCACGGCTTACGCCTGGCTTGTATCGACCTGTATCGACCTGTTTTCGACCTGCCTGTATCAACCTGTATTGACCTGTATTGACCTGTATTGATTTGTATCGACCGGAGGACCCGCCATGAACATCCGTGTGATGCTCGTCGACGACCAGGTGCTGCTCCGCACCGGGTTCCGGATGGTGCTCGCCGCCCAGCCGGACATGGACGTCGTGGCGGAGGCGGGTGACGGCGTCGAGGCTCTCCAGGTTCTCCGGGAGACCGAGGTCGACGTGGTGCTGATGGACGTACGCATGCCGAAGCTCGACGGGGTGGAGGCCACCCGGCGCATCTGCCAGGGCGACAACCCGCCCAAGGTGCTCATCCTGACCACCTTCGACCTCGACGAGTACGCCTTCTCCGGGCTGAAGGCGGGCGCCTCCGGCTTCATGCTCAAGGACGTGCCCCCCGGCGAACTCCTCACCGCGATCCGCTCCGTGCACAGCGGAGACGCGGTCGTGGCGCCCTCGACGACCCGGCGGCTCCTCGACCGCTTCGCGCCCATGCTGCCGGCCGCCGGCAAGCAGCCCCAGTACAAGGAACTGGAGCGGCTCACCGACCGGGAGCGCGAGGTCATGATCCTGGTCGCCCAGGGCCTGTCGAACGGCGAGATCGCGGCCCGGCTGGTGCTGTCGGAGGCGACCGTGAAGACCCATGTGGGCCGCATCCTGACGAAGCTGGGGCTGCGGGACCGGGTACAGGTGGTCGTCCTCGCCTACGAGACGGGGCTCGTGCGGGCCGGCGGGGCGGGCTGACCGGCCGGTCCGGCTTCTTCGGTCGATCTGCCGGTCATCTTCCGCCGGTCATCTGAGGACGCCCTCCGATCTGCCGGTCATCTGAGGATGCCCTCCAGGAAGTCGCTGCCCAGCCGGGCCACCATCGTGACGTCCAACTGGTGCAGGACATACCGGCCGCGGCGGCGGGTGGTGGTCAGGCCCGCCTTTCTGAGGACGGCCAGGTGCCGGGATATCTCGGGTGCCGTCATGCTGTGCGTGTGCGCCAGTTCGGTCGTCGTGAACGAGCTGCGGGCCAGCTGGCGGCACAGCCGCATCCGCACCGGGTGGGACAGCGCGGTCAGACGGAGGCTGAGCTGCTCGACCGAGGCCGGGGCGGCGAGTTCGGTGGAGCCCGCCGGGTAGTGCAGCACCGGCTGCCAGCCGTACCGGTGCAGGACCATCAGATGGGGCCGGCCCAGGCTCGTCGGGACGAGCAGGAGACTGCCCTCCGCCGTGGTGTGGCCGACGCCCAGTTTGTCGACGGTGATCCGGCCCGTGGTCTCGTCCAGGGTGACCGCCGACGACACCGACGCCAGCGCCTCCGGCAGGCCCTTGCGGTGCAGGAGATCCGTCTTGTGGCGGGCGTCCGCCATGAGCTGGGGGTGCAGCCGCGACCAGGTCTCGGCGAAGAAGGCGTCCTCGCAGTCGGTCAGCAACTGCCGCAGCCAGGCGCGGATCCGGGGCGTCTCGTCCAGCAGGCGCCTGGTGAACCGGAGTTGGCGGGGGCCGCGCGAGACGGCCAGCTCCAGGGCCCGCTGCCGCGCCCCGGGGTCGGTGAGCGCGCCCACGCCCTGCTCGTCGTAGGGCATCGCGCAGGTGAACTCCAGGCAGGCGTCCACGAACTGTTCGTCCGTCAGCCGGTCAAGCTGGTCGAGTTCCGCGCCCAGCGTGCCGCCGGGGAGCGTGCCCGCGCCCAGGCCCGCGTACGGCAGGAAGAGGTCGGAGAACGTGGAGCGCCACAGGAAGTCGGCCTCGCACATCCGGTCGGCCAGNNTCGGCCAGCGCGTGCAGCGCCATGCCGAGCTCGGCCAGCGGTGACGGCACCACGGTGATCCGCTCCCGCCCCAGCCCGCGCACGTCGATGCTCACGCTCATGGACCCATGGTGCACCGGGCCACTGACAACGCCCCGGGAACCGTGATCACGGTCACCTACAGCCGCTCCACGAACTCCGCCACCGCCGCCTTCACGTCGTCCGGCGTCCACTCCAGGCCGGCGGCACGGACGGACACCTCGGTGACCGCGAGACCCGGGCCGCCCTGTGCCCACTCGCTCGCGAAAAGGAGCGTCTTCGTCTCCTCGCCCTGCCGGATCGCGGCCTCCGCGGCGGCCTCGTGGTCGTACGGCAGCCAGACCTGGAAGTCGTTCGTGTGCGGCACCTCCGGGTGGACGCGCGCCCACGGCACCCCGGCCGCCGCGAAGCCCTCGCGCAGCGCCGCGGCGACCACGCGCGCGTGGGCCACGTACTCAGGGAGACGCGGCAGCTCGCGGTCCAGGCCGACGAGGGCCGACAGGACCGTGGGGAACTGCTGGAAGATCTGGCCGCCGTACCGGTGCCGCCAGGCCTTCGCCTCGTCGATGAGCGTCTGCGGGCCCGCCAGGAGGGCGCCGCCGAATCCGTCGAGGGACTTGTACAGCGACACGTAGACGGTGTCCGCGAGGTCCGCGATCTCGTCCAGGGTGCGGCCGAAGTGGGCGGTGGACTCCCACAGGCGGGCCCCGTCGAAGTGCACCACGGCGTCGCGTTCCCGGGCCGCCGCCACCACCTCGGTCAGCTCCTCCCAGGTGGGCAGCACGAAACCGGCGTCCCTGAGGGGCAGTTCCAGCATCAGCGTCCCGAAGGGCTCGCCGAAGTCGCGCACCTCGTCGGCCGTCGGCATCCGGGGCTCGCTCGTCACCCGCAGCGGGCGAAGTCCGCTCAGCGCGCTGAACGCGTTCCGCTCGTGCACCTCGGGGTGGGAGAGCGCGTGCAGGGCGACGGCCGGGCTGCCGGTGCGGCCCGCCCAGCAGCGCATGGCGGCCTGCTGGGCCATCGTGCCGGTCGGGAAGAAGGCGGCGGCCTCCTTGCCGAGCAGCGTGGCGACCCGCTTCTCCAGGGTCTCGACTATCCCGCCGCCGTAGATGTCGGACGGCTCGTCCAGGTCGTACGACTCCGGCGCCCCGTCGAGCAGCGCAAGCCGCTGCCTCATCGTCCCCAGGAACCCGGGGCGCGACAGGACCCGTTCGGCGTTCCGGTGCGCGGCCCGGCGCCGCAGCCGCCGTTCGTCACTGCCGGACTGCTCACCGGACTGCTCACCGGGCAGCTCACCGGACAGTTCGCCGTGCTGTTCGCTGTGTTCCTCGCCGGGTTCCTGACCCGGTCGCCCGCCCTTGTCGGCCGTATCGCTCATGCTCGGAATCATCCCGCGCGCGGGATCGGCGCGGGCACCCGGGTTTCCCCTCGCCCGCGCACGGAGGGCTCGCGAGCGCCCACAGCCTGTGGACAACCGGACACCGTCCGGGCCAATAGCGTTAACATGACGAGAAACCGTCCGGTACATCGTCCGGTACCCCTAGCGGACTGGAACGGGAAGGCCGTCGTCGAGTGAGTACATTCCAGCAGCCAGACCCCAGGGACCGCCCCGCGCGGCTCACCGTGGGGGTGGTCGGCGCCGGACGCGTGGGTCCAGCGCTGGCCGCCTCCCTCCAACTCGCCGGACACCGTCCGGTCGCCGTCTCCGCGGTCTCCGACGCCTCCGTGCGCCGGGCCGCGCAACTGCTCCCGGACGTGCCCGTGGTGTCGCCCGCCCAGGTGATGGAGCGCGCCGACCTCGTCCTGCTGACCGTCCCGGACGACGCCCTGCCCGGCCTCGTCGAGGGCCTCGCGGAGACCGGCGCCGTACGGCCGGGACAACTGCTCGTGCACACCTCCGGGCGGTACGGCGCGAAGGTCCTGGACCCCGCCCTGCGGGCCGGCGCGCTGCCGCTGGCCCTGCACCCCGCCATGACCTTCACCGGCACCCCTGTGGACGTCCAGCGGCTCGCCGGGTGCTCCTTCGGGGTCACCGCGCCCCCCGAGCTGCGGCTGGCCGCCGAGGCCCTCGTCATCGAGATGGGCGGCGAGCCCGAATGGATCGCCGAGGAGAGCCGCCCGCTCTACCACGCGGCCCTCGCCCTGGGCGCCAACCACCTCGTCACCCTGGTCGCCGAGTCCATGGAGCTGCTCCGCGCGGCCGGCGTCGACGCCCCCGACCGGATGCTCGGCCCGCTGCTCGGCGCCGCCCTGGACAACGCGCTGCGCTCCGGGGACGCGGCGCTCACCGGGCCCGTCGCGCGCGGGGACGCGGGCACTGTGGCCGCCCATGTCGCCGAGCTGCGCAAACACTCACCGCAGAGCGTCGCCGCCTATCTGGCGATGGCCCGCGCGACCGCCGACCGTGCCCTCGCGCACGGACTGCTCAAGCCGGAGCTGGCCGAGGACCTTCTCGGGGTACTCGGTAACGGCACCGAGGGAGGCGCCCGATGACCCGCCTGCTGCGCACGGCAGCCGAACTGAACGCCCGCGTGTCCGACCTCATCCCCGACAGGGACGAGGTCGGACAGCGTGCACGCACGCGTGCCGTCGTGATGACCATGGGCGCCCTGCACGAGGGCCACGCCACCCTCGTCCGCACCGCGCGCGAGATCGCCGGCCCCGACGGCGAGGTCGTCGTCACCGTCTTCGTGAACCCCCTCCAGTTCGGCAAGGGCGAGGACCTCGACCGCTACCCGCGCACCCTTGACGCCGACGTCCAGCTCGCCGGACAGGCGGGCGCGGACGCCGTGTTCGCCCCCTCCGTGGACGAGGTCTACCCGGGCGGCGAACCCCAGGTGCGGATCAGCGCCGGCCCCATGGGGGAGCGGCTCGAAGGCGCCACCCGCCCCGGGCACTTCGACGGCGTCCTCACCGTCGTCGCCAAGCTCCTGCACCTCACCCGGCCCGACGTGGCCCTCTTCGGGCAGAAGGACGCCCAGCAGCTCGCGATGATCCGCCGGATGGTCCGCGACCTGAACTTCGGCGTGGAGATCGTCGGCGTACCGACCGTCCGCGAGGCCGACGGCCTGGCCCGGTCCAGCCGCAACCGCTACCTCTCCCCGGAGGAACGCCGTACGGCGCTCGCGCTCTCCCAGGCCCTGTTCGCCGGCGGCGACCGGCACGCCGCCCAGGAGGCGCTGCGCGCGCGGGCCCGCGAAGTGCCCGCCACGCACGCGCGTGCCCAGGCCCTCAGCGCGCTCGGCGAATCCCGCGCGGCGGCCGACGCGCACGCCGTAGCGCAGGGCCCCGGCGGCGCCCCCGCAGCCGTCCGGGCCGCCGCCCGCCTCCTCCTGGACGACGCGGCCCGCCTGCACCCCCCGCTGGTCCTCGACTACCTCGCACTGGTCGACCCCGCCGACTTCACCGAGATCCCGGACGACTTCACGGGCGAAGCCGTCCTCGCCGTCGCGGCCAAGGTCGGGACGACCCGGCTGATCGACAACATCCCTCTCATTTTCGGAACCCCCGGAGCCGCCTCGTGAGCACCACAGGCCCCACCGCCGGCCACCGCGCCGGCACCTCCACCGCCACCGGCATACGGCTGCACGCCCCCGCCCCCGGCTGGGCCCTGACCGCGGACGTCGTGGTCGTCGGCTCCGGCGTCGCCGGGCTCACCGCCGCCCTGCGCTGCGACGCGGCCGGGCTGCGGACGGTCGTCGTCACCAAGGCCCGCCTCGACGACGGCTCCACCCGCTGGGCCCAGGGCGGCATCGCGGCGGCCCTCGGCGAGGGCGACACCCCCGAACAGCACCTCGCCGACACCCTGGTGGCCGGCGTGGGCCTGTGCGACGAGGAGGCCGTACGGATCCTCGTCACCGAGGGACCGGACGCCGTACGGCGGCTCATCGAGACCGGCGCCCACTTCGACGAGTCCTCAGAGGGCGAACTCGAACTGACCCGCGAGGGCGGCCACCACCGCCGCCGCATAGCGCACGCGGGCGGCGACGCGACCGGCGCGGAGGTCTCCCGCGCCCTCGTCGAGGCGGTCCGCGCGCGCGGACTGCGCACGGTCGAGAACGCGCTCGTGCTGGACCTCCTGACCGACGTCGACGGCCGCACGGCCGGTGTGACCCTGCACGTCATGGGAGAGGGCCAGCACGACGGCGTGGGAGCCGTCCACGCGCCCGCCGTGGTCCTCGCCACCGGCGGCATGGGCCAGGTGTTCTCCGCGACCACCAACCCGTCCGTGTCGACCGGCGACGGCGTCGCCCTGGCCCTGCGCGCGGGCGCCGAGGTCAGCGACCTCGAATTCGTCCAGTTCCACCCCACGGTGCTCTTCCTGGGGGCCGACGCCGAGGGCCAGCAGCCGCTCGTCTCCGAGGCGGTACGCGGTGAGGGCGCCCACCTCGTCGACGCCGACGGCGTGCGCTTCATGACCGGCCAGCACGAACTCGCCGAACTCGCGCCCCGGGACATCGTCGCCAAGGGCATCACCCGCCGCATGCTGGAACAGGGCGCCGAACACATGTTCCTGGACGCCCGGCACTTCGGCGCCGACATGTGGGAGCACCGCTTCCCGACGATCCTCGCCGCCTGCCGCGCCCACGGCATCGACCCGGTCACCGAGCCCGTCCCGGTCGCCCCGGCCGCCCACTACGCCTCCGGCGGCGTCCGCACCGACTCCCGGGGCCGTACGACCGTCCCCGGCCTGTACGCGTGCGGCGAGGTCGCCTGCACCGGCGTCCACGGCGCCAACCGGCTCGCCTCCAACTCCCTCCTGGAGGGCCTGGTCTACGCCGAGCGCATCGTCGCCGACATCACCGAGGCCCACGCCGGGAACGGCCTCCACGCGCGCGTGCCCGCACCCGTCCCGCACCC
>NZ_LIQQ01000118.1 GCF_001418565.1 Streptomyces graminilatus | reverse complement strand
CTTCCCCTCTGCCCGGTTCCCCCCGGCCCACAGTCGAGGGCACCTCCCGCCCGCGCAGCCTGCCGCCCGGCGCGCACGAGGAGGCGGGCGGATACGCGTGGGCGACGCCCGGGGGCTGGCGCCGGGACGTGAAGACGGGCGCCGAGGTGCACTACACGTCCCCCGACGGAGAACAGGAACTCCTCGCCAAGTCCTCCCTCGCACGGGGCGAGTTGCTGGAGACCTGGGAGGAGTCGGAACGCAACGCCCGCGAGGGCCAGGACTACACGAAGATCAGCCTGGCGGAGACGACGTACCAGGACCACCCGGCGGTCGTCTGGGAGTACACCTTCACGCTGGACGGCACCCACTGGCACGCCAGGCTGCTCGGCTTCGACGTGGAGGGGAAGTCGTACCAGATCAGCACCTGGTACCACCAGGAGATCGAGAAGCGGGCGCTACGGACCTACGAACAGGTCAGGGAGTCGTTCACCATCCTGTGAACAACTCCCTGACCAGCAAGTGCCTGCCTGGTGGCTAGCCGACCTTGACGACGTCGTTGACGTCGTCGCCGTCATCGGAGGCGGCCGAGGCCGGACCGCCGACGTGTGCGACGACCTTCCCGCGCCCGAACCCGAACCTCTGCCGGACGACGGCGATGGCGAGCACAACGGCCGCAACCAGCAGCGAGAGCAGCACGGTCTCGCGCCCGTCGTGCTCGGTGTCGGTGAGCATGTAGCCGAGGACGAGCACGATGACGATGGCGGTCGCCCAGGTCAGATACGGGTACAGCCACATCCGCACGACGAGCTTCTCCGGGGACTCGCGCTCGATGATCTTCCGCATCCGGAGCTGCGAGAAGCAGATGACCAGCCAGACGAACAGGGCGACGGCGCCGGAGGAGTTGACGAGGAAGAGGAAGACCGAGTCGGGGAACTTGTAGTTGAAGAAGACGGCCACGAAGCCGAAGACGACCGAGGCGACGATCGCCGCGAGCGGCACACCCCGGGACGTCGTGCGGGCGAAGGCCTTGGGCGCGTCACCGCGCTGCCCGAGCGAGAAGGCCATGCGGGAAGCCGTGTAGAGCCCGGAGTTGAGGCAGGACAGCACCGACGTCAGCACGATGAAGTTCATGATCTGACCGGCGTGCGCGATACCGAGGGAGTCGAGGGCGGCGACGTACGAGCCCTTCGCCTTGATCGAGGGGTCGTTCCACGGCAGCAGGGTGACGACGACGAAGATCGACCCGAGGTAGAAGACGCCGACACGCCAGATGATGCTGTTGGTGGACTTGGTGACGGCCCGCTGCGGGTCCTCGGACTCACCGGCGGCCAGCGTGGCGATCTCGCTGCCCATGAAGGAGAAGACGACGAGCAGTACGCCGGTGAGGATGGCGCCGGGCCCGTTGGGCAGGAAGCCGCCGTGGTCCGTCAGATTGCCCAGCCCGGCCTTGCTGCTGTCGACACCGGGCAGTACGCCGAACACGGCGAGCCCGCCGATGACGACGAACGCGCTGATGGCGACGACCTTGATACCGGCGAACCAGAACTCGAACTCACCGTAGGAACTGACCGAGGCGAGGTTGGTGGCGGTCAGCACCACCATCACGATGAGCGCCCAGGCCCACTGCGGTACGGCGGGCACCCACCCTTCGAGGATGGTGGCACCGGCGGTCGCCTCTACGGCGAGCACGACGACCCAGAAGAACCAGTACAGCCAGCCGATGGAGAACCCGGCCCAGCGCCCGAGCGCCCGGTCGGCGTGCTCGGAGAACGAACCGGAGGTCGGGTTGGCGGCGGACATCTCGCCGAGCATCCGCATCACCAGCACGACGAGCGTGCCGACGAGGGCGTACGAGAGCAGGATGCCGGGTCCGGCGGTACGGATACCGGAGCTGGACCCGACGAAGAGCCCGGCTCCGATGACACCGCCGATGGCGATCATCGAGAGATGCCGGTTCTTGAGCCCGGCCTGAAGACCGGACGATGGGGACGAGGTCATGGGGGGAATTCCTTTGCGCCGGGTGAACGGGGTAAGCGGCCTGTAGGAACGGCGTAAACAGTTAGTCCAGTGAATCGGAGGCAAAGGAATTCCTGAACCTTTGAATCCAGATTGTTACTTGAGCTTCCCTTGAGGTTCCGTGGTGTTGTGGGCGATTTCCGGGATCAACCCCGAGGCTGCTGCCCGGAAACAGGCATGTCACACTCGTCCCATGCGCGTGTATCTCGGCTCCGACCATGCGGGCTTCGAACTCAAGAACCACCTCGTCGAGTGGCTGAGGGAGGCCGGTCACGACCCCGTGGACTGCGGCCCCCACATCTACGACGCCCTCGACGACTACCCGCCCTTCTGCCTCCGCGCCGCTGAGCGCACGGCGGCCGACCCGGACGCCCTCGGCATCGTCATCGGCGGCTCCGGCAACGGCGAGCAGATCGCGGCGAACAAGGTGAAGGGTGTGCGCGCGGCGCTGGCCTGGAGCGAGGAGACCGCGTCGCTCGGCCGTCAGCACAACAACGCGAACGTGGTCGCGGTGGGCGCGCGGATGCACACGCGGGACGAGGCGACGAAGTTCGTGGAGACGTTCCTGGCGACCCCGTTCTCGGAGGACGCCCGCCACATCCGCCGCATCGACATGCTGACCGCCTACGAGACAACAGGCGACCTCCCGCCGATCCCGCCGCACCACCCCCAGCAGTAACGGCCCAGCCCTGTCTCTTATACACATCT
>NZ_LIQQ01000117.1 GCF_001418565.1 Streptomyces graminilatus | reverse complement strand
CACGGCGTACCCGTTCTCCCGGGCCTCCTCGATCCAGGTCCGCAGGGTCGCCAGATGTCCGGGCCCGTACGGTGAGGCCTCCGCGACCCGCAGCAGCAGCCCGGCCGGGGCGTCCAGGAGCAGCGCCTTGGCGACACCGCCCGCCCACAGCGGGAGTTCGTCGCCCACCCGTACGACCTGGCGCAGCGCCTGCGGGCCCTCTTCCTGGGCGATGCAGACGCGGTGGATGTCCCGGCGCACATACAGGTGCACCGTCTCCTTGTGCTCTGCGGCGAGGTCGCGCAGCAGCGCCCGGGCCGCGGGCGGCAGCCGCCAGGCCTCCTCGGCGAGCCGGGACCAGCGCAGCAGGGCGGGGCCCGCGAGGTAGCGGCCGTGCTCGTCGACCCAGAGCAGGCCGTTGAGGCGCAGGGTCTGGAGGATGCGCAGCACGGTGGTCTTCGGCAGGCCGGAGGCGCTGACGATGTCGCGGAGGGACAGTGCCGGCCGGACCTCGTCGAACAGTCCGAGGACGTCGATGGCCCGCTGGACCGTGCGCATCCCGGCGGCGNNCGGACCGCCCCATGGTCCGGACGGCGGTCTCTCCCCGGCACGGTATCCGCTGCCGGTCCGCTGAGCGGACCCGGCCTGCCGGGGAGGGTGCTCAGCGTGGGGAGGTGAGGGGTTCGGCCGGGTTGCGCAGGCCTTCCGCCGCGTCGGCGACCCGCTGGATGAGATCGAGGAAGACGGACTGCTCGTCGGCGGAGAGCGGGGCCAGGAAGACCTGGTTCATGCGGGCCGTCCGCACGGTCAGCCTGCGGTGTGCGCGCACCCCGTCGTCCGTGGGGCGGAGCAGGGAGCGGCGGCCGTCCTCCGGGTCGCGCACCTTGTCGATCAGGTCGCGGCGGCCGAGCCTGCTGACGACCTCGGCGACCGTGGACCGGTCGAGGCCCACCCGCTCCCCGACCGTGCGCTGGTCCAGGCCGGGTTCGGCGACCAGCGCGTTCAGGACCGCGTACTGCGGCGAGGTGATCTCCTCGGAGACCATCGTGTTCCACAGCAGGTAGTGCGCCTGCTGGAGGCGCCGGGCGAGGTGCCCGGGGTGGGTGGAGAGATCCACCGCGGCCATGTCCGCTCCTGGGGTCGTCGGGCCTGCGTACGGCCGTCTGCGTGGGGTTGTCGGCGTGAAGGTGTGGCGCCGGACCAATATTTCGTCTGTGCACTGACGATACCGGCCCACCATGCCTTCTGTCTGCCTACCGGCCCCAGGCCCTCTACCTCACATTCTTCGGTGTCTATTGACGACACGAGCGACGAGTGGCAGCGTGAGGGAAACCTCGCCGAAATGCTCAGTGCCCTGAGCAATCGGCGGTCGGAAGAGATTCGGAAGAGACTCGCGAGAGATCTCGGAAGAGATGGGGCCTCACGGATGGACAAGGTGGTCGCCACAGCCCTGGAGGCGGTGGCCGATGTGCCGGACGGCGCTTCGCTCGCGGTGGGCGGATTCGGGCTCGCCGGCGTGCCGAACGTGCTGATCAAGGCGTTGTACGAGCGCGCGGTCTCGGACCTTTCGGTGGTGTCCAACAACTGCGGCGCGATGGACTCCGGCCTCGCGGTGCTGCTGGCGGCGGGCCGGATCGCCCGCGTCACCGGCTCGTACATCGGTGGGAACAAGGAGTTCGCCCGCCAGTATCTGGCCGGTGAGCTGGAGGTCGAGCTGATCCCGCAGGGCACGCTCGCCGAGCGGCTGCGCGCCGGGGGCACCGGCATCCCCGCCTTCTACACCCCCGCCGGAGTCGGCACCCAGGTCGCCGAGGGCGGGCTGCCATGGCGCTACGACGGTTCCGGCGGCGTCGCGCTGGCGTCTCCCCCGAAGGAGGTACGGGAGTTCGACGGCACGGAGTACGTGCTGGAGCACGCCATCCGCACCGACTTCGCGCTGGTCCGCGCGGCCAGGGGCGACCGGCACGGCAACCTCGTCTTCAACAAGGCCACCCGTAACTTCAACCCCCTCGCGGCCATGGCCGGCCGGATCACGGTCGCCGAGGTCGAGGAACTGGTCGAGCCCGGCGAGATCGACCCGGACGCGGTGCATCTGCCGGGCATCTTCGTGCAGCGGGTGATCGCCCTGACCCCCGAGCAGGCGGCGGACAAGCTGGTCGAGCAGCGGACGGTGAGCAACTGATGGCCTGGAACAGGACAGAGATGGCCGCCCGGGCCGCGCGGGAACTGCGCGACGGGCAGTACGTGAATCTGGGCATCGGCCTGCCGACCCTGATCCCGAACCACCTCCCCGCCGGCGTGGAGGTGGTCCTGGAGTCGGAGAACGGCATCCTGGGCACCGGCCCCTACCCGACCGACGACCAGGTCGACCCGGACCTGATCAACGCCGGCAAGGAGACGGTGACGGTCCTGGCGGGCGCCTCCTTCTTCGACTCCGCCCTCTCCTTCGGGATGATCCGGGGCGGGCACATCGATGTCGCCGTGCTGGGCGCGATGCAGGTGTCCGCCGGGGGCGACCTGGCGAACTGGGCCGTCCCGGGCAAGCTGGTCACCGGGATCGGCGGGGCGATGGATCTGGTGCACGGCGCCCGCACGGTGATCGTGGTCATGACGCACACCGCGAAGGACGGCTCCCCGAAGATCCTGGAGCGGTGTGAACTGCCGCTCACCGGCAAAGCATGTGTGAACCGGGTCATCACCGACCTGGGTGTTCTCGACGTCGGCGACGACGGACTGGTGCTGGTCGAGACCGCTCCGGGTGTCACGGTCGAGGAGATCGTGGCGAAGACCGCAGCGAAGGTCCGCATCCCCGAGGAGATCCAGCCGTGAGCAGTCTGAAGGACGTCTACGTCGTCGACGCCGTACGGACCCCGATCGGCCGCTACGGCGGCGGTCTGGCGAGTGTCCGCCCGGACGACCTCGCCGCCCATGCCATCCGCGAACTCCTCGCCCGCACCCCCGAGTTGGACCCGTCCCGGATCGAGGACGTCTACTTCGGGAACGCCAACGGCGCCGGCGAGGAGAACCGCAACGTGGCCCGCATGGCCGGTCTGCTCGCCGGGCTGCCCACCTCGGTGCCCGGGGTGACGGTCAACCGGCTGTGCGCGTCCGGCCTGGAGGCGGTGATCCAGGCGGCCCGGGCCATCGCGGTCGGGGACGCCTCCGTCGCCGTGGCCGGTGGTGTGGAGTCGATGACCCGCGCCCCCTATGTCCTGCCGAAGAACGACCGGCCCTTCCCCGCCGGGCACACCGAGCTGTACTCGACCACGCTCGGCTGGCGCATGACCAACCCGGCGATGGACCCCCGGTGGACCATCCCGCTGGGCGAGTCCGCCGAACGCATCGCCGACAAGCACAAGATCACCCGCGAGCAGCAGGACGAGTTCGCCCTCGCCAGCCACCGGAAGGCCGCCGCGGCGCAGCAGGCGGGCCTGTTCGACTCCGAACTCGCCCCCGTGTCCATCCCGCAGCGCAAGGGCGACCCGGTCGCCTTCGCCGCCGACGAATGCGTACGCGCCGACGCCTCCCTGGCGGCCATGGCCAGGCTCAAGCCGTCCTTCCGCACAGAGGGCGGCACCGTCACGGCGGGCAACGCCTCGCCTCTCAACGACGGCGCCGCCGCCCTTCTCCTGGTCGACGAGGAGGGCCTGCGGGCCACCGGGCGCGAGCCCCTCGCCCGGGTCAGCGCGACCGGCGTCTCGGCGATCGATCCGGACTACTTCGGACTCGCCCCCGTCGAGGCCGTCAACCGCGCACTCGCCAAGGCGGGCAAGGGATTTGACGATCTGTCAACTCTCGAACTGAACGAGGCCTTCGCCGCCCAGGTCCTCGGCTGTGTCGCCGAGTGGCCCGAGTTCGACCCGGCGATCCTCAACCCGCAGGGCGGTGCGATCGCCCTCGGGCACCCGCTGGGCGCCTCGGGTGCCCGGCTCGCCGGGACCGTCGCCCACCAACTCGCCCGCAAGGGCACGGGAGTCGGTGTCGCCACCCTCTGCATCGGCGTGGGCCAGGGCCTCGCCCTCGTCCTCGAACGCTAGGAACTCCCCATGGCTCTCACCCAGTCGGACATCGACGCCGAGGTCGGCGACCTCCAGGACGCCTACGACAAGGCGGTCGCCGCAGGCGCGCCCGTACAGAACCATCCGCCGCGCGACTACGCCCCGTACCGCAGCTCGGTGCTGCGTCACCCCAAGCAGCCGCTGGTCGCGGTGAGCGGCGGGGACCCGGAGACGGTCGAGCTGTCGGGTCCGGTGTTCGGGGTCACCGACGTCACCGACATCGACAGCGACCTCACGATCCAGCACCAGGGCGAGCCGCTCGGCGAGCGCATCACCGTCTCCGGCCGGCTCCTCGACCGGAACGGGCGCCCCGTGCGGGGCCAGTTGATCGAGCTGTGGCAGGCCAACGCCTCCGGCCGGTACGCCCATCTGCGCGACCAGCATCCCGCGCCGCTCGACCCCAACTTCACCGGTGTGGGGCGGGTCCTGACGGACGATCAGGGACGGTACCGGTTCACCACGATCAAGCCGGGCGCGTATCCGTGGCGCAACCACACCAACGCGTGGCGGCCCGCGCACATCCATTTCTCGGTCTTCGGCACGGCGTTCACGCAGCGGCTGGTGACGCAGATGTACTTCCCGAACGACCCGCTGTTCCGCTACGACCCGATCCTGCGCTCGGTGACCGACGAGGCCGCCCGCAACCGTCTGGTCGCCGAGTACAACCACGACCTGTCCCAGCCCGAGTTCTCGCTCGGCTACGAGTGGGACATCGTCCTCGACGGTCCCTCCGCCACCTGGATCGAAGAAGGCCGCGACTGATGAGCGTCTCCCGGAAGTCCCCCGCGTCCACGGAGACCCCGGTGGACCTGCTCCCCACCCCGTCCCACACCGTCGGCCCGTTCTACGGCTACGCGCTCCCCTTCCCCGAGGGCGAGCAGGTCGCGCCCAAGGGCCACCCGGACACGGTCACCCTCCACGGGTACGTCCTGGACGGCGAGGGCAACCCGATCCCGGACGCCCTGCTGGAGTTCTGGCAGGCGGCGGCCGACGGCTCCCTCGCCGGTGCCCCCGGCTCACTGCGCCGCGACCCGGTGACGGGCGGCTTCCTGGGCCGCAACGGCACCGACTTCACGGGCTTCGGGCGGGTCGCCACCGACGCCGACGGGCACTACGCCCTGTACACGCTGCCGCCGGGCAACGCCGGTCTGCCGTACATCAGCGTGTGCGTGTTCGCACGGGGACTGCTGACCCACCTGTACACGCGTGCGTATCTGGCGGACGGCGCCGATCCGCTGCTCGACTCCCTGCCGGCGGAGCGACGCGCCACGCTGGTCGCCGCCGAGGGCGAGCGGCGCACGTACCGTTTCGACATCCGCCTTCAGGGCGAGGGCGAAACGGTCTTCCTGGAGTTCGAGTGACACCACCTGCCGACGCCGAGTCCGCCGCCGACACCGGCCTGCTCTCCCCCGGGTGGGCGGGCTCCCCGGCGGCCTCCGCGACGAGCGACACCGCGTATCTGCGGGCGCTGCTCGACGCCGAGGCCGCGCTGACCCGTGCCCAGGCCGGGCTGGGCCTGGCACCGGAGGAAGCGGCCAGGGCGGTCACCTCGGCTGCTCACCGTTCCTCCGCCTTCGACGCGCGTTCGATCGCGCTGCGCGCCCGGACCGGCGGAAATCCGGTGATCCCGCTGGTCGCGGACCTGACGGCGGCGGTCGGCGCGGAGTACGGGCCGTACGTCCACCGGGGTGCGACCAGCCAGGACATCCTGGACACGGCGACGATGCTGGTCGCCGCCCGCACCCTGGACCTGGTCCTCGCGGACCTCGACCGCACCGCGCGGGCCCTCGCCGGGCTGGCCGCCGACCACCGCGACACCGTGATGCCGGGCCGCACGCTCACCCAGCACGCCGTACCGACGACCTTCGGGCTCAAGGCGGCGGGCTGGCGCTCGCTGGTCCTCGACGCACGGGACCGTCTCACGGCCGTACGCAGCGGCCTGCCCGCCCAACTCGGGGGCGCCGCAGGCACCTTGGCCGCGTTCACCGTGTTCGGCGCGACCGAGGGCACTGTCGACACACGTGCCCTGGTCGCCGCCTACGCCCGTGAACTCGGCCTCGCCGAGCCGTTGTTGCCCTGGCACACCCTGCGCACCCCGGTCGCGGACCTCGCCGGGGCGCTCGCCTTCACGGCCGGTGCTCTGGGGAAGATCGCCGCCGATGTCCTGACACTGGCGCGCACCGAGATCGCCGAGTTGTCGGAGGGCAGCGGCGGGGGTTCGTCCGCGATGCCGCACAAGGCGAATCCCGTACGGTCGACGCTGATCGCCGCCGCCGCCCGGCGCGCGCCGCAGCTCGCGGCCACGCTGTACGGGGCGCTGGTCGCCGAGGACGAGCGGCCGGCCGGTGCCTGGCACGCCGAGTGGGAGCCGCTCAGGGGGCTGCTGCGGGTCACCGGGGGCGCCGCCCTGGACGCGGCGGAACTGACCGCGGGACTACGGGTCCACGCGGACACCATGCGCCAACACCTGGGCCTCACCCACGGGTTGATCGTCTCCGAGCGGCTGGCCGCCGAACTCGCGCCGGTGCTCGGCCGGGCCCGCGCGAAGGCCCTGCTCACCGAAGTGGCCGCCCGCACCTACACCGAGGGACGCCCGCTGACGGAACTCCTCGCAGAGGAACCGGAGTTGACGGACCTGCCCCTCGACGACCTGACCGATCCCGCCTGTTACACCGGCTCCGCCGGAGCCCTGACCGACCGCGCTCTGGAGCGACCGTGACCGACAAGCTGCTGCACCACGTCGTCGAGGGTTCCGCCACCGCGCCCCCGCTGCTGCTCGGGCCCTCGCTCGGGACGTCGTACGCCCTCTGGGACAAGGTGGCGCCCGAGCTGTCCGTCACCCACCGGGTGGTCCGCTGGGACCTGCCCGGGCACGGCGGTTCGGCGCCCGGCCTGATCGGGCCCGGGGCCACCGTCGGCGATCTGGCCGCGCTGGTGCTGGCGCTCGCCGACTCGCTCGGGATCGGTCGATTCGCCTACGCGGGCGTGTCGTTGGGCGGGGCGGTCGGCCTGCATCTGGCCGTCCACCACCCGGAGCGGGTGTCTTCGCTCGCCGTGCTCTGCTCCTCGGCCCACTTCAACGGCAGCAAGCCGTGGGAGGAACGGGCCGCGCTGGTGCGCGCCGAGGGGCTCGCCGGGCTCGCGGAGAGCGCCGACGCGCGCTGGTTCACACCCGGGTTCACGGTGCCGGAGCTGGTCGCGGATCACCGGAACGCCGATCCGGACGCGTACGCCGCCTGCTGCGACGCGCTGGCCGCCTTCGACCTGCGCGACCGGCTGGCCGGGATCGTCGCGCCCACGCTGGTGGTCGCCGGGCGGCAGGACCCGGCCACTCCCCCGGCCCATCTGCGGGAGATCGCGGACGCCGTGCCGGGTGCCACGCTCGTCGAACTCCCGGGCGCCTCGCATCTGGCGGTCGCGCAGTGCCCGGAGGCCGTACTGGCCGCGCTGCGCCCGCACTTGGGGGCGCTGCCCCGCCGGGGCATGGAGGTGCGCCGGCAGGTCCTCGGCGATACGCACGTGGACCGGGCGCAGGCACGGCAGACGCCGTTCACGGCTCGCTTCCAGGACTTCATCTCGCGCTACGCGTGGGGCGAGATCTGGACCGATCCGACGCTCACCCGACGCGAGCGCAGCATGATCACGCTCACCGCGCTGGTGGCCCACGGCCACTACGACGAACTGGCGATGCACGTCCGCGCGGCCCGCCGCAACGGCCTCACCCCCGAGGAGATCGGCGCGGTGCTCCTCCAGACGGCCGTGTACTGCGGGGTCCCGGCGGCCAACTCGGCGTTCGCGGCGGCACAGCGCGTACTGGCGGAGGAGGACGGCTCGGAAGGGTGAGCCGCTGCTCACTGAGCGCGGCGGCGGTGGCGCGCACATGGCCACCGCAGTGAACTCACGTGCGACGGGCACGAGCCGCACTCACGGTGCGCCGCCGCACACCGGTCGCCCTCATCCGCCCCGCCGTCGCCTCGCTCCGGCGCCCCGGGACCCGGGCAGCGGGCGCGCCGCCGGCCGGCGCGGCCCCCGTCCCGCCTCCAGCACATCCGCGCGGCCCGCCGCGACGGCCTCACCCCCGAGGAGGGTGACCCTGCTGGTCGTAGTCCCAGCAACGTCTCGTGCGTGCCTTCGTCCCGTGTCTACGGTGGGGGCATGTCCACTGTTCTGATCACCGGCGCCACTTCGGGGCTCGGCCGGTACGTCGCCTTCGAGCTGGTCCGCTCCGGTCACACCGTTCTCGCCCACGGGCGCGACCCCGGCCGCACCGAGCTGCTCGTCACAGAGCTGCGGGCCGAGGGCGATGCCGAGGGGTTCGTGGCCGATCTGGCCTCGCTGGCCGCCGTACGGGAGCTGGGCGCCGAGATCCTTGCCGCGCACCCGAGCCTCGACGTGCTCGTCAACAACGCGGGCGTCGGGGCCGGTCCGGGCGGCGCGGGGCGTGAACTGAGCGTCGACGGGCATGAGTTGCGGCTCGCGGTGAACTACCTCGCGCCGGTCGTCCTCACCCGCGCCCTGCTGCCGGCGCTGCGGGCGGGCGCGCCCTCTCGGATCGTGAACGTCGGCTCGGCCGGACAGGCGCCCCTCGACTTCGACGACCCCGAACTCACCCGCGGCTACAGCGGGACCACGGCCTACGTCCGCAGCAAGTTCGCGCTCGCCGCCCACACCTTCACCCTCGCCGAGGAGTTGGCGTCCTCGGGCATCTCCGTCAACGTGCTGCACCCCGCCACCTACATGGACACCGCGATGGTCCGAGAGGCCGGCGTCGCCCCCTGGTCGAGCGTCGCCGACGGCGCGGCGGCCGTCCTCGCGCTGGTGACCCGGGAATCGGGCAGCGGACACTACTTCGACGGTACGAGACGGTCGCGGGCGCACGAGGAGGCGTACGACGACGAGGTGCGGGGGCGGCTGGAGAGGGTCACGGAGCAGTTGCTCCGGGCCTGACCACCACCCGCACCCCGGGCCCCCGGCCGGTCAGCGCAGGCCCCGTCCCGTCTCCAGGACGTCCCTGGCCTGGGCGACCAGGCCGTCCGCGCCGCAGGACTTGGCCAGGGTCAGGCCGCGTTGGATCTCGGCGACCGAGCGGGCGAGGATGCCGTACTCGACGCGGGCCGCCGCGTGTTCGTACTGGCAGGGAGACGACTCCAGATAGGTGACGGCCTGGGCTGCCAGGCGTACCGCCCGCTGGCCGGTCTCCAGGGCCGCCGCGCAGCGCAGGGCCTCGCCGATGGCGGTGTCCGTGCCGAACCGCTCGGCGTACCGGCGGGCGTCGGCGACCAGGACGGCGGCCCGGGCCGGGTCCTCCGTGGCCAGCGCCCGGGCGAGGTCGACGGCCCAGGTGGCGACCACCGGGTTGTGGAAGCCCCGGCCGGTCGCCGCCTTCTCCGCGGCCTCCAGTTCGTTGATGCCCTCCTTGGTGCGGCCGACGGCGAGGAGCAACCGGCCGCGTACCGCGCGGGGTTCGGGCAGGATGATGGTGGACGGGTAGGGCGGCGCGAAGCCGTACTGCTCGGCGATCGCCCAGGCCTCCTCGACATGGCCGCGGGCGAGCAGCGTGTCGACGAGGTTGCACGTCGCCGACCAGTGCAGGGGCAGCCGGCGCCCGACGCGTTCGGCGAGCCGCAGGGACTCCCTCAGGGAGGTCTCGGCCTCCCTGAGACGGCCTCTCCTGCGGTGCCCGAGACCGACGTACGCATGGGCGAGGGAGAGGTGGCCGCCGCTCCAGCCCGCCGTCTCGTAGGCGCGCAGGGCGTCGGTGTAGAGGGCCTCGGCGCGGTCGAGACGGTCGCTGTAGGCATACGCGCAGGCGAGCATCATCAGCAGCTCGATGCCCCACTCGGGGTCGGTCCAGCCGAGCCCGGGAGCGAGGCGGCCGTTGACGAGGGCGCGGTCGCACACCTCGACGACCTCCTCCACGTTCTCGCCGTGGGTCATGGCGTCGAAGCCGCGCAGCATGAGCAGCGCGCGCTCGGAGTTGTCCCGGCCGGTGCAGGGGCGGGCGAGCGCGGCGAGCCGCTCGGAGCGGCCCGGCGCCGTCACGTCGCCGCCGTAGATGCCCTCCAGCATGAAGTGCACACCCTAGAGGCGCATCCGGGCAGGGCCCGGCTGGTGCCGGGTGGCCTCCGCCTCGACCGTGCGGACGGCCTCCTCCAACTGGTCGTTGTGCAGCAGGGCCTGCGACAGCCGGACGATCGCGTCGACGCGCCGGTCGCCTTCGAGGCCGGGCATCGCGAGCGCGGTCTGCAGATGCCCGATGGTGGTGGCGGGTGCGGTGAGGTGGGTGGCGCAGCCCAGTTCGAACAGGACGTGCGGGTGGCTCTCGGCCCGGGGCGGCTCCAGCAGGGCGCGCTCCAGACAGCGGCGGGCCGCGTCCGGGGCGCCGACCGCCTGGTGCTCACGGGCGGCCTCGCGCAGTTGCTCGACGAGTTCCTCGTCGTCGTCCGGATACACGTGGAGGAGATGGTGGGAGGCCGCGGCCGCGCCCCGCCCGGATTCGGTGACGACCTGGGCGGCGATGCCGTGCATGGCGGTGCGCGTGGCGTCCGGGATGGAGTCGTAGACGGCGGTGGCGATCAGCGGGTGCACGAACTCCAGGTCGTTGACCGGGATCTGACCCGCCATCAGCTGGGGTTCGATGAGGATGCGGGCGGTGCACAGGAGGTTGGCGCAGCGGTAGGCCTCGTGGTGGCTGAGGGTGGCCAGCCGGGCGACGAGGTTCACGGAGATGCCCGTACCGAGGATGGCCGCCGCCCAGGCGAAGCGGGTGGCTTCGAGGCCCAGTTCCTCCAGGCGTGCGACGAGGCCGCCGCCGCGTGCCGCGTTGTTGAGTTCGCGCAGCCCGCCGCAGGACGCCTCGACCGGGGCGAGCCCGGTGTCCTGGACCTTGGCGAGGAGTTCGACCGTCTCGTACGGGTTGCCGCCGGTGACCGCCCACACCTCGCGGCAGAACGGGTCGTCGGCGTGCGCGCCGAGGGTGCCGCGGGTGAGGCCGGCGGCACCCGCCGGAGACAGGGCGTCGAGGGTGGCGACGGGGCCGGCCGACCGGGCGATCGCCGCCAGGAGGTCGGCACGGGCGCCGGTGGCCTCGTCGGGCCTGTGGGCGACCACGACGAGGACGGACAGGTCGTCGAGCCGCTCGGCGAACGCGGCCAGCCAGCGCAGGCTCTCCTGGTCGGCCCAGTGGGCGTCGTCGATGAGCAGGACGAGCGGCCAGTCACGCTTGGCGAGCCGCCGCACCGCGGCGACCAGGCCGTCGCACACGCCCTGCGGGTCGGCCAGCCGCTCGCCGGGTTCCGTGATGCCGAGGGCGGGGCCCGCGATGTCGTACCAGTCGCCGAGGTACTCGCGGGCCTCCTCCGGCATCAGCGACAGGAGCGCGGGTTGCAGTAACTGCCGTACGACGTTGAAGGGGACGGACTTGAGGGTCTCGCCGCCGCGCACCGACCACACCACGCATTTGCGCCGCTCCGCGAGGCGCCGGGTTTCGGCCATCAGCGCGGTCTTGCCGAGACCCGCCTCGCCGGTGAAGAGCAGCAGACTGCCCGGGGAGGAGTTGTCGACGCGCAGGGCGTCGATCGCCCGTTCCACGGCGGCGACCTGTGTGTCGCGCTCCCACAGGGCGCCGGAGCCGGCCGTCCCGGGCGGTTCCTCCGTCATCCCGCTACCTCCCCAAGTCGCCTGAACGACGTACGAACTTGAGACTAGCCGTCCGGCCCCCGAAGTGGAGGCGGGACCGCCCAGGTACTGCCGGGACGAGTGACAGGACGTACGACAGGACGACCCGACGGAGGCGCCGGCGAAAGCCCAGACATATTTCGCACGCACGTTCCCCTCCTGTCGGCGGGGCGCGTCGAGGGCTGGGCGGTCCGGACCTTCCGTATCCCGCTATCTCGGCATCCCGGCCCGCCTTTCCGCGCCGTTCCCGGCGGAAAGGGGACTCCTCTCATCCGGCTTTCACACGAGCCTCATACGGTGGGGGCATGACGCAGGAGACTCCTCCCGGCTGGTACCCCGACCCCGGGCAGACAAGTGACGGCCCCGCCACCGAGCGCTGGTGGGACGGTAGGACATGGACGGACCAGACCCGCCCCGAGAGCTCGGCCGCCGCCTGGGGTCCACCGGCGGTGCTCGCCGCCGGCGGTGCGTACCCGGCGTATCCGGAGCATCCGCCTGCGGGCACCCGGCGTGGGCTGCGCACGGGCATAGCCGTCGCGGTGGCGGTCGCCGTCCTCGCGGGCATAGGCGGCGGCGTGTACGTCCTGACCAAGCACGACGGCGGCAGCCGCAGCGACGTGAGCTCACAGGCGCCGGGCGGTCGGGGCGGCAGCGACGGCGGCCCCGGAGGCGGCTCGGGCGGCCGGACTCCGGACCCGGAGGAGTCGAAGCCCTCCGAGAGCCCGAGGATCGACAGCGGTTCCGTTCCCGACTCGACCAACGGGATCAGCATTCCGATCCCGGAGGGCTGGTACGGCCAGTCGATCACCGTGGGCGGGCAGGTGACGTCGGACACCTCGTACAAGTGCCCGGGCGACCTGGCGAAGACCTGCACGAAGGGCGGGGCCTACTCGGCGCCCGCGCTGGCCTTGCGTACGCCGGGCAGCACGCCCGAGGCGGTCGCCAAGGCGGACATCGCGCCGAACGCCGAGGATTCGTACGGCGGTACGACGTACGGGAAGATCACCTCGCACGACGTACTCGCCGCGAAGGCGGTGACCGTCGCCGGGCAGCAGGGCTACCTGGTCCGCTGGCGGGCGGTCACGAGCAAGGGCGTGGACGGCATCGTCGAGTCGCTGGCCTTCCCCGCGCCGTCGAACCCCCAGCAGATCGTCGTCGTCCGCTTCGGCATCGACGCCGACCAGAAGCAGTCGGTCATCGACGAGATCACGTCGGGGATCAGGGTCTCCTCGGCCGGCGGCGGCAGCGGGCAGAACGTCTGATCCGGCGATCCGGCGATCCACCGACCCGCCGATCCACCAACCCACCGATTCACCGATTAACCGGTCTGCCGTTCACCGCCCTGCCGATCCGCCGCTCCGCGCCCCGGGGCGGTGGACGCGGATCGGCCGGGTGGGGCGCCCTCCGCGTCGGAGGAACCCCACCCGGCCGGTGTGCGCGGGGGCCTCAGGCGGCCTCTGTGCGCCGATCCGTCAGCCGAACCCCCGCGCGTCCTGCTTCAGCGCCGTGTCGACGGTCAGTGCCGTCGCCACCACGAGGCTCACCAGGGGCTCGGGGAGTTGGTAGTGGATCTGCAGGACGTAGTTGTCCGCGGTCGTGAGCATCGTCCGCGCCATGCCTTCCCAGGTCTTGGTGATCCGGGCAACCTCGTTCTCCGCGTGGTCGACGATCGCGAAGTTCCAGGCCCGCCAGTTCTCCGCCTTGATGGCGCCGATCTGCTGACCATCCGCGTTGATCGCGAAGTTGATCTTCCCGATCATGTTCTGCTGGACGATCTCACCGACCGGCGAACCGTCCGGACGCTGCACGATCACCCGTGACTTGAAGATCTTCCGGGGGCGCGTCAGCAGCAGCACGGGCTGCCCGTCGGCGTCCCGGATCTCCAGCTTGTGCGTCATGAACTGGTCGAGGCTGGAGACCAGGCGCATGATCTTCTTCAGCGTGCTCTGGCCGACCTGGACGACCGAGCCGAGTTCCAGGCCGTTCTGATCCATGACCCGGTACTCGTTGGTCACCTCGATCAGCTTGGCCTTCTGGTTCACCACCAGTACCGGCTCGGTGAACAGCGTGCCGCCACCCGTCCCGCCCCCGGTGACTCCGGCCCGCTCCCGCACCTGGCGCTGCACCTGTCGCCGCACCCGTGCGTCGGCACCCTTCTGAAGCAGGGGCTGGTCCTGAGTCGCTCCGTCGGGGTCCGGGTACTGGCCCGCGGATGTGTTCGAATGCGTGGTCACCGGGGCACGCTACCGCGACATGGCCGTATCGCAACCATGTACAGGTCAAGGCGCCCCGGCACCATCTCATCCGCTCTCAGCAGGTCGCGATGGCCGGATCGCTCACGCCCGCCCGGCCGTTCTCCACATGTCCGGCGAACCGGCGCAGGAACGACGCGTCGGCGTCCGAGGTGACCGTCACGTCGTACCACCGCTCGCTGGCACCCAGGTCCACCCGGTGCCGCACGGTGGCCCCGGCCCGCACGCCGATCTTGTGCGTGTGGCCCCCGTAACCGCTCTTCACCTTCAACTCCACTTTCTCGGAGCCCATGTTGGTGAAAGTCAGCTCAAGGTCGTCCCCGGCGTGCCGGGCGGTCACCTCGGGTCCGGCGGCACCCTTGCCCCGGCCCTTGAAGACCCGCAGGAAGCCGTTCGGGCCGTGCACCGTCAGGTCGTGGGCGTCCCGCGAGTACGCCGAGTTCCAGGTGTCGGAGACACTCTGGCCCGCGCCGGTCGTGTAGGCCCACGGGCCGTCGGTGCGGTTGCCGGAGGTCACGAGGAAGGAGGCGCCCGCCTCGGTGCCGGAGGCGAAGGTCAGGGTGAGCTTTCCGGTCGCCGGATCCGCCGAACCGTCCACGTACGGGGCGTACTTGAGCGGGCGGGCCGGACGCAGGCCGCGCTCCTGCCGGGGCAGGACCGGGTTCGCGGGCGGCGTCGGGACGTAGTCGGGGTGGCGGACCTTGTCCGGCGGCCGGTAGCCGTCGGTGTCGGGGAGGACCACCGGCTTGGTGTCCTTGCGCGAGAAGTCGAACGCGGCCGTCAGATCGCCGCAGATCGCGCGCCGCCAGGGCGAGATGTTGGGCTCGTGCACCCCGAAGCGGTTCTCCATGAACCGGATGATCGACGTGTGGTCGAGCGTCTCCGAGCAGACGAACCCGCCCTTGCTCCACGGGGACACGACGAGCATCGGCACCCGCTGGCCGAGCCCGTAGGCGCCGGCCGCGTGCTTGGCGTCACCCTTGAACAGGTCCGGGCCGACGTCGACCGTCGACTTGCCCTGCGCCGGCGACTGGGGCGGGAACGGCGGTACGAGGTGGTCGAAGAAGCCGTCGTTCTCGTCGTACGTGATGAACAGGGCCGTCTTGGCCCACACCTTCGGGTCGGCGGTGAGCGCGTCCAGCACCTGGGCGATGTACCAGGCGCCGTAGTTCGCGGGCCAGTTGGGGTGCTCGGTGAAGGCCTCGGGGGCGACGATCCAGGAGACCTGCGGCAGCTTGCCGCCCGACACGTCGGCCTTGAGCTGGTCGAAGAAGCCCTCGCCCTTGCGGGCGTCGGTGCCGGTGCGGGCCTTGTCGTAGAGGGGGTCGCCGGGCTTCGCGTCGCGGTACTGGTTGAAGTAGAGGAGCGAGTTGTCGCCGTAGTTGCCCCGGTAGGCGTCCGGGATCCAGCCCCAGGAACCGGCCGCGTCGAGCCCGTCACCGACGTCCTGGTAGATCTTCCAGGACACGCCCGCCGCTTCGAGGCGCTCCGGGTACGTCGTCCAGCTGTACCCCACCTCGTCGTTGCCGAGGACGGGGCCGCCGCCCTTGCCGTCGTTGCCCGTGTAACCCGTCCACATGTAGTAGCGGTTCGGGTCCGTGGAGCCGATGAACGAGCAGTGGTACGCGTCGCAGATGGTGAAGGAGTCGGCCAGCGCGTAGTGGAAGGGAATGTCCTTGCGGTTCAAGTAGGCCATGGTCGTCGCCGACTTGGCCTGGATCCACTTGTCGTACTTGCCGTTGTTGAAGGCGACGTGCCCGTCGCTCCAGCCGTGCGGGAGGTCCTGGATGAAGGCCAGTCCGAGGTCGTCGGCGTCCGGGCGGAAGGGCAGTACGTCCTTGGTGCCGTCCGACTGGTGCCACACCGACTTGCCGTTCACCTGGGTGACCGGATGCGGGTCCCCGAAGCCCCGGACTCCGCGCAGCGAACCGAAGTAGTGGTCGAAGGACCGGTTCTCCTGCATGAGGACGACGATGTGCTCGACGTCCTTGATCGTCCCGGTGCGGTGGTGCGCGGGGAGGGCGGCGGCGCGCTCGATGCTGCTGGAGAGCGCGGTGAACGCCGTGGTAGCGCCCGCGAGTTGGAGAAAGTGGCGCCGGTTGACATCGGGCATGGGGGAAGGGCCTCTCGTCCTGATGGCGGCAAGGGGTGGAAGGTGCCGGAATGCGCGCCTGGAGTTTCCCAGGGGTACCGAACGAGGCGGAAGGGTCCGGTGGCATCGGTGTGAAGGTCATCGGTACGTGAGATGTGCGGCGCACCAAGGCAGGCTCAAGAGACCCCCACGACCACGCCCGGGGTGCGACGTCACGCCGCCGTTCACCACGGCACCGTAGCCGCGGCCGAACTCGGACCGCGTACCGATGCCGGGATCCGGGCGACCGTGAGGGCGACACAGACGCACCCGCACCCGGCCTGACCGGGAGCGGGCGCCCGGCCCGGCTAGCGTGACCCTCACAAAAGACCCAGAAGCCCTAAAAGCTGACCTTCGACACCTTCTCCCTTCTCCCCTGTGAGGCGTTCCGCCATGAGCCTGAGCATCCGCAACCAGATTCCCGGCACCGTCATCGCCGTCACCACCGGAGAGGTCATGGCGACCGTCAGGGTCCGGCTCGACGGCGGTCAGGAGATCACCGCCGCGATCACCCGGGAGTCCGTCAGGGATCTGGGACTCGCCGCGGGCTCCGCCGTGCGGGTCCTGGTCAAGTCCACGGAGGTCTCGCTCGCCATGGCCGCCGTCGAGGGCATCTCCATCCGCAACCAGCTCCCCGGCAGGGTCGCCGAACTCGTCACGGGCGCCGCCATGTCGTCCGTGAAGGTCAGCGTCGCGGGCGGCACCCTCACGGCCGCGATCACCACCGACGCCGTGCGCGACCTGGGTCTAGCGACCGGTTCGCCGGTCGTCGCCCTGATCAAGTCGACCGAGATCTCCCTCGCGACCGTGTGAGCGTCCGGTCGACCAGGTGAACGTCCGGTCGACCGGCTGAAGGTCCGGTACCGCCACGCCCGTAGCGGGGGCAGGGATCCCGGGCCGCCGGAGACCGGTCTCCGGCGGCCCGGGACGGGACGTACGCCCGTCGCCCGTCGCCCGTCAGCAGGTGCGCACGCCGGGCAGCCAGGCCTCTCCCTTGATGTAGATGTTCGTGATCCAGGAGCCGTTGGTCAGCTTCGACCAGGCGTCGTTGGTGTAGCCCTCGGCCGTCACTTCCTGGGCGTGCGACTGGCAGACCACGTTGACCGTGGTGGGCTGCGCGAAGTAGTCGACCACCCGGGCACCGACGTTCGGCTCGCTGTGCGTACGCACCCCGGTGCCCCACGTCTGGAACGGCTTGCTGTTGCCCGACGGCGGCGGGGTGGGACTGCCGCCGCAGTCCGGGATGCCGGGCAGCGACGCCGGGCCCTTGATGTAGATGTTCGTCAGCCAGGAACCGTCGGCCAGCTTGGACCAGATGTCGTTGGTGTAGCCCTCGGCGGTGACGCTCTCCGCGTGCTGCTGGCACTGGACCGACACCTGGGTGGGTCCGGCGAAGGTGTCCTTCACGGCGCCGCGCACGCTCGGTGTGGCGTGGGTGCGCACATCCGTGCCCCAGGTCTCGAAGACCGTACCGCCGTTCGCGGGCGGCGGGGCGGGCGTGCCCGACCCGTTGATCCGGATCGCGCCCGCGTAGTCGCCGCCGGTGCGCGCGGGGGCGACCCGGATGTGGGTGCCCGACTCGTACGCCTCGACCATCTGCCCGCCGCCCAGGTACATGGCGACGTGATGGGCGTGCCCGCTGCCCCAGAACATCAGGTCGCCCGGCAGCAGCGGGGCGGTGCCCTGCCCGGCGGAGAACCGGGCCGAGGCCTGCGAGCTGTGCATCTGGTCGTTGGCGGTGCCGTTGAGCAGGTCCCTGCCGGTGGCCTGGGCGTACGCGTAGCGCATCAGGCCGGAGCAGTCGAAGCCCTTGCGCTCGTTGTCGTGGAGGCTGTCGGGGTCGGAGCCGTCGTAGTAGCCGTAGCTGGCGCCCGGTGACGCCCCGTGCCCGCCGCCCCAGCTGTACCAGACGCCGATCTGCGAACAGGCGGCGTTCACGGCGGCCTGGGCGGTGGCGGACGCGCCCGGCGCGAGGACACCGCAGTCGGCGGCCGGCGCCGCCTGCGCGGGAGCGGAGAAGAACGCGGACAGGGCGAGGACCGAGGCCCCCAGGAGCGCGCCGCTGGTCCGGCGGCGCGTGCTGCTGATGTTCAAGGAACTCTTCCTTCTTGTCGGTGCCGTCCCCGGACGGCCCGGGCACGGCGGCGGTGTACAGCCGTGCCGCTTCCCCACCCCCGTGGGGGGAGCGGCACGGGTCAGTGGCCGAGGACGTCGCGCATCTTGGCGAGGCCCCGCATCCGGTTGCGCTGTACGGTTCCGCGGTGCGCGCCGAGCCGTTCGCCCGCCGTGTCGTGGCTGAGACCCTCCAGGTCCACGAGGATCACCGCGGCGGCCTCCTTCTCGGAGAGCACGCCCAGCAGCGCCCGCGTGGTCTCGGACGCCTCGTAGGAGGCGAGCCCGCCGTCCCAGCCGGTCTCGGGGAGCCGGTCGGTGGCCTGCTCACGGCGGGAGGGCCGCTGCCAGGAGTCGCGGAGCAGGTTCAGGGCGACGGTGCAGGTGTAGGCGTACGGGTGCTGCTGCCGCGTCAGGTTCTGCGCCCGGGCCCGCCGGGAGAGCCGCAGGTAGGTCTCCTGGACCAGGTCGTCGGCGTCGTGCGGGTTGCCAGTCAGGGCCAGCAGCCGCCGCCGCAGCCGTGGCATGTCGGCGGCGAAGGAGGCGTCGAAGTCCTTCGGGCTCATCCGGTCGCCGGTCTCGCGCGGCGGTGGCGGACAATCGGAGCTGGTGGTCGTCACTGCGGTTCCCCTCGTTCGTACGCGCGGTCGTACGGTCGTCTGGTGTCACGCCCGTGGGCTGGTCAGGCCTCGGGCCGGGTCAGGTCAGGCCCGGGGCCGGGCGGCGGGGCCGTAGCGGGCGGCCGGTTCTTGGCGCAGCAGCGCCCAGTACCGGTCTCCGTAGGACCAGTGCCACCATTCGGTCGGGTAGTTGACGAAGCCGGCCGCGCCGAGAGCCGACTCCATCAGGGCCCGGTTGGCGCGCGCCTCGGCGCTGATGTTCGGCGCGGCGGTGCGGCAGGCGCCCTCGCTCTCCTCGGGGGTCGCGTTGACCTCCGTGCCCAGGGGCAGCTCCCTGCCGTCCTGGTCGCACAGCGTCAGATCGACGGCCCCGCCGCTGACGTGGGGTGCCACCTCGGGCGGGGAGATGTACGCGCTGGCCAGCTCGCGGATCCGCTCGGGCGGGGCGTCGGGATGGGCCAGGCGCAAGGTCTGCGCGTACGTCTCGAAGTACCGCCGCTGCAGATCGGGTGGCCGGTACCCCTCCAGCACCAGGAACCGCACCCCGGCGGGCAGCAGGCCCTGGGCCCGCACCAGCCGGTCGCGCACACCGGATCGGAGGTGGGCGTAGCTGCCGTCGTCGTCGGCCTGCCGGTGGTCGAGCCGCAGATGGCCGGTGCCCCGCAGGTCGACCAGCGGCTCACCGCAGTCGTCCACGGCGACGGCGGCGACCCGGGCGTCCGAGAGAGTGATGATCTCTGTCACACAAACAGCGTCCCGGACCGCGCTGCAGATCCTCTGCAAGTTGCCTGCAAGGGCGTCACCAGGCGTTCTACAGAGGGCGGGAACGACTCGACGGCCGCCAGAGACCCGGTGGACCCGGGGAACCCGGACCCGAGGGACCCGGCGGACTCCGCGCACTCGGCAGACCCGGCGAACCCTGTGGTCCCCGTGGTCTCTGCGGTCCCGGCAAACCCGGTGGTCCCAGCAGCCCCAGCGCCCCCTGCGGCCCCAGCAGCCCCAGCGCCCCCAGCGCCCCCAGCCCCGAGCTACCCGCCGGACCCGGCAGCCGCCCTCGGCTCCGGTACCCCGGCGCAGCCCAGCTCCCGGAGGACGCCGTGTGCC
>NZ_LIQQ01000116.1 GCF_001418565.1 Streptomyces graminilatus | reverse complement strand
GCGACAATGGCCCACCGGCGAAGGGCGGGCAAAGCCCGGGACAGCGTACGTACGAAGGGACAACGCGAACACATGAGCGCGTCAGGCGGCACCAAGGCGATCGTGGCGGCACTCGGCGCCAACCTCGCGATCGCGGCAGCGAAGTTCGTGGCGTTCCTCTTCAGCGGTTCGTCGTCGATGCTCGCCGAGTCCGTACACTCGCTCGCCGACTCCGGCAACCAGGGCCTGCTCCTCCTCGGCGGCAAGAAGGCCCAGCGCGAGGCGACCCCGCAACACCCCTTCGGTTACGGCCGCGAGCGGTACATCTACGCCTTCCTCGTCTCCATCGTGCTCTTCTCGGTCGGCGGCATGTTCGCGATCTACGAGGGCTACGAGAAGGTCAAGCACCCGCACGAGATCGAGCACTGGTACTGGCCGGTGGGCGTCCTCGTCTTCGCGATCATCGCCGAGGGCTTCTCCTTCCGTACGGCCATCAAGGAGTCCGACCCGCTGCGCGGCACCCAGTCCTGGAAGGACTTCGTCCGCCACGCCAAGGCCCCCGAACTGCCCGTCGTGCTCCTGGAGGACCTCGGCGCGCTCGTCGGCCTGGTCCTGGCCCTCGGCGGCGTCGGCCTCGCGATCGCCACCGGCGACGGCGTCTGGGACGGCATCGGCACCCTCTGCATCGGCATTCTGCTCATCGTGATCGCCCTGGTACTGGCCGCCGAGACCAAGTCCCTGCTGCTCGGCGAGGCCGCGGGCGCGGAAGAGGTCGTGAAGATCGAGAAGGCGATCGTCGACGGCGACACCGTCACCGGCATCATCCACATGCGCACACTCCACCTCGGCCCCGAGGAACTCCTGGTCGCCGCCAAGATCGCCGTCCAGCACGACGACACCGCCGCCGAGGTGGCCACCGCGATCAACGCCGCCGAGTCCCGCATCCGCGCCGCCGTCCCGATCGCCCGCGTCATCTACCTGGAACCGGACATCTACAGCGAGCGGGAGGCCGCCAAGGGCCCCGACCGCGAGGCCACCCCGGGCGGCCCGGCCCAGCCGGCCACCCACTGAGTTCCCCTCCGCCCGGCCCCGGTCCGTCCCGATGTGTTCCCCTGCGGACTGGGGGCGGCCGGGCCTGGAGGTGTAGCTTGGGACGGAGCCAGACGTCGCTGCTGATGGCGGTCGGGCGGTCCCCTTTGCGGACCGACCGAGGGAGAGAGGGCCTCCGACGGACTGTGCTGCGCGTACCAGGGCATGACTGTGCCCTCTTCGGGCACCCCTGTGTCCGCTGCCGCGCAGACCAGCCCTACCCACTCGCCCCACCTTGAGGAGCAGCCCGTAATGACGACTGTCGACAACCGACAGGACTTCAAGGTCGCAGATCTCTCCCTGGCCGAGTTCGGCCGCAAGGAGATCACTCTCGCCGAGCACGAGATGCCCGGCCTGATGTCCATCCGCCGGGAGTTCGCCGCCGCCCAGCCGCTGGCCGGCGCCCGGATCATGGGCTCGCTGCACATGACCGTGCAGACCGCCGTCCTGATCGAGACCCTGGTCGCCCTTGGCGCCGAGGTCCGCTGGGTGTCCTGCAACATCTTCTCCACGCAGGACCACGCCGCCGCCGCCATCGCGGTCGGTCCGAACGGTACGCCCGAGAACCCGCAGGGCGTCCCGGTCTTCGCCTGGAAGGGCGAGACCCTCGAAGAGTACTGGTGGTGCACGGAGCAGGCCCTGACCTGGCCGAACACCCCCACCGGGGGCCCGAACATGATCCTGGACGACGGCGGCGACGCCACGATGCTCGTCCACAAGGGCGTCGAGTACGAGAAGGCCGGCAAGGTTCCCTCCGCGGACACCGCCGAGTCCGACGAGCACCGCGTCGTCCTCGAACTCCTCGGCCGGACCATCACCGACGGTTCGCAGAAGTGGACCCAGCTCGCCTCGGAGATCCGCGGCGTGACCGAGGAGACCACGACCGGCGTCCACCGCCTGTACGAGATGCAGCGCGACGGCGCCCTCCTGTTCCCGGCGATCAACGTCAACGACGCCGTCACCAAGTCGAAGTTCGACAACAAGTACGGCTGCCGCCACTCCCTGATCGACGGCATCAACCGCGCCACCGACGTCCTCATCGGCGGCAAGACCGCGGTCGTCTTCGGCTACGGCGACGTGGGCAAGGGCTGCGCGGAGTCCCTGCGCGGACAGGGCGCCCGCGTGATCGTCACCGAGATCGACCCGATCTGCGCGCTCCAGGCGGCCATGGACGGCTACCAGGTCGCGACCCTCGACGACGTCGTCGACAAGGCCGACATCTTCATCACCACGACTGGCAACAAGGACATCATCATGGCCGCCGACATGGCCAAGATGAAGCACCAGGCGATCGTCGGCAACATCGGCCACTTCGACAACGAGATCGACATGGCCGGCCTCGCGAAGATCCCGGGCATCGTCAAGGACGAGGTCAAGCCGCAGGTCCACACCTGGAAGTTCCCCGACGGCAAGGTCCTCATCGTGCTGTCGGAGGGCCGCCTGCTGAACCTGGGCAACGCCACCGGCCACCCGTCGTTCGTGATGTCCAACTCCTTCGCGGACCAGACCCTGGCCCAGATCGAGCTGTTCACCAAGCCCGACGAGTACCCGACCGACGTCTACGTGCTGCCCAAGCACCTCGACGAGAAGGTCGCCCGTCTCCACCTCGACGCCCTCGGCGTGAAGCTGACGACGCTCCGCCCGGAGCAGGCCGCCTACATCGGTGTCGAGGTCGAGGGCCCGTTCAAGCCGGACCACTACCGCTACTGAGCCGGCACCCAGCCAGTGGTGAGCACGTCCGTGCACTGACACGCCCACCACCAGCAGGTCCTCCGAGGCAGGCCCCCGCACCCCCGTGCCGGGGGCCTGCCCTTTTACCGAGGCTCAGTTGCCGAGGCTCGGCAGTTCAGAGGCTCAGAAGTTCAACCGAAAGCCCGAAGAACCCGAAGAACCTGAAGACCCCCAGGACCCCGATGCCCCGCGGCCGCTATTCGATCCACGATCCGCACGATCACACCCCCCTCGCAGAAGAGCACTTCCACTGCGCCCCCGGCCCCTCCGGCTGGCGTTACGTCTCTCAGCTGACCGCCCCTTCGGGCGACCACAGCGGCTCCGTCGACCTCACCCTCGACGACCTGGGCCGTCCGATCCGCCTCGAACTCCACGCGGCGAGCTGGCAGGTCCGCGGCGCCGCACTCGACGGCGTCACCTGGGTACGCACCGACCCGGCCGGCGCTCACGCCACCGAAGGCAATGTCCGCGCCCACGCCTTCACCGGCACGTCCCCCGCGTTCCTGGTCGCCACCGCCCGCCTCCTGCGCCTCACCCCCTCCGCCGCCGCAACCCGCGTACGCCTCGTCGCCCTCACCGATCCGGTCCTCGCCCCGCGCACCGTGGACCAGTCCTGGGCCTTGGTGAAAAGAGAAGCACACGCCACTGACAACGGCCCTCTGACAGTGGACGAATACCAGGTCACAGCCCTGGACACGGGTGAGCAGCACGCCGTGCACATCGCCGGCGACGTGGTCCTCGCCGCACCGGGCATCGAGCTGGAACACCTCGAATCCCCGCCGTCCACCTTCACCGACTAGCTAGGCGGGAGGCGCGAACCCGCCGGAGGAACGGCGCTCACCGGCCTGCTCCTGCGACGCGACTTCGACGACCGGGAGTGGCAGTGACCCGGAGCCCTCGGCGACCACAGGCCAATGGCCCCCAGGGGCCGGAGGCGGTGGCGCAGCCGGCGACAGGGGCGCGGGAGCCCGGAAGGTCCGCCGGGCCTCCCGCACTTGCCGCTCCTCCACCACGGCAGCCAGATAGGCGGCCGGAGGAACGTCCCGCGGCGCGGGAGTCCCCGTACGTGCCGCCACATCGGCGGCGAGCTGCTCGGCCAGCGCCGATCCCACCCGCGGATCCAGTTGCCCCACGCGCGTCAGATACTGGCGCACGGCCAGCCACAACCCGTCGGGCACGCCGGACAGATCGAGCTCCGAGAACCGTCCGGACAACCAGGGCGGCGGCGGAGGAACGAACGCGGCCCGGCTGACGGGCACCCGCTCCCGTACGACGAGCGTGCCCGCGACGACATCACCGAGCCGCCGTCCCCGCGCCGAGACGAGCGAGGCGATACAGGCCACCACCCCGACCGTGATCAGGATCTCGACCACGCCCACCGCACCCCGCACCAGCGCGTGCCGGAAGCGGATCGGTCCGCCGTCGTCCCGCACCACCCGCAGACCGCACGCCATCTTGCCGAGCGAACGACCGTGGCTGAGCGTCTCCACCGCGATCGGCCCGCCCACCAGCACCAGGATGAAAGTCGCGATGGAGACAGCGGCCCGCGCCGCGTCGTCCAGCGAGGCCGTGGATATGACCAGAACAATGCTGACGACGGTGTAGACCAACCCGACCACGACAAGGTCGAGCAGTACGGCAAGCGCCCTGCTGGGCAGTTTCGCGGGGCGCAACTCCAGCGCCACCGCCTCGCCCGTAACCAGCTCACTCACGCCTGCCGTCCTTCCCCTGACCTGCCCCTGGAACCGCCAGTCTGCCAAGCTGAAGGAGTATCGCGCCGCAGTAGGACAAGCCGACACCCACGACACCTACGACGCGCAGTCGACGAACAGCCGAGGAGCAGGCAAAACGATGGACCTCGACGTCTTCGTCTCCGCCCACCGCGCCGAGTGGGACCGCCTGGACGCACTGCTGCGCCGCCGGCGCCGCCTCACCGGCGCCGAGGTGGACGAACTCGTGGCCCTCTACCAACGCACCGCCACCCACCTCTCACTGATCCAGTCGAGCGCCCCGGACCCTCAGTTGACCGGCCGGCTCAGCCAACTGGTGGCACGCGCGCGCAGTGCCGTGACAGGAACCCGGCGGGCCTCCTGGCGCGATGTCACACGCTTCCTCACCCATGGTTTCCCCGCCGCGGTCTACCGGTCGCGCCATTGGTGGGTGCCCACCGCGCTCATCTCCACGACGGTGGCGGTCCTCCTGGGATGGTGGATAGGCACGCACCCCGAAGTGCAGTCCTCCGTAGCGGCCCCCGACGAACTGCGCGCCCTCACCCGCCCCGGTGGCGAGTACGAGACGTACTACTCCAGCCATCCCGCCGCTTCCTTCGCCGCCCAGGTGTGGACGAACAACGCCCAGGCCGCCGCGATGTGCCTGGTCCTGGGAGTCTTCCTCTGCTTCCCGGTCGTCCTGATCCTCTTCCAGAACATGCTCAACGTGGGCGTCGGCCTCGGCCTGATGTCCTCGGCAGGCCGACTGGACACCTTCCTCGGCCTGATCCTGCCGCACGGCCTCCTGGAACTGACCGCGGTCTTCGTGGCCGCCGGTACGGGCCTGCGCCTCGGCTGGACCGTCATCGACCCGGGCCCGCGTTCCCGCCGCACGGCACTGGCCGAGGAAGGACGAGCGGCCCTGGGAATGGCGATAGGCCTGGCCCTGGTCCTCTTCGTTTCGGGCGCGGTAGAAGGCTTCGTGACTCCGTCGGGCCTGCCCACCTGGGCGCGCATCTCGATCGGGGTCATAGCCGAACTGGCCTTCCTCGCATACGTCTATGTCCTCGGCGGTCGCGCGGTCCGCACCGGCGAGACGGGCGACCTTGAGGAGGTCGAGCGCAGCGCCTCCGTCCCCACAGCCGCCTGATGTGCGTACGCACCTGTTGGGCTGCTAGTCTCCTCCTCGCCCCACAAGAGCCGTTGACGCGGAGGGAGTGGGGAGGTAGGTTAGAGCAGTTGCCTAGAGCCGGACAGGCTCGGTGGCGACAGTGAAAATCTGCTGGTTGCTCAAGGACTTCGATTCTTGAGGACCACCTCCCGATGAATCTCAGGAATGAACAGCCGGTTAGACCGGCCAAAAACTTCTGATAAAGTCGGACTCGCCGGAAAGGGAAACGCGAAAGCGGAAACCTAGAAAGCACCGAGGAAATCGGAACCGGAAACGGTCTGATAGAGTCGGAAACGCAAGACAGCAAG
>NZ_LIQQ01000115.1 GCF_001418565.1 Streptomyces graminilatus | reverse complement strand
AGGAGGCCGGGGGCGTCGCCGGGGACGAGGAAGAGAAGGGTGCGCGAACGGGCGTACCCACCGGCGTGGGCGGCCACGAGCAGCAGCCCGGCACTGTGTCCGTCGAGGACCTGCCCGACCTGCCCGTACAGCCGCCAGCCGCCTTCCTGCCGGACCGCCTGCACACCACCGGCCCGCCCGCCCCCGGCCCAGTCGCGGCGGGGTTCGCCGGTGAGGGAGAGAACGGCGGCCAGGGCGGTACCGGGCACGGCGAGCGCGGCGGTCAGGGTGCCGGAGGCGAGGCGCGGGAGCAGGTCGGCGCGCTGGGCGTCGGTGCCGAGGGCGGCGATGAGTGGGGCGGCCAGTACGGCGGTCGCGAGGAGCGGGGAGGGAGTGAGGCACCTCCCCAACTCTTCAGCGGCGAGGGCGAGTTCGGTAGCAGTGCTGCCCCCCACACCTCCGTACGCCTCCGGGAGGGCGAGGCCGGGCAGCCCGAGGTCGCGGGCGAGGGCCGTCCAGAGGGCGGGGTCGTACCCGGCCGGGGTGTCGACGGCGGCCCGTACGTCGCCGGGCGAGCACCGTTTGCGCAGCAGCTCGCGGAGGGTGCGGCGGATGTGGTCCTGCTCGGGTGTGAAACGGGCGTCCATGACCTGGACCTCCTGGCCCTCCTGGGCGTCCGAGGTTGCCCCGCCCAACGGGATCTGACGGTTCGTCATATTAGGGCGGACGCACCCTGCCGCACAGGGCCGGAGCTGATATACCGTCAGATTCATGCTGAGTCGACGGCGAGTGGGCGGACGACGAGTGAGCACACAACGAGTGGGCAGCCGGTGAGCCGGAAGGTCGCGATCGTCGGGGTGGCCCTGTCGGACTGCGGCCGGGTGGACGGCGTGACCCCGTACGCGCTGCACGCGCAGGCGGCCCGCCGGGCGCTGGCGGACGCGGGGCTCGGCCGGGAGGTGGTGGACGGTTTCGCGTCCGCGGGTCTCGGCACGCTGGCCCCCGCCGAGGTGGCCGAATACCTGGGCCTGCGCCCCACCTGGGTCGATTCGACCTCGGTAGGCGGATCGACCTGGGAGGTGATGACGGCCCACGCGGCGGACGCGATAGCCGCCGGGCACGCGAACGCCGCACTCCTCGTCTACGGTTCCACGGCCCGCGCGGACGTCAAGGCGGGCCGCCGGACGGGAAACCTCTCCTTCGGCGCACGCGGCCCTCTCCAGTTCGAGGTCCCGTACGGCCACACCCTGATCGCCAAGTACGCGATGGCGGCCCGCCGCCACATGCACGAGTACGGCACGACGATCGAACAGCTGGCGTCGGTGGCGGTGCAGGCGAGGGCGAACGCGGCACTGAACCCGGAGGCGATGTTCCGGACGCCGATCACCGTCGACGAGGTGCTGGACGGCCCGATGATCGCGGACCCCTTCACCAAGCTCCACTGCTGTCTGCGCTCGGACGGGGGCGCGGCGGTGCTGCTTGCGGCCGAGGAGTACGTACGGGACTGCCGTACGCGCCCGGTGTGGATCCTCGGCACCGGCGAGCACGTCTCGCACGTCAGCATGTCGGAGTGGGCCGACTTCACGGTGTCCCCGGCGGCGGTGAGCGGCCGGCTCGCCTTCGAGCGGGCGGGAGTGCGGCCCGCCGACATCGACTTCGCGGAGATCTACGACGCGTTCACCTACATGACCCTGGTGACGCTGGAGGACCTCGGCTTCTGCGCCAAGGGCGAGGGCGGTGAGTTCGTGGACGCCGCGAAGGGCCGTCTGAAGGTGGCGGGCGGCGAACTCCCGGTCAACACGGACGGCGGCGGCCTGTCGGCCCAGCACCCGGGGATGCGGGGCCTGTTCCTGCTGGTGGAGGCGGTACGGCAACTGCGCGGCGACGAGGGCGCACGCCAGGTCCGTACGCCTGCGGGAGCCCTGCCGGAACTGGCGGTGGCGTCGGGCACGGGGGGCTGGTTCTGCTCGTCGGGGACGGTGGTGCTGGGGCGGGGGTGAGCGGCTGACCGCGTGCGACGCCCCCTCACCCGATGGGGTGAATCCGGCTCGAACCGGACACCACGGTTAATGCTTGCATTAATTTTCCGGGCATGGCCCAATGGGAAGTGATTCTCGTCGCCGAGGTGGCGACGTGGTTCGGCGAACTGGTCGCAGCGGATCAAAGCAGCGCGAATCAGGTGGAGGACGCCATCGACGCGTTGGCCCTCTTCGGGCCCGCACTCGGCCGTCCACTCGTCGACCGGATCAAGGGCTCACAGGAACACCACCTGAGGGAGCTGAGACCTGGATCGTCCGGAGGCAGCGAGATCCGCATCCTGT
>NZ_LIQQ01000114.1 GCF_001418565.1 Streptomyces graminilatus | reverse complement strand
TTCAAATCCCGCCACCCCGACAGCTAGAAGAGATCGTTAGAGGCCGTTTCCCCAGGTGGGAGACGGTCTCTTTCGTTTTTTCGCTGGCCGGGACCATGGCTCTGGATGGGTCTCCGTGGGGCAGCATGGGAGCTCGTGCCCCAGTCCTGCCCCAGATCTGCCCCAGGCTGGGGCAGCCGTTTCGCTACCCCTCGCGCCGTTCCCGCTGCCCGATGCCTCCAGCAACATACGGGCGCCCACGGCGGATCATCCGCGCCCGACGCCGTTCTTCCTGAACCAGAACGCAGCTCCCGCACATCGCCAGGGGCACCGCTTCGCCAGCCTCGCTCCCGCGCTGCCCGATGATCGTGACGAAACGATTCTTCGCGCGGCACGCAAAACAGTCCCCGAGCCGCCAGCCGTAGCAGGCAAGGATCTCAGGCGGAGTGATCCGGTAGCTCGCGACGCGTGACGCCTCCATACCCGACGAACGCTCGGGACGGTCGGGGGATACGTGCGGGTCCGACTTACCTCTGCTCACCAGTCACTCGCTTCTCGATTCGATCCCCAGGGCCTACCTATTGATATCCGAACTACCCCGCACGGATACCTGTCCTCCGTACCAGCCATGGGAGAAATGTAGGCGAATTCGCCTACGGACATTCGAACATGGAATGGCCAACTTGGCAGGGTGTCGCTCTCTGCCCCGCCCCCTGATCCGGCTCAGCTCCTCGCGCTACGTATCGCTTTTGGCGAGCGGCTCCGTGAGGCAAGGCGTGCAGTCGGCCTCACCCAGGAAGAACTTGTGGAGCGGGCTGGAATAGATCGAGCGGCCTACTCAGAAATCGAGCGTGGGCAGCGCGATGCTCGTCTCTCCACACTGCTTCGGATCGAGAGCGCGCTCGGCGCACCGCTGGACCTGGTCCGCAGGGACCGATGAACACAGCAGAGTGCCCCGCCGCAGAGTCAGGGGGTGTACTGCGGCGGGGCGCTAGGGTCGCCCCGCGCGGCCCACGTACGGGACGGCCGGTTCATCCCGCCGCCGGCGCAGTCGGCGCGCACCGGCGGCGGGGGCTCAGAGCTTGGTGCCGATCGCGATGGTGTCGTTGCCCGCCATCTCCGTCATCGCGCGCAGCAGGATCGCGAGGCGCCGGTCGTCGATCTCCATCAGCCAGCCGAGATTGACATGGTGAAAGCTCGCGACCGACAGGATGACGTCCAGGAAGATCCGCTGCTCCTCGTCGAGGTCGAGACCGTACCGCTCCTTGGCGACGCGGTCCCACGCACAGCCCACCGGCTTGCCTTCGTCGTTCGTGACGATCAGCGACCGGCGGACGCTGCTGCGGGCGAGGACAGTCCCCTCCTCGATGAGGGCACGTAGACCGGCCTGGTCCCGTGGGTTCGTCAGCCGCTTGAGCAGCACTTCCTCAAGCGCCGGAGGGGCGGTGTCCTCGGCGGGCGGGGTTGTCGCAGTCATCTGGATGCCTCCGTGAGTGGGGTGCCGACCGGGCCGAGCGCGGCGGCGAGGATGGCAGGGGCAGTGAGCCGACCGGAGCCGTCGGGCCGGTGCAGCCAGATGCGGCCACACGCCTGCCGGCCAGTCGGCGGGCAGTGCAGTGGCATCCCCCACGGCTCCGCTCTGATACCGCGGATGCAGTCCAACGCCCTGCCAGAGTCGGGCGGCATCAGCCACCAGGCCCGGTCGAGCGTCGTATCCACGAGGACAGGTCCCCGGCGCTCCTCGCGGATACGGCTCAGGGCCTCCATGCCGGCGACGAGCCGCGATTCGGCGACCAGCCAGTGAGCGCCGCTCCTGATCGGGGCAAGGGCCTCCAGGCTCCATGCGTCGCGTACAAGGTCAGGGCGCGCGGAGCAGTCGGCGAGCCACGCGTCCCCGGCCTCGGCATCCTCTGCGAGCAGCCGACGTGTGCTGCCGCGTATCGAGCCGATGCCGAGCGCGATACCACCATGCGCCTCGGGCGTACGCGGGATGCTCACGTCCATTGTGGTCAGTGGTTCCATGCACCGATGCTGTCGACCCAGATCAGTCGACGGGAGTGTGTGCAACGCCCGCGTCGCATTGGCAGGTTCACACATTGTGTGAACCGCCTGTGGCTAGGCTCCACACACTGAGTGAGTTGGGAGCACCGATGGAGCCGAACACACAGCTAGACGCTCTCCTCGACGAGGCAGGAATGTCCCGTGTAGGACTCGCCGCGCGCATCAACAGCGCGGGAGCAGCACGAGGGAAGCAGATGCACTACGACCACAGCTCCGTCATCCGCTGGCTTCGCGGCCAGCGCCCCCGCGGTCACACGCCGGAGATCATCACCGAGGTCCTGGGCGCACGGCTTGGCCGGCCACTCAGTCTCGACGACATCGGCATGGGGTCCCGCTCCGCGCCCCACCCTGCAGGGACGCCTCTGGAAGGGTTCATCGGCAAAGCCACCGCTCTGTGGCGGGGCGACAACCAGAGACGTGAGGATCTCCTGCGGGCGCCCGTGATCACTGGGCTGCCTGCGGTGGGGCCGGTGTGGGAGTGGGAGAACCCGCCCGAGGACGTGGATGTGAGCAGCCGCGGCACGATCCGTGTCGGCATGCCCGACGTCGGGCAACTGCGCACCGCGAGGAGCCACTACGAGCAGATGTACCGGAAAGCCGGTGGTGTTGCGACGCGATCTCGGGTGCTGCGGTTCCTGGTGGAGGACACGGCTCCACTGATGCGAGGCACCTACTCGGACCAGACAGGACGGGAGCTGCACCGTGCGGTTGGTGGCCTAGTTGCCATCGCGGGGATCTGCGCGTACGACTCGTCTGCTCAAGGGCTCGCGCAGCGGTACTACCACCAGGCGCTCAGGCTCGCGAAGGCCTCGGGAGACCGGGCATTCGGCGGGTACGTGATAGCTCTCCTGGTCAATCACGCACTCTTCTTGGGCGAGTACCGGCAGGCCGTCGCGTTCGCCCAGGCTGGCCTGCGCACTGCCGGAACGGCGCTGAGCCCGGCCCTTGCCTGTGACCTGCACGCCATGCAGGCCAAGGCTTACTCCCGCATGGGGGACCAAGCCGGGGCGCATCGGGCCATGACAGCAGCGGAGACCGCTGCTGGGCTGATCCGGCCCGACGAGGAGCCTGCCGAGACCGGTTACGTGCAGCCCGGGCTGCTGGAGACCGCCCTCGCTGACACCCTGATGCGTCTGGGCGACACCGAGCCCGCGACGGCATACGCCGCTGAGGCCGTCGCCACCCAGACACATGCGCGCGGCCGGGTGCATCGCCTCGCGACCCTCGCTGACTGCGAGTTGCGTGCTGGCGAGGTCGACCGGGCGGCCGGGACCGCAGAGCTGATGCTGGACACCGTGCAGGGCATGGAGTCACACCGGCTGCACGACCGCCTCACCGTGGTCCGCAGGAAGCTCTCGGCGACACGGAGTACGGCGGCAGCGGGTGTCGTCGACCGCCTGGACGACACGCTGCGCATCCCGCTGTAGCTCGTGTGTTGGGATGGACGGCGTACCCGAGGAGAGGCAGCAGCGTGTCAGTGTGGCGGAACGTGGGCGAGCGCACGGTGTACGAGAACCGGTGGTGCCAGGTCGCGATGGCGGACGTGGAGCTGCCTGACGGTCGGCACTTGGACCACACGGTGATCCGACTGCGACCGGTCGCGGTGGCGGCCGTCGTCAACGAGGCGAACGAGGTCCTCCTGCTGTGGAGGCATCGGTTCATCACCGAGGCCTGGGGCTGGGAGCTCCCGTCGGGCGGCACGGGCGAGGGCGAGGACCCGGCCATCGCGGCTGCGCGAGAGTTCGAGGAGGAGACCGGCTGGCGACCGGGCCCGATGCGCCTGTTGCTCGCCGTCGATCCGATGCCCGGGATCTCGACGAGTCACCACCGGGTCTATTGGTCGGACCAGGCCGAGCAGGTAAGGGAGGTGCCCGTCGACGTCATCGAGTCGGCACGACGTGAGTGGGTACCCCTGGAGACGGTGCCGACACTGATCGCCAGGGGGGAGATCCGATCGGCGAACGCAGTGGCCGCGCTGCTGATGCTGCATCACCGTCGTCTCGGCTGATCCTGGACACAGAAAGAGCCCCTGTACGGCCCGTGGCGGGCCGTACAGGGGCTGTGTCATGAGGTGTCGGGGGCGAGGGTCCGTGTGCGGGCGTCGACCCGGTCGACGGCGTCCCGGAGCGAGTGGCCGGAGTTGGGCCGCAGCTCGTGTTCGACGGCGGTGATCCGGCCCTCGATCCCGTCGAGACGAGCCATCACGCCCTGGCGCTCGGGAACGCCCGGGCGTGGCGCAGTGCCCGCCCAGTCGTCCGCGAAATCATCAATCCGCTCGATGATCCTCCGGACGCCCCGGGCCGCGCGCCAGGCGAGGACGATGGCGCCCGCGATGGCGGCGCCGGCCACGCTCCAGACGACGGCGACGTCGACGACGGGCACGCCGGTGCCCTGGCTCATCTCCGGCTCGCTCTGATCAGTGCCTCGACGTCGTCGGTGGCCTCGTAGCGGGGCGGCTTGGCGTAGCCGAGGGCGAGGCCTGCGGCCGTACGCAGCCACGGCACGCGCAGCCGCTCGGCCACGCGCTCGGCGACCCTGAAGGCGATGTAGTACGCGGCGGCCACGGCGACCGTGATTCCGCCGGCGACGGTGCCCGAGTCCACGGTGAGGCCGAGGCCGGTGAGGAGAGTGAGTACCCATCCGGCGAGGAGCGGGACGAGGGTACGCATGATCGAAGGGAACATCAGTCCACCACCTTGAATCCGGCCTTGAGGCCGAGTCGGGTCAGGGAGTCGCGGCCGGGGATACCGTCGGCCGCGTCACCGCGGTGACTGCCGCCTGCTTCGGAGCGCTGCCACCGCGCGTACGCGCTGACCGTGACCGTGCCGAAGTGCCCGTCGCCGTACCGCTTGGCGAGCAGTCCCGCGTCGATGAGCGCGGCCTCGACGGTGCGCACACCGGCGTACGACACCGGTGTCCCCGACCGTGCCGGGTCCGTACGCGCCGCCCTGATCACTCGGGCGAGGCTGACGGTGGGCGTGGCTGGGGCGGGCGTTGGTGCCGGTGCCTTGGTGGCCAGCCGGGCGGCGATCCGTGCGCGCATGAGCCGCCAGTCGACGCCGCGCGGGTCGATTTTGCCGGGCTGCCAGTCCAGGTGCCTGATGACCGAGGCCGCCGACCAGCCGTGGTGCCGGCAGATCGCCGCGGACACTTGCTCGATCGCGAGCAACTGGGCGGCAGGCCAGGGGTCTTCCCCGTCGCCGAGGTTCTCGCACTCGAAGCCGTAGAAGTGCCGGTTGCCGTCGACCGTGGCCTCGTCGTCGAGCGGCAGGGCGCGTTCGGCGATGACCGCCTGGAGGACGTCCTCGTCGCCGAGCCCGGCGTGGTTGGCGCGGCCGTACCCGACCAGGTGGACGCGGCCGTCCTTGGCGATGACGCCATGGCACAGCGGCCCGGGCAGCAGGCTGTGACCGTCGCGGCAAATCCTCACTGTCGCGTCCGTGCCCTTGGTCACGGTGTGGTGGATCATCACCCCGTGCACCGGCCCCCACGGGCCCTTGTGGTTGCGGTTGTGGTGTCTCCAGTCGCCGACCTCGACGACGGTCACACCCTCGGCTTCGAGCGCGGCGAGGAACGCCGTATCGCTCATCGGTGGGGCCATGCGTGCCTCCAAGGCATGAAGAAAGCCCCGGCCAGATGGCACAGGGCTGCGGGAGTGGGGCGAGTGATGCCCGTCAGAGTTCAGTGACGGGCACGGCGGTGAACTCGACGCGGTCATAAGGCGTCCATTCACCGGTCTCGTACAGCAGGCCGACGGTGGCCGCGTCCAACAACGCCATCGAGGAGTACGCCGCATGCAGCCCCGAGATCTTGCGGCAGGTCCGCCAGGTCCGGCCGCCGTCGTCGGATCGGCGGATCGACATGGCGATGCGCCCGTCCGGATGCTCGGGGCCGGCGTACAGCAGTGGTCCACCGGGGACTTGGAGGAGGCTGCCGTGCACGGCCGGGGTGGTGATCGTCCCCTGGACCCGGTACGCGGATTGCAGCGTGCTGCCCCCGTCGACGGAGTAGGCATCCGCCCGGGTGCCCGGTACCGTGCCGCCCTGGTCGCGGCAGTTGAAGTACAACCGCCCGTCGTCCAACTCTGCGACGGCGCTCTCGTTCTCGTTGATCGCGCCCGTCGGATTCGACGAGGTGAAGGGCACCCGCCAGGTGTGGCCGCCGTCGTCCGAGACCAGGGCGTGCGCCCCCAGATATCGCGACTCCGCCCCGGTGTCCGTGCTCCCCGACGAGGGGGCCCGGGAGTGGTTGGCGGGGATGACGAGCCGCCCCGGGTGGGCGCCGCCGGTGACAGCGACGCCCCGGCCGGGCCCGGTGGCATACCAGCGCATCCACGACGTCTTGGCCTGGGCGGTTATGTCGACGGGCGCCGTCCAGGTGGCGCCGCTGTCCGCGCTGCGCTGGACGTACACCTGCCGGGTGGCCAGGCCCTTCATGATGTCCGCCTCGGTGGCGGTGCCCGCGTGGCCGCACGACAGCAGTACGAGGTCCCCGGATGCCGGGTCGGTGACGATCGCGGGGTTGCCGGCGGTGTTGGCGCCGTGGCTGGTGACGATGGTCTGCGGGCCCCACGTCGCACCACCGTCGGTGGAGCGGCGGGACACGATGTCGATCTCGCCGGAGTCGCCCACACTGTTCGTGCGGCCCTCCACCAGGGCAAGCAGCGCCCCGTCAGGGGCCACCGTCAGGGCCGGGATGCGGTAGGCGGTGTAGCCGCCAGTACCGGCAGTGAACGGGACAGACATGTCCACGGGGCTCCTTCGCATCGAGGGTAGGCGGGTCAGGAGACTTCGGGCTGCGGGTCGAGGAGTTCAGCAGTGAGGATCTCCATGGGCTGGCCGCAGACGCCGCACTGAACGCTGACGTGCACGCCGTCGTTCGAGTAGAACGGGTTGATCGGGAATGTCTGCTCGTAGTTGCGGCAGGTCTCGTTGTTGTCCCGGGCCGTGACCGCATACCAGAGGGCCGGTTCGAACGTCACATCGCTCACAGTCCAATCACCCACCAGTTCACGTTGGTTGCCGTCGTGTTGGTGCGGGTCACCCACACGGTGAGCCCAGAGGAGGTGACCGAGGTGGCGCTCGCACCGGTGACCTGCGATCCGGGTGCGGTGGTGGTGGCCACGGCGAAGCCAAGGAACGTGCTGCCCTTGACGCTCAGGCCGGTCACGTTGGCCGAGGTCGGAGTGTTCGCGGCGGACGGCGTGATGGAGACCTGACCCCAGGCAAGGCTGCCCGCAGTGAGGACCCCGCTGACATCGAAACCGCACTGTCCGCCGCTCTCCGCCTGCACGTACACGTACGGGGTTCCGCCGGCGAAGACCGATTCCAGGCGCATCAGGGCCTGGTGGTCGGCCGTCCCGACCGACCCCGAGGACAGGGTCAGGTCGGAGAACTGGTACGCGTCGCTGTTGTAGTAGACGCGTCCTGGGACCTGCACGAGGCCGTCTTCGACGGGCCTGAAGCTGAGTTCACCGCTGCCGAGGTAGGACGAGTTGTTGATCGGACTCTGGAGGCCACGGGTCCACAAGCCCCCGCCGCCGCTGTCGTCGGGGGCGAGTTCGGCGAGCAGGACTGTGCCGTCCGCCGAGTACAGGCGGACGAGGCTGGCGGTCGCCGCGCCGAGGCGGCGGGCGGCCCGCAGCTCCTTCACCTCCCGTTCGAGCGCGACCAGGCGGCGGGCGAGGCTGGTGGCGTCGGCGGGCAACTGGTCGAGCTGTCGGGGCGGGGGCATCAGCTCTCCTCCACGAGGACCGGCCGGACCCGGTCAGCGCCGGCGTCCAGTTCCCAGGCCCAGCAGCGGGCCGTCATGTCGGTACCGCCGGGATGGCGGGGGGAGGTTTCGACGGCGAGGTGGATGCTGTCGCCGAGCCCCCAGTCCTGGCCCAGGCGCGGGGCGCGCGAGGCGACCGCCTCGACGGACCACACCTGGGCTCCCTGCGCCATCAGCGCCAGGGACCGGGCGGCGTGCGCTTCGAGTTGGTCGGGGTCCGTTACGCCCGTGGCGGGGGTGAAACGGTATTCCCAGCGGGGCCAGCCGTTCGCGATCAGCGCCGTCGCCACGTGTGGCACCGAGGTGAGGCGTGAGCTGCCCTCGCCTTCGCCGCGCGCGACAACGACGGTGGCGCCCTTGCCCGCTTCGTACGACTCGGCGAGCGTGTAGGCGGCGACGCAGCCCGGAAAATCGAACGTCGCCGCAGTAGCCGTGTGCAGGCCGATGGAGGGCCGTACCCGCAGAGGGAACTCGAACCCTGAGTGCCCGGCGTTCCACACGACGTCGATGGTCCACTCGGGGCCGCCGTCCATCCCCATCAGTTCCTGGAGACAGGACAGGATCGATTTGTCGTCGCCGTCCTGCGTCAGGTAGTCCAGCGTCGTACCGGTGGCAGGGGCGTCGATGACCAGCGGCGGCCCGTCGGTCAGGGCCGGCGTGACCAGGGCGGTGACGACCGCGGCCTGGTCGGCTCCGATCAGGGTCTGGGTGCCCGGGTAGCGGCCGTCCAAATACCGTTCCAGGGTGGCCGCGCCGAGCTGCACGCTCTGGTCGCTGCCGCCGTCCCTCGCCACGACGGCACCCGCCCAGACCGGGGTGTCGGTGGTGGTGTCGACGGCGACCAGCATCGTGGCGCCCGGGGCCGTCGCCTCCGCCCAACCGGCGGGTGCGCCGGGCAGAGCGAGGGTGGCTTGCAGGGTGGTGGTGTCGCCGAGGCGCCGGGACAGTGCCCCGGAGGGGGTGAGGGAGGGCAGGTCCTCGATGATGCCGCCGGTCTGCAGATCGCAGCCGAACCAGGCCAGGGTGACCGGCGCGCTCACGTGGTGGCCGCGACAGGCTCGACCGCGAGCAGCCCGTCGGATGCCCGGGTGACGGCGCCGATGGCGCCGACCGCGCTGAAGTTGTACTGCGGGGTGATCGTCACGCTGGCGCCGGGCGTCCACGACCGCAGGACGCGGCGGGTGCCGTAGTTGCGTGAGCCCCAGGTCGACAGCCCGTTCAGCTCCGACGCCGCCTCGGTAACGCCGCCCGACGCGCGCCAGGCGATCCAGCCCGTTGCCGAGCCCGACTGTGTGTTCTGCACGGCCCCGCCGATGCTGACCCACACCCGGCCGCTGGGCGGCACGGTGAACGTGATCGGCGTCCAGTTGGCGCCGGCGAAGTCGGTGAAGGAACCGGCCGTGAAGCTGGCGGGCTGGCTGGTCTGGGGAGAGGTGACCGGGGCATAGGGGTTGATCTGCCGCCAGGTGGTTCCGTTCCAGCGCAGCAGGCCGGTGCCGTCGTCGTAGTACTGCCCGACGTACGGGTTACTCGGCGCGGTGGCCGCGGGCAGGATGCCGCCGGGGGACACCGTGTTCGGCCGTACTGCGGTGCTCACGGAGGCGGTGCCGCCGTTCGACACCGACAGCACAGTGATCGTGGCCAGTGGCACATAGATCTGCGTTCCCGCCGGGGTCGGCGCGACCGGGGATCCGGACGGGGTGCCAGCCAGGTAGACGATGTCCGCCTTGTTGAGGCCGGACGCGTCGACCGAGGTGTCCCACACCCGCAGGTAGACGAGGTCGATCCGGTTGAGGGTGGCGTGCGCCGCGGTGTAGGTGCCCGGGGACACCGACGAGGGAAAGGCCACCCGGTAGATGCCCTGCCCGGCGTACGCGACCGCAGCCACGCCCGCGCTGCAGTTGATCGTCGTACCGGCCAGGGTGACGGTCAGGCCCGGGTCGCCGGGGCGTACGCCGGACCGGGATCCGAGCGCGGTCCCGTCGCTCATCACGAGCATGGCGTCCGCGTTGCGGGCCTCCAGCCCGGAGAACGTCAGGGTGTCGATTGCCCACGGGTCTACCGGCATCCCGGCCTCCTCACATCCAGGCCGAGCGCCAGGCGGCGGTCAGCATCGCGGTCGCGTTGTAGGTGCCCGACTGGAACTGGTAGCTGACGCTCGATCCGGCGGGGATGGTCGGCCAGCCCCCGGACACGGTCATGAACCGGCGCCGTGACACGCCGCCGCCCAGGAGCACGGTCCGCGCGTCGGTGTCGATGGTCAGCACGTCCCCGGCGACCAGGTCCAGGGAGTACAGGAGTTGCCGCACCGAGCCGTCCGGGTACAGGGCGGCGATGCTCGGCGCGACGACCGGCCCGGCGATGGTGAGGACCGGACGGGTGTCCGCGCTCCCCGTGTTCACGGCGGTGATCCGCCCGGACACGGTCGTCGCGGAGAAGGTGAGGGGGAACGCGGACGGGAAGGACAAGCCGCCGGTGGTGGAGGGGAGCCCGGTGGTGCCGGACTGCTGGGCCGTGCTGTAGCGGCGTGGGTCGGCGGCCGTCACCATCACCGAGTACGTCGCCGTGGTGTCCGTGACGTACTGCATGAGCGGCTTCCCGCTTCGCCGTACGGCGGCTTGTTTCGACACCGTCTCCCACACCGTCAGCACGGTGTCGGTGAGTGAGGCAGCCGCCCGCAGCCGCTCCATCGCCGCCTCCAGCAGGTCCTGCGACCGGGCGACGATGGTGCCGGCCAGGGTGACGGGCCGGGAGCCGAGGTAGACCGGGGACGCCCAGGCGCCGTGGTCGGCCTCGCGGTCGGTGAACTCCGCCCGGATCTCGGGGCTGTCCCAGCCGTCCAGGGTCTGGAGGTACCACGCGGTTCCGTCGGAGTCGACGGCCCCCAGATCCACAGTGCCCAGGCTCGCCCTGAGCCCGTCCAGGACGGTGCCCGGGGTGTAGGGCATACCGAACCACCTTTCAGCCGGTGAAGGAGATGACGCGGGCGATGTCGTGGGCCTGCTCGGCCGTCGACTGCTTCGCGCCGTACAGGTTCACGGTGATCTGCCGGGACACCTCGCGGGCGACGGCGGCAGTGGAGACGCCGCCGCCCCCGTACCGGCCGGCGGGAACCATCTGATATCCCATGGCCGCAGCGGTCTTGGCGAGCAGGGACCGAGAGCGGGTGCTGCCGTTCCACGGGATCCATGACTCGCGCACCCCGGCCTCGCCGCCCAGGACCATGGTGGGCCGGTTGAGGATGCCGCCGGCCGCCATGGCCTTGCCGCCCTGCGCCACCCACTGCCGTACGAACGTGGCCTTGTTCGCCTCCGGCAGGCTGCCGATCTGCTTGGTCATTTTCGGGACCAGGGCTTTGATGGTCGCCGTGTCCAGACCGGCCGCGATCAGGTCGGCGTACCCGCGCCCCGGGGCAGCCCGCAGCGTCGACAGCAGGACCAGCGCGTTCGCGAGGTCCTCGCCGGTGAGCGTCGACTGTGCCTTGCCAACGGCCTTGTTGGCTTCCGCCGCGGCCTTGCTGTTGCCCGCGGCCTCGGAGGCGAGGGCCATGGCGGCGGGGTCGCCCTGCGCGGCGAGGGCCTGGGCGAGGTCCCCGAACCCGGCCGCCGCCAGTTTCTGGAGATCGGCGGCGAACTTCTGGCTCTCCTTGGTCGAGCTGCCGAGCTGCTTGGTGAAGTCCTTCAGCGTGGCCTTGGCGAAGTCGCCGGTCTTCTCCAGCTTGGCCACGATCTCCTTGAACTGCTTGTCCGACGCCCCCGCGAGGGCGTTGACCAGTGCGTAGCCCTCCTCGCCCATGCCCTCCAGCATCGCCTGGAGCTCTTTGCCGCCCCGCTGCCCGATCTTCGCCAGGCTGGAGCGCCACTTCTGAGTCGCGGCCACCGACTCGTCCAACTGCGTCTCGTACGCCTTCAGATTGAACGTGCGGGGTGCCTTCGCCCCCTTCTTCAGGCCGAGTTCGGCGTCTGCGGCGTTGACGGCGGCGCGCTCCTGGCGGACCTTGGCGTCGGCGGCGCCCTTGGCCTTGCGGGCGTGGGCCACCCGGTCCTGCGCGGCTTCCAGTTGCCGTTTCGTCGGCTTCGACTTGCGGACCCGCGCGAGGTTCCGCTCGGCGTCTCGCAGGGCGTCGGTTTTCTTCCGCGCGTCGGCGAGTGCCTTGGTCAGGTCCGCCCAGGCCTTCTTGAGGTCCTCGATCTCCTGGTCGTAGCGGGCTTTCGCGTCCGACGGGCCGCCCAGGACCGGCCTGGCGGTCGGCGTGTACGTGAAGTTGGGGATGCCGCCGCCCGCGTAGCCGCCGCTGGCGTACCGCATAGCGTTGAGCCGGTCGAACATGGCCACGCCGTACTTGCGGACCGCGTCCGCCTTGATCACGTACTCGCCGTTGCTGATCAGGGCCGGGATGCTGTCCGACGTGCCCGTGCCGGGGCCGGAGACGGAGCCCCCGAACGGGATGACCTGCGGGGTGCCGCCGCCGGCGAAGCGCTGGACGACACCGCCGTCTGCCTTCATCAGCGGAACCTTATAGAAGGCGTTCTTGTGCAGGGTGGTCACCGAGTTGGTGATTTCCCTGCCGTGCAGAGAGTCGATGGCGGCCTGGATGGCGGCAACGGACCGCTTCGGGCCCCCGGTGGGCACCGTGATCGTGACGTCCTTGCCCTTGGTGTTGCGGATCTTGAAGCCGAGCTTTTCGAGCTGCTCGCGGGCCTCCTTGGTCGGGGCCCGCATGGTGATGGTCGTGCCCTTGGTGGTGGCGACCTTCCGCTTCACGGCCTCCAGATCCTTCAGCGCCCCAGCGGTCTTCGCCTCGACCTTCGTGGGCGCCTTCGGCGGCAGTCGCAGGTAGGCGCTGGTGAGCTTGTCGACCGCGTCTTTGGAGAACCCCAGCGCGGCCATCTGCTCCTTGAGCAGGCGGATGTCCTTCGTCAGGATCTTCTGGCCTGCCTCCTGGCTGCCCTTCTGCTCGGCCACCGCGTTGGCGTTCTCCATCGCGGCCTTGGCAGCGTCCAGGAAAGCGCCCTTGACGGCGCGCCCCTTCTCAGAGGTCACGCTCAGGCTGTGGCCGTTCTCCTTTACCGCGTCGCTCAACGACTTGAGGGAATCACGGAAGGAGATCTCGGACTCGGCCGCCGAGATGGAGCCCCCGTTCAACGCCTCCAGCGCGTCCGAGAGTTTCTCCGCCTCAGTCCGCTGGTCCTGCAACTCGTCGACGGTCAGACCGGCTTCCTTCGCCAGCTTCGCCTGGGACTCGGCGGTCAGCTTGCTCTGAGTGTCGGTCCCGACCAGGGCCTCGTTGTACTTCGGCAGCAGGGTGCCCAGCTTCTCCGTGCTCGTCCCCTGCGCCTCGGCCTCCCTGGCCATCCTGGCGAAGGCCTCGGCCGCCATGTCAGGGCTGCCGGCGTCCACCAGCGCGGCCAGCGCCTCGTCCAGGGCCTGGACCCTCTTGGTCGCCTTGTCGAGGCCAGGGCCGCCCTTGTCGGTTCCCGGGTCGAACGTGCCGAAAAAATCCTCGACGCGGTCGAGGCCGCCGGGGTGCGCGATGCGCTTGACGGCCTCGCCGAATCCGTCGAGGTCATCACCGAACAGGCGGGTCAGCTCGCCAGCGGCTTTGCCCTTCTGGGCCAGGTCGACAAGGCTGTTGGCCATCTTCGTGGCGTTCGGCGGGGTCTCCTGGAACTGCTGGGCGATCTTGTCGATGCTCCAGCTCACCGCGGTCAGGCCGATCACCACGTTGCCGAGCCGCCCCAGGGCCATCATGGCCGCCCGGGTCCGGGCCGCCGTGACGCCCATGCTGACGAGCGCGGCCCGGGTCGCCGCGATCCGCGGCACCAGGAGCAGCATTCCGGCCCCGGCGAGGGCCGCCGCTCCGCCGATGCCGGTGAACAGGGTGACGGCGTGCTGGAGTTCGGGGCTGAGGCCGTTGTACAGGTTGACGAGGCGGGTGATCCACTGCGTCATGTCGCGCAGGACGCCGTTCGCCGACGAGCCGCCCTCGATGAGCGCGACCTCGATCGCGCCCCGCAGCCGCTCCAGGTCACCGATCAGGTTGTCGGTCTGGACGGCGGCCATCCGGCCCGCCGCACCCTGGTCGTCGACGCTTTTGACGTACTTGTTGATGCCCTCGGCGCCCAGCTCGTACAGGATGGTCGCCGACCGGACGGCATCCGCGCCGAAGATCGTCGCCATCGCGGAATTTCGGGCCTCCGGCGTGAGCTTCGAGAACGACGTCTTCATCCGTCGGGCCAGTTCCTCCAGGCCGACGAACTTCCCGGTCGCGTCGTAGGCACTGAAACCGATGGCGGCCATGGTGGCCTGCGCCTCTTTGGACTGCGGGACGAGCCGCTGGAGCATGACCTTCAGCGAGGTACCGGCGTCCGAGCCGATCAGTGCGTGGTCGGCGAACGCGGACAGGACGCCGACGGTGTCCTCGATGGACAGGCCGGTCTGGTGGGCGAGTAGACCGCCCATGCGCAGGGCCATGGCCAGCCCGTGCACGTCTGCCGCGCTCTTGTTGGCGCCGGCTGCGAGGAGGTCGGCGATGTGCGTGACGTCCTTGCCCGCCAGGCCGAACGTGTTCATCGCCTGGGCGGAGACGACGGCGGCCTCGGTGAGGTCGACCTGCCCGCTGGCGGCCAGCGCCAGCGATCCCTTCAGGGCGCCGCCGATGATGTCGGCCGTGGTGACGCCGGCGCGCGCCAGCTCGGCCTCCGCCCGCGCCGCCTCTGTCGCCGTGAAGCTGCTGGTCTTGCCCGCTTCCAGCGCGGCGGCACGGAGTTTGCCCATCTCCGCTGCCGACGCGCCTGTCACGGCGCGGACGTTCGACAGCTCCTTGTCGAACTTGGCCGCAGCTGCGGCAGCGACCGCGAACGCGGCGACCATGGCCGTGCCGACGACGGCGCCCGCGTTGGCCAGCTTCGACGTCTGCCGGGCGGCGTTGCGCATGTTGCGGGTGTACTGGTTGACGTCCGCGATCAGACGGACGTTGACGGTACGGGTGGCCACGGCTCACCCCCCCGTCAGGTCGGCCCCTGCTGGCGCCGTTCGATGTGGACGTGCAGCCCCTCGGACCGACCGCCCCTGTCCTGATACGCCTTCACCGTCTGAGCCGACGTCGTGCAGGCGTGGCAGCGGATCAGCTCGACCCGGTAGCCCTCTTCGTTCTTCGCGTCGGTGGCTTCGCCCCACGGCTGCTTGCACTCCGGGCAGCAGTCCGCCTCGACGTCCAGCAGGGCGAGCGCCCAGGCCTGGTCCTCCGGCAGCCACAGCGGCTCACCCGGCCCGACGACGCGCCCCATGAACACGCTGCGGGGCACGCCCCAGGCCCGGGCGGCCTCTACTTCTCGCCGCCAAGGCCCGCCAGGAGTGCGGAGGCGGCCAACGAGAAAGGGGAGGCGTTCGACGCCGCGTCGTTGTGGACCTCCCACGCGGCGTCGAACAGCCGCTTCTGCTCACCCACGTTGACCGTCTCGAACAGTTCCTCCGCCTGCTCGGCGGTCATCGTCGGGTCAACGCACGAAGCGACGATCAGCGCCCGCGGGAACGTCCGGTCGTCGAACAGCTCGTTGGGGTTCTCCGACGGGTGCGCGGCCAGCAGGTCGTTGTACGCCCGGTCGCCGACGAACCGCAGCACGAACGGCACCTCGGCCGCCTTCGCCGCCGTCTGGGCCTCTTGCAGCAGAGCAGCGAGCCTGCGGCCCGGGTGCTCGTCGGCGATGCTCTCCGGCTCCCACTCCTGCGAGACCTGCGCCAGCTCGTCCCGCAGCCGCTCGACCTCGGAGGCGAGGTCGCCCCGGATGCACACCTTGACCGTGCGCTGCCGGGGCGTCGCCGCCTTGAGGATCTCTGTGATGTCCGGCATCAGGCCACCGTCGCCGCGGTCGCGGGCGGGCTCGTGACCTTCATCGGGGCCGTGAACTTCATGACCTCGTTCGCGGCCGGGGCGCTGTTCTGCGGCTCGCCGCAGGTCATGGGGTAGATCTCGGCCTTCTGGCCAGTCGCCCACGCGGTCGCGTAGGCGACGCCGCGGCGTACGGCCAGGTAGCCGGACACCCCGTACTTCAGCGTCGCGTACGGCAGATCCTCGGGCCCGGTGGTGCCGCGCTTGAACATCACCTCGGTGTCGAATCCCACCCGGCCCACGGTCTTCGTGTCGAAGGTCGACGCGAGCGAGGACGTGTCGACGTCCGCCGTGCTGGGGTCGATCTTCAGTCCGTCCGGGGTCACCCGGGTCGTGAAGTCCTGGCCTGCGGTCAGCTCGGCCGCGGTCGGCGCGTTGATGTTGGCGATGGTTGAGACCCAGACAACTTTGGTCATTCCGTCGCTGATCAGATCGGACACGGAACCCTCCTCAGGGCATGAAAAAAGCCCCGTTCAGGCGGGGCGAGCGGGACAGGGGCGCGAACGTCAGATGACGAGGTTGGCGACCGTGACGCTGGTCGTCGACGAGTAGGTGATCGCCGCGCTCACGCCGTCGGCGGCGGAGGCGAACAGGTCTGCGGTGATCGGGCCGATCATCTTGTCACCGGTCGTCGCGGGAACCGTGACGACGACGTCGGCGGCGGCCTGGCCGCGCACTTTCGCGGTCGCCGTGAGCGTGACCGTCATCGAGCTGCCGTTGGTGTTCTTGACGTGCAGGAAGCTGCGTTCGCCGCACGTCACCGTGGTGGACGCGGCAGCGGCCGAATACGTGGGGGTCAGGCCGCTCAGTGCGACGACCTGCTGGGCGAGAAGGGCCATGCGGACTCTCCTGTCAGGCGGGGATGGACATCACCCGGTACTGCACCGGGATGAAGTAGAGCGGCGGGGTGACGTCGTCGTCCCGCGCGACGGGCGGACCACCGAGGTCCTCGGGAGCCCAGCAGACCCGGCCTGCAACGGCCAGGGGGACAGACAGCGCGGCGCGGACCCGCCCGGTGACCCACAGCGCGCGCTCCGGGTCTCCCCCCACGCACGTGACCTGCATGGTCGAGTCGAAATCCGTGCGCGCGTCGGCGAGGGACTCCCGTACGGCCATGCCCGGGTCCGGATATAGGACGGCGAACTTGTCCGGCGGCGACCAGCCGGCCGTGGTGGGCGCGCCGCCCACGTAGACCGTCAGGTCGACGGCCTCCAGGGCGGCTTTGACGGCGTCCATGTGCGCCAGCACATCGGGGACGGCCATTGGCTCACCACCAGGCCAGGCCGCGTGCAGCGAGCAGTTCCATCTGGGCGAGGAACTGGGGCATCTCGGCGGCCAGGGCCCGGCCGCCGTCGTTGTGCGGGGGGTTGCGTACCGAGCCGTACTCCAGGATGGCGCCCAGCGGACCCTGCACGCCGCTTTTGTCCGGGCCGATCGTCGCCATCCAGATGTCCCGGCCGTACGCCGCGATGTCGAAGCCGACCGTGCGCGGGTAGTGCTTGGCGTGCTTCCCGCTGGTCTGCCGGGCGTTGGCCCGCCAGTTGTTCTTGACGTTGAGGGCGCCACGCCTGGTGATCGCTCTGGCGTCCTTGCGGACGCGGGGGATGCTGCGCGCGAGATGGCGCTCCAGGCGCCGTACGTCGCGCATGTCGAAACGTGCGCTCATGACCTGTCCTCCGTGCTGATCCGCCAGGCTGTCGCCTGGTCATGGAACTGGGCTGCGACGACCCACAGGACGAGGCCCGTCATGCGGGCGTCGGGCGAGGCGAGGACCTCGATCCGTGTGCCGGGCAGCACCCGGGTGCCGCCCGGGAGAGCTGTCGCCCAGGGCAGCGATACCTCGTATTCCCGGAGCAGGACCTCGCGTTCGCCGGCCGGGGCGTCCTGGCCGCCGCTCTGCCCGATCGGCTTGATGCGCCCCTTGCCCTCGTACAGCGTCGTCCTCGGGCCAGGCACCGTGGTGCCGGTGGTCCGGTTGAAGACATCGGCGCCCTGGGTGTAGAGGCGGACGGTGTCGCGCATCCGGGCCTCGGCCGCCGCCTGCCCGGCGGCGAGCACGCCGTCGACGTTCACGACTCCTCGACGGGTGCGCCCGGGACGATGCTGAACGCCGATTTCTTCGGCGGCCTCAGCTCCTCCATCTCGTCGTCGGACAGGTACACCTCGCCGCGCGAACGGGATGAGTCGACGGTGTACGAGTAGTCGTCCAGGGACTCCTGGCGCTTGCCGTCCGGGTTGGTCAGCACCCGCAGCACCATAGCGCAGCACACCTTCTTGGAGATGGCCGTGGGCGTGGTCGCGTACTGCGGGAACGGCTTCAGGATGAGCGCCTCGGCGTCGGCCAGCCAGGCGGTGGCCCGACGTTCCTCCTCGGCCGTCAGGTCACGGCCGAGGCGGTCCTCCAGGTCTGCGAGAGTTGCCAGTGCCACCGTCTTCCTCCCCTTCTACAGGCTGGCGACGAAGCCTGTGCCCAGGCCGTGCTTGCGCTCGTTGCCGTACTTGAGGCCGACCTCGCCATAGATCTGGGTGCGCTCCTTGGCGCCGGTCTTGGCGAGCGGCTCGGCGAAGAAGTGGCCCTTGCCGGGGGTCTCCAGGTAGACCGGCATGCACTCTTCGAGCGACGTGACCATGATCTTGTGCCGGGGCATGTGCCGGTCGAGCATGATGTTCAGCACGCCGAAGTCGGTCTGGATCGTCTGGAGGCTGACGCCGCCGACGTTGCGGCTGGTCTCCTGGTACTTGCCGTAGGCGTTGGCGTAGGCGTCGGTGACGCCGCGCTTTGAGGTCGAGCCGACGACGAGCGTCGCGGTCTCCGACTCCATGATCCCGCCGTTGTCGTAGACGATCTGGAGCAGTCCGTCGATGGCGGCCTTGGAGACGGCGACCAGCTTGGTGACGTTGGCGGTGCCGTCCGCCCCGGTCAGGTCGATCGCCGCGCCGCCCTTGGTGGCCGCCAGCTTGAAGGTGTTCGTGGTCGCGGTGACGACGTAGTACACGGTGTCGGCGCTGATGCCCGTCAGGCTGACGATGGTGTCCAGGGTGACCTGGTCGCCGGCCACCAGGCCATGGGCGGCGAGCGTGAACGCGTCCGTGCTGATCGCGCCCGCCGCCGAGCCGAGCGCGCTGCCGGCGTTCGTCACGTTGGTGGTGATGGCCTGGATCATGCCGCGGGTCTTGCGGTTGGTCGTGTTGTCGGTCGGCTTCTGGTAGACGCCGTTGATGAACGACCACTCCACATCGCGGTTCATCTGCTTGAGCATCTGCTCGACCTGCCAGTCCAGCTCGTTGCGGACCGGGTTGGTCGCCTCGATGTTCAGGCCGGAGTGCGCGCCGACCGCGGCGAGCTTGGTGTACGAGACGCCCACAGTCTCGTGGTGGATCTGGCAGATGTTGTCGATCGACCCGCGGACCCGCTCCTGCTCGGTCGGTGCGTCGGCGCCCTCAAGGGCGGTGTTCTGACCGGCGCTGCGCAGGTCGAAGGTCTGCCACTCGAACTCCTTCGCGGACGTCTGACCGCCGCCGGTCAGGCCGCCGATCGCGGAGAAAAAGGGCGTGTCGTCCGGGGTGAGCTGGTGGAGGACGCCGGTGTAGTTGGGCAGGTTGTACGTCGTGCCCAGGGCAGTGATGCTCCCAGCCATGGGGGCTCCTTAGGGTGCGGGGCACGGCGTACCGCCTGCCCGGATGATCAGTTCTTGACGTTGGCGAGCTTGCTGTTCTCCAGGGACAGCACCGTGCGCCAGTCGCCCTTGGCCTTGGCTTCGGCGATCTGCTGGTCGATGCCCCCGGGGGTGCCGCCCGGCCGCGGGCCCTGCGAGGGGTCCGGGCGAGGAGTGCGGGACCCGGTCGCCGCCCAGTGCGGCTTCTGAGTGAGCAGGTTGTCCAGCGCGGCCGTGATGGCAGCCCGGTCGACCGTGCCGTCCGCCGTGACGAAGGTGCCGCTCTGGAGAGCGGTCACCGCGTCCTGCGGGTCCTGGAAGCGGCCCGCAGCGAGGGCCTCGACCTGGGAGCTGACGGCGAGCCGGGTGGCCTGCTCGGCGCGCTCGGTGGCCGCCTGCAACGCCTCCGCCTGCTTCTGCGCCTCGGTCTTGTCGCGGTCCTCGAACTCCTTGAGCCGGGCCGCCTGTTCCTTCTCCCGCTGCTCGGCTTCCTTGGCCCGGGTCTTCCACTCGGCGAGCGCCTTCTCCCCTTCCGGCCCCAGGGCCGGATCGTCGGCCGGCTTACCGCCCGTGGGCGGTCCCGGGACCGGCCCGGGTGCGGGCGGCTGTGAGACGGGGGCCGGAGGCGTTGGCGGCGCGGGCGGTCCGGCGGGCGGCTGCGGGTTGCCCGGAGCCGGGGCCGGAGGGATGGTCGGGGCCGGAGGTGTGCTCATTGCTGCTCCCGTTGCAGGAGTTGGTGACCGTCGGCGTTGCGCCGGGGTCAGGTCAGATAGCCGAAGCGCCGCAGCATGGCCAGCGCCTCGTCCCGGCTCTGGGAGAGCCGGAAGATCTCTTCGGGCATCAGGCGGGGCGTCAGCAGGCGGAAGTTCGCTGCCGTCGTCTGACCGGCCGCGACCGCGCGTGCCCGTTCCTGCCGGTAGAAGGCGCCGCGCCGGGTCGTGCCCTCCGTTGTGGCCTGCACGCGGCGGCCGTAGGCGGTCATCGTCGACATGCCGCGCCGGGCGTTGACGACCTGCGCCATGTCCGCGCCCTCCCGGATTGCCCGGGCCCCGGCCTCGCCGAACACCCGGTCCTGCTCCATCCGGGACAGGCCGTTGAAGTAGGCGCGCGGGCTGATGAACCCGCGCTCCGCACTGCCCGGCCGGTTCGTCGGCGAGAAAGAGTCGCCACGCAGGCCGCCCCGGTGCTGGTTGCGGGCGATCAGCGTCGTCGGCAGGTGGATGCAGTCACAGCGAGGGTGCCGCTGAAAACCCTTGTTCCAGCCCCACTCGGTGCCCGCCAGGATCACACACCGGCCACAGGCGGGCGGCTGCACCACCCGCACGTAACCCTGGATGGTCCGGCGGCCGGCCATGGCCACGCTGGTCGCCCCGCGCCCGGCGTCCGCGACCTGAGTCGAGGTGATCCGCAGCGCGCTCGCCAGCGACCCTCGGAACGCGTCGTCGCCGGACTGCCCGGCCAGCAGCCGAACTTTCCAGTCGATGACCGGCTGGTACAGCAGAGAAAGGAGCGGCCGGCCGTCCGATGCGATCCCGGCGAGCGAGCCCGGGACGACGCGGCCAGCGGCGGCCGGGTCTGCGTCTTCGGCGGACAGGACGTCGTCGAGGTACGGGTCAGCCAGCCGGGCCGCCTGCGTCTGCGCGTCCGTGACGGCGCCCACCAGCAGCGGTGACAGTTGCTGCCACGACCCGCTGATGTCGCCCCGGTCGATCTCCCTCCACAGCGTCTGCACGCGGGTGACGGCCCGCCGCACGATGAGTTGCTGACGCCGGTACTGAGCGAGCGCGATCGAGCGCGTGAGTGTGTCGACCACGGCTTACCCCGCAGGTACTGGATCGGCGGGTGCGGGCAACGGGTCAGCCGGCGTGGGCGGTTCGCTCGGAGGCTTCGGCCCGTACCCGGCGGCGAAGTCGCCGGCCATGGCCCGGTCCAGGGCGCGATCGTCCATCTCCCGCATCCGGGCCAACTGCACGGCCGTGTAGCCGAGGTCTTCGCGGCCCTGCTCCACCGGGATGATGTTGGCCTGCACGAGCTTCACCGTGGCGTCCGCCTTCTGCGCGAACGTCGGTGTGGCCGGGTCCCGCCACAGCGTTTCCAAGCGCAGCAGGCGCGGGTCCCAGTCGCCTTCGACGATCCGCATGACCAGCCGGTTCATCCGCTCATGGCCAGCCTCGAAAGGCTTCTGCGTACGCTCGCACCGCTTGACCAGCCGGGTCTCGCGCGAGCGGATCGCGTCGGCAGAGGCGGCATCGTCTGCGCTGAGGCCCAGGTAGTTCGGCGGCAGGGCGGCGAGCGCGGCCACCATCCGAGCGAGGAACTCGATAGTGCCGGTGAAGTTGGCCAGGTCAGCGGCCGGGAACTGGACGACGTCGGCCCCGTCCTCCTTGCGGGTCTTCGAGGTCGACCAGATGCGGCCCGCCAGCCGCGACCACACCGACAACTGCTTGCCGTTGACGTCGACGAAGTCCTCCTCGTCGAAACCGAAAGCAGCCCGGCGCGGGAGGGCATGGAACTCGGCGCCCACCATCAGGTCGGTGGCCATCTTGCAGGCCGCGTCCGAGACCGGCAGAACGACCTTCAGCCCTGACTGGCCACCAGGGACCAGCAGCCGGCCGCGGTTGGCCAACACCGCAACAAGCGGCTCGCCCACGTTGTGGTCGTCGCGGTCGATGACTGTCCAGGTACCCGGGCCGCCGGACTTGAAGTGCACGGTGGCGTCGGGCCGGTAGAGGGTGGCGTACCGGTCGCGGACTGCCGCGGTGAGGGGGTCGATCTCGTTGTACCGCTTCAGAGCAGCTCGGATCTGGCGGGTCGCCGGGTCGAAATCCGCGTACATCTGCAACGGCGACTCGGCAGTCACCAGCGGTGTGGTGGCGTCCTTCGGGTTCGAACCCACGACGAGGAACGACCGCTTCATGACGAGCGCGTCGGTGTGAGCCTGCTGGCTCTTCTCGTCCATGCCGTTGGCCTGCCAGATCCTCCACAACTCGTCACTGGCGGAGTCCGTGTCCGGGTACCGGAATCCCTCGACGTCGAGCCGTTCCTCGATCGCGTCGATGACCAACTGGGGCCAGTTGATGACTACTTGGCGGATCTGTTCGCCGATCTCCTTCAGCAGCTCCGGGTGCATGTACGAGAGAGGCTGTGTGCCTTCGTAGTACGCGTTGTACTCCTGGAGCTCTTGGAGCTCGAAGTCGTGGCTGCGCGAGAGGTAGGTCGCCCAGTCCTCTTCGCTCAGGTTCAGGTCCACCGGTCGCTCCTCTCACATCACGACCATGGCGGCCTTCTTCTTCAGCTTGTTCTGGCCTGCTTTGATCGCGTCGCGGTAGGCCTCCCACGACAGGCAGCCAGCCATCGAGCCGTCCATCGACAAGGGGCTCTGGTGACGTTCCTTCTCGATCACCCACAGGGGCTGGCCCTGCTCGTCCAGCATTTTGAGGATCTTCCGGCGGGCGTTGGCGATGTGCCGGGCGTAGACCGGGTCACCGGAGTGGGTGAGGGCACCGGACTGCATGGCGCCCTTGTAGGCCTTCAGCGAGTACGCCATCGCCTTCAGCCGGTTCGTCCACCACTCGGTGACCCGCTTGTCGCCCCACCGGCCCTTCCAGCGGCTGATCATGCCTTCCCAGTACGGCGGATCGGCGTACAGACGGACCACGTCCCATGTGCCGAACGCTTCGACCAGGGCGGCGTCGACCTCGTCCTCGGGGCACTCCCAGCCTTCGCCGCCGGGGTCGTTGGCGCCGGGCGGGCACTCCCAGATGCCCAGCGACCACTGAAACCCGGTCGCGAGGTGCGTCGCGATGAGGGCGGTGGCGTCGCGGAACTGGGCGCCGTCGAACCCGATCACGATCTTCTCGCCCTTGGGCGGAAGCGGCTGATCGGGCCGGGCCAGTTCCTTCCACCGGTCGACGGAGAACGCCTGACGGCCCGCCTGCACGCGCCGGTTGAGCCACACACGTTCCCAGTACGCCCGGTCAGTGTCCGGCGCGTTGTACAGCGAGACGATCGCGTCGACCTGGCCCTCGAAGTCCGGCCAGGCCGCGATGCTGGGACCGCTCGCCTCGCGGACCGCGGCACGGATCTGCTGATCGTCCGAGAGGTCTTCATCGGGCCGCGGGGCCGCTTCCCGGTGGAAGAAGAACAGCGTTCGGTCCTTCGACTTACCGGCCGCGATCAGCTCGGCGAACTCGTGTGTGCCCTGCGCGACGCTGTCCTCGCCGGGCGTGTACGTGGTCGTCGTCTCCAGCGACCACGGGTCGAACATCATGATTTTCGGGATGTTCGCCAGCATGGTCTGATGCGCGCCCCGGTGGCGAGGCAGCGTGAACCGGTGGGTCTCGTCGAAGTGCTGGAACGTCGTACGGGCACCGTCACGGGAGTCGGGCGAGGACGCCAGCGGGACGGCCTTCCCAGAGCCGCCCCACCGCATGATGCGGTCCAGGCCCGGGTCGAACAGGTCGACGTCGGGCCCCTCCATGACCATCACGTACAGGGCCGCGTACGCCAGTTCCTCCGTCTGCTCCTCGGTGTACGCGACCATCGGGATGAACGGGTCCGACACCGGGACGCCGACGGGCTCGCCGTCCGCGTCGAACCCGTCGCAGCGCACCGGACCGTCTGGGTGCAGCTCGGCGAACGCCACCGCGGCGGCCAGCTCGGTCTTCGCCGTCCCCTTCCGTACGGACAGACCGACGCGCTTGAAGCGGCGCTTCCCTGCACGCGGATGGCCCTGCGGATACACCTCGTACCAGCGGTAGATCAGCCCCCGCTTCTCCTTGTCGAGGACATACGGCCGGCCGCGCAGGGCGCCCGGACCGTGGACGGCCCGCTCCTCGATGAGGTCGCACACCTGCGGTCCCAGCGTCGGCCAGGGCTCGGCGTCCGGCGCGGGGACCATCAGGACGCCCACGGCTCACTCCACCACGTGCAGAGTGGCCCGCGGATCGTCCGGCCGTCGGCCAGTGGTCGCCGCCCGTCGACGAGGCCGCGAGGAACGCTCCTCGGTGTCGTCCGCAGACACCTTCCAGCGCAGCCGCAGCATCGCGAGCGGGGACAGGCCGAGACGGTCCGCCATCTGTCGGGCCTCCCTCGACGCGTCCAGGTCGCCCTGCTCGGCGCGGGCCTTCCAGCGGACGTACTGCGCCACCTCCCGAGTCCAGCCGGCGCGCTCCCACTCGACAGCCTGCGGCAGCGCCCAGAGCTGGCCCCACAGCTCGGCCTCCACCCGGTCCTGCGCGGCGAGCTGGGCGGTGAGGATGGCCGCTGCCTCCCGGGCCGCGTCAGCCTTGCGCTGCACGGTGGTCCGGCGGCGGCCGGTCAGGTTCGGCTCGGCCAGGGACAGTTCCAGTTCATCGGCCGCCCGCTGGGCCGTGTCCCGCTGTGTCGACAGGACGATGTCGGCGAGCAGGGGCCACGGCGGCGTTGCGCCCTCGCGGCCAGCGGCGGGCAGTTCGACCATCGCCACGGTGGCGTTGCGCCTCCGGGCGTTGGGTTTCGGGGCAGGGCCCATTCCGGCCATGCCGATCACCCCCACGGTGCCGTTGCGGCACGTCGTCGGTTGCCCGGCCGTTGCGGCCGGACATGGTTACGGTGCGTGGTGTTTGGGCGCGGTCTGCGGGCCTCCCAGACCCGTACAGACAGAGAGCGCCCTCCCCGGCGGTCCCCCAGACGATCTTGATCGGGGGTCACCCCCCAGGGTGATCATGGCCCGGTGTCACTCTGTGTCACGGCTCATCGTCGCTGGCAGGCCCGGTCGACTGTCCCTCCATGACCTCGGCGACATGGATCATGCCCGCGCGCTCGATCCAGCCCAGGCCGTCGGAGTAGGCCATGCTCAGCCGTATGTCGCCGTCGGTGTCGATGACCTTCAGCAGGACGATGGCGCCGGCCACCAGCTCTCCGTCGTCGAGGGTGGCCTCGATCCCGAGCGCGTCGAGCGCGTCACCGATCGGCCGCGTGCCGCTCACCGTCTGCTCCGTGGTGCGCTCAGCCGTGACCACAGTGCAGCCAGGCGCAGGGCGAGCCGCCCGCGGCGGGTCTTGCCGATCTCCTGCTCCAGGTCGGCGTAGAGACGATGCACGGCCATGGTGACGCCGGCGTAGCGCAGATCATCGTCGGTCATGGCGCGACGCAGATGCTCAGCACCGCTGTTCATCGCGGCCAATGCGTCCGCGCTGGTCTGTCCGAACCGTGCGTTGCCGGTCATCGGTGCCATCCTCCGGGCTGCTCGCGTGCGGTGTGCCTGCTGTGGCACGGGCCGCACAGGCCGCGCCCGTGCTGCGGGTCGTTGGGGTCGAGGCCGGCGGCGACGAGGGCGCGGCGGTCGAGGGGGTGGTGGTCGGCGTGGCGGGAGGGCTGGCCGCAGGGCTGGCTGTGTCCGTGGGCCTGGTCCTCGCACACGCACGTCGGGTCGCGTACGAGGACGGGATTGCGGAAGCGCGTCTCATGGTCGTGGTCGTAGCCACGCTGTCGTGCGCTGCCTCGCTGTTGCTCGGCCTCGCGCCGGTGCTGGTCGCACTTGCCGTGCTGCGTGTACTCGGGGCAGCGAGGGACCGAGCAGACGCGCCAGCGCTGGGACTTGGGCATCGGCGTCTCCCTCCGTATCGTGCTGCGCCTACAACTGGAGGGGGTTGCCGTGGCTGAGGGACGTTCGGACTGGGCGCTCGGAGTGGTCGCCGTCGGTCTGGTCCTGGTGTTGGCCGCCGTCATCACGCAGTGGTGGCTGCTGTTGCTGCCCGCTGTGTGCCTGATGGCGGGCGCGGTGGCTGGAACGACGAGAGCGCGTCGGTCGGGGCAGGTGCCGGAGGTGACGGTGCGGCCGGGCGGCGATGGCCGGCCATGGCGGCGGGGCCGCGAGTAGGTCTGGCGGCGGCGCGGGCAGGCAGCGTCAAGGCTGTCTGGCCCAGACCTCGCGCAAACCGCGACTTGCCTCTTCGTAGATGGCCTGATCGTTCAGGTGAGCCCACTGAGGCGATTGCCGGAGCCCGTCGAAGATGGTCTCAGCGATGTGAGATTCAACGCCAAGGGCGAGGGCGAGTTCGCGGTAGCTGTTTCCAAGCCGATCGGCCTCAGCAGCGTGCGCAAGAGCCTGCCCGCAGACCGCCCCGAGCGCTACGCCGATTCCCAGGTTCTGCATCTTCTTTGCCATGCCCCTATGGTGCGTCACGGCTAGCACCGCAGGGCTTACGGGGCGCCGATGCCGACCAGGCGCAGGGCGCGGCCTCGGGTGGCTTTCTCGGCGAGGGCGATGTCGGCGAGGGCGTAGAGCGGTCGGTCGTGTTCGTCGAGGCCGCTGACCTTCAGGTGGCCTCGTGTGCGCCAGTTGCAGATGGCGCTGGGGGTGACGGCGGCTGCGTCGGCGCTGAGCTGGCGTCGCCAGCGGGTGGCGAGTTGGGCGGCCTGGGTGCCGGTGTAGAGCTGGTCGGCCATGCGCGCCCTCCTGCCCGTGGAGATGCTGCAGCCCCGGACCGGGGGGTGGTCCGGGGCTGCAGGTGTGGTGGTGGGATGCGAGTTCCGTGGAGTGGACACACGAGTGGCGCTGGCCCCATGTTCACGCTAAGTGCCGATCTTGTCCAGTGGAAACGCGGGCGGCCCGCCGCGACGGGGGTCGTGGCGGGCCGTGTGATGCGGTCGCGGGGTCAGTGTGGCACAGGGGTACGACAACGTGATGTGGTCAGCGTCTGCGGGCGTTCCAGACGGCGGCGTGGCGGCGGCGACTTTCACGCTTGGGGATGTGGGCGACGTCTTCGAGGGCGGTGCGCAGCTCGTCGGTGGCCGGGTGGGGGCGGCTGGTCTGGGTCTCGTAGTCGGCCAGCAGTGCGGTGACGAGTGTGTGGAGGCGGGCGATGCGGGGCTCGGCGAGCGGGTCGTCGGAGACCTCGGTGTACGCCTCCTGCCGTCGCGGTAGGGGCACTTCGATGGGTTCGCCGCAGTCGGTGGCTGCCCAGCGCCCGGTTTCGGGGTCCTGCACGGCCGGGGTGAATTCGAACATCCACTGGCGTGCTGTTTCGTCGAAGCGCTCGCCGGTTTCCTCCCAGTGGAGGTCCTCGGGGCCGCGCCAGATCGTCGGCACGGTGGCTCCACTCTCGCGCGGCGTCATGCGCTCATCCTTCCGGATCGTCCGTGCGACGTGGGCAGCAACGGAAGGGTTGACGCCTGGTCGGTCTGGACGGCGTGCAGGACGGCGGCGGCGTAGACGTCGTACGCGTCGGGTTCGAGGCGGTGGCCGCAGGCTCGGCAGTGGATGGCCCATATGCCGTCGGTCCGTACGAGCGCGAAGGCTTTGCACGCAGGGCAGTTGGCGGCCTGCGGATGGTCGTGGGGGACGTCGTGGGTGAGGTTGCGGATGCGGTGGATGAGGTCGCCGAGGCCCCGGTGCAGGTCGACGGCGACCGGCAGGCTCAAAACGAAGGGCAGGTAGGCGACCAGCCAGGTGCACCAGCCGGTGATGGTCTCGCCGTGTGCGGGCCGGGCTTGTTCGCAGGGCAGGACGTAGAGGGTGGCGTTGGGGTCGCGGTGGGGGTGCCAGCCGACGGAGGGGTAGTGGTAGGCGATGTGGCCGGCCCAGGCGCCGAGGAGGGCGAGGATGGGGACGGTGTCGTCGCTGTCCTCGTCGGCGGAGGGGCCGGTGGGCGGGTCGGCGTGGCCGGGGCCGAGGAGGACCAGGACGCGGAGGTCGACGGGTATGGGGGCGGTCGCTCGGCCCGTGCCGCCGATCCGGCTGGCTGCGGGGCTCGCCGAGGGGGTCAGGAACTCGGCCAAGAGGCGTGCCTGGCGCGGGAGTTCGGCGAGCCAGGCACGGAGTTCCCCGGAGTGGACGAGACACAGGTGCTGTCCGTCGGGCGTGGTGCGGGGGCAGATGGGGCAGCTAGCCACGGTCGGCCTCGCGGATCTTGCGCTGTGCGCGGGCGAGGATCGCGGGGTCCTGCAGGAGCTCGGGGATGGAGCGTTCCTCGCGGCTGTCGGCGGGCCTTTGGACCCCGAGGAGGAGATCGCGCAGCGTGTCGAACTCGGCGATCACCTTGGCGACGGACTTGCGCATCTGCCCGCTGGTCTCCTCGCGCAGGAGGTCGACCTGGCGGACCACCTCGGCCTCCAGGAGGGGACGGACGTGGGTCTCGGCGAGCTCGGCGGCGACGGTGCGGACGGTCTCGGCGGCCTCTCGTGCGGCCCGGATCTCGCGATGCAGGTCTTTGAGGGCGCCGCGGGCCTCGCTGATCTCTTCGCGCAGTTGCTGACGGACGGCGGCGAGGTCTTCGGTGGCGGGCTGCTTCATGACGGGGCTCCGGTGTAGGCGTGGCAGTGGCCGCAGTAGCCGTAGCGCTTGTCGTCGGGGTGGCGGGAGGCGCGTCGGCAGCGGGGGCAGGTGAACGGCAGCGGCCCGTACTGCTGTTCGAGTTGATCCATGATGTCGGCTTCGGTGCGGCCTGCGGTGAGGGCGATGCGCAGGGGTGGCAGGCCGAGCTGGGCGAGGTTGACGGCGATGGGCTCGCCGGCCATGAGGCGGGTGACGTTCTCGCCGGACAGGCCCAGGAGGACGAGCGGTCCGGCGACGTCACGGATGACAGCCTTGATCATGATCATTCTTTCCGGCCGGGGATCGGAGGCATTCGTACTGGCGGGTAGGGGTGGCGTCTCGCGCGCGGGCGCGCGCCTGCGATTGCGTGCGCGCGAACGCAGGCGCGCGCCCGCGCGC